>JAJQBO010000224.1 GCA_021203245.1 Planctomycetaceae bacterium
GCAAAGGCTTCCCCGTCCGCACCGGCACGCCCACCGCCGCCGCCGTCGTCCGTCCAAGCGTTCAGAAGAACCCCGCCCCGGTCCCCGTTCCGGCCGCCGTCTCCCCTGCCGCCCCCACTGGCGTCGCCGTTTCCACAGGCGGTGAAGTCGCCGAAGCGGCCGCGCCCGGGGATTACGAACACCAGCCGATCTCCTTTGCCGGGCCGCGCCGCCGCCCTAGCCGGGACGGCGAGAGCCGCGAATTCAATATGCCCTCGATCTGGCCGGCGCTCCTGGCTGTCATCGGCGTGTGCGGCGTGTTCTGCGTCGGCCTTTACCTGATGAAGAAGTACATCCCCGGCCACCGCCAGCTCTTTTCCCATCCCGCCATGGAGGTCCTCGGCCGCACCCACCTCGACCAGCGCCGCTATGTCTCGCTCCTGCGGGTCGGCAAGCGGATTGTCGTGCTGGGCGTGTCGCCGGATGAAATCCGCTCGTTGTCGGAAATAACGGACGAGGAGGAAATCACCGGCATTCTCGAAGTCGCCAGGCCCAAGACCGAGGCGGGCCTGACGATTTTCCAGCGGCTGTTCCAGCGCACGGTGGTGGAAGCCGAAGCGGCCGAGACCCGGGCCATGGCCGATGCCAAGGCGAGTCAAATCAATGCCCAGATGTCCACCCTGCGGCAGCGGGTGGCGGAAATACGCGGCGTCGGCACGACCGGGCCGGAGCAGGAAGCGGCGCGGCAACACGTCGACGCGGTGGGATAATCATGCGATACGGGAGAGGGATGGGATTATACCGGTTGGCGCTGCGGGCTTTTTTTTGCCTCGCCATTTCAACTTTGTTCGTAAATGTCGCGGCTGCGGTCGATCTCGGGGTCGCGCCGCGCGAGCCGATTGATCCGGAGGAGATGTTCAACCGGGAACGCAACGAACGCGTCGTGCCGTTGCTCGAGCGGGGCGATCCGCGCCAGGACGGGCTGCTGTACCTGCCGATTCCGACCATCGAGAACGGCTCGCTTGTGCCGATGGAACGGGCGGAACAGATGACGTCGGCCCTGCAGGTGGCGATCATCCTCACCATCCTGACGCTGTCGCCAAGCATCCTGGTGATGATGACCAGTTTTCTCCGCATCGCGGTGGTGATGGGGTTTGTCCGCCGCGCGCTTGGCACCCAGTCGCTGCCGCCTGACCAGGTAATGATGGGGCTGTCCCTGTTTCTGACCTTTTTCATCATGTGGCCGACGTGGAAGGCGTCATGGGACGAAGGGCTCGCGCCCTATTTCAACGGCGAATTCGTGGAGATAGCCCCGGGCGAACAGCGCCGCCTCCGCCAGGCCGAAGCGTTGGAGCGGGCCATGGCGCCGGTCAGGAAATTCATGCTCGAATGCCTGGCGGCGAACGACGGTAAAGAGGAACTGTACTTTTTCATGGGAGCGGCCGGGTTGTCCGACGCGGCTGCCCTCGATTACCAGGGGGAACTGATGCCTGCCGATGTGCCGACCTCGGCCCTGATCCCGGCGTTCATCTGTTCCGAACTGAAGCGGGCCTTCTGGATGGGGTTTCTCCTGTACCTCCCCTTCCTGGTCCTGGACGTGGTGATTTCGTCCATTCTTATGGCGATGGGCATGATGATGCTGCCGCCGGCGATGATATCGCTGCCGTTCAAGATCATCGTCTTTGTCATCGTCGACGGCTGGCGGCTGTTGTTCGAGGGGTTGATCACCAGTTTTCCGCCGACGCTGTTGCAACACCTGATTGTACCGGTGGCGACCGGAACCAATCCGGCCGCGATATTCTGAACGCTGGGAACCGCACATGATACCGGAAGTGCAGGACATTATCGACGTGGCGAAGGATCTGCTGTGGACGTGCTTGATCCTGTCCCTGCCGACGCTCCTGACCGCGCTGGTGGTCGGCGTCATCGTGTCCCTGATGCAGACTGTCACCAGTATTCAGGAGATGACGCTGACGTTTGTTCCCAAGCTGGCGGCGGTGGTGTTGGTGGTGTCGTTGTCCTTGCCGTGGCTGATCGACTTCATCGCCGCGTATTACGAGAACTGCATGGCGATGTTTTCGAGTTTCTATTGAGTGCGTGATGGTGAACAGAGGCGGCGGATGAGCGAAGACTATTACATGGTGGAGCGCATCCTCACCGCCTTCCTCACCTATGTGCTGGTGGTGCTGCGCTGCGGCTGTTTGATCCTTTTCGCGCCGTTCTTCAGTTCGGAGATGTTTTTTACCCAGGCGAAAATCGCCCTGGGCATCACCTTTCCGCTGCTGCTGGTGCCGTTTGCGGCGCGGTCGGCGATGACGCCCGACTATATGGACATGCAGCAGTTGATTCTGCTGGCGGGGCAGGAATTCGTGTTGGGGATGGCTATCTGTTTTCTCGCCACCCTCATCTTTACCGGGGTGCAGATGGCGGGCGAGATTGCCGGCCAGCAGATCGGCTTCTCGATGGCCAATGTGCTGGACCCGCAGTCGGGCATCGAAATGCCCATGCTCGGCCTCATCAACATGAACCTGACCCTGATGCTGTTCCTCGTCGCCAAGCTGCACCTGGTGCTGATTTTCATCCTGGCGAAGAGTTACGACTGGGTGCCGATCGGGGCGTTGCTCCCCGAGGTGAATTTCAACCACCCGGTCCTGGAAATGTCGGCGGTGCAGGCGGCGGGCCTGATGAAGCTGGGCGGGCAGTTGGCGATTCCCGTCATGATGATCATGCTGATGAACAGCATCGTCGAGGGTTTTGTCACCAAGACCATGCCGCAGATGAACATCCAGGTGCTGGGGATGCCGCTCCGGGTGGTGCTGGGCTTGAGCGTCCTTATCTTCGTCTATCCGGCGGTGTGCATGATGCTGGTGCCGCACGATTGGGTCTTCAACCTGCAGGACATGCCGGAGGGACCCCTGGGGGACATGCTGATCGAAATGTCCGACATGGTCAAGGCCATGGGCGACGCGACTCCGGGGCGGTAGCGAGGGGAACGGATGGCGGCCGGCGGCGAAGAAAAAACCGAAGAACCGACAGCAAAAAAGCTTTCGGACGCGCGCAAGAAGGGCAACATCCCCAAGAGCAAGGACCTGGCCGCAGCCATGCTCTTTCTCGCCGGGCTGACCCTGCTGAAATACATCGGGCCGTGGATGGCCTGGCACATGAAGGTGTTTTTCGAAAAGATGATTTCCGTCGATATGCCGCTCCTCGAGATTCCGGACGGCAAGGAGGTTATCCCCTTTGCGGTGAACTGGTTCATGTGGCTGGCGATTCTGGTGGGGCCGTTTTTGTTCCTGCTCGCGGTGGGGGCGTATCTGGTGCACTACTACCAGGTGCGCTGGATCGTCTCGACCGAGATGCTGAAGTTCGACCCGAACAAGCTCAACCCCATCGCCGGCTTCAAGCGCATGTTCGCGATGCGCAACCTGGTTATGCTGGTGATGAACATGGCGAAGCTCGCCGTCATCATGTCGGTCGCGTGGTGGACGATTAGCACGGAAGTCCAGAACGTGATGATGATGGTGGAGATGGAGACGATGGGGATGTTCGTCTACTCCGTCGAACGGGTGCTCAGGCTGGCGCAGATCCTGGCCATCCTTCTCATGGTGCTCGGCTTTGCCGATTTCTACTACCAGAAGTGGAAGCACAACAAGGACCTCAAGATGACGAAGCAGGAGGTCAAGGAGGAGTTCAAGCAGATGGAAGGCGACCCCATGGTCAAGCAGAAGCGTCGCCAGAAACAGATGGAAATGGCGCAGCAGCGCATGATGGCCGAGGTGCCGCAGGCGGAGGTGGTGGTCAGGAACCCGACCCACTTCGCCGTCGCCATTTCGTACAAGCCGGGCATGCCCGCGCCTCTCGTGGTAGCGAAGGGCAAGGATAAGGTGGCGGAACAGATCATCGCCCTCGCCCGCGAACACCGGGTGCCCTTGGTGGAAAACCCGCCGTTGGCCCGCGAATTGTACAAGCGGGTGGAGATTGGCGATCACATACCGGAAGAGCTTTTCGCCGCGGTGGCGGAAATTCTGACGTCGGTGATGAACGCGGAGACAAAGCAGCGCATGCTTCGCGAAATGGAAGAGAAGGCGGCTTGATGGCGCAAACGGGTACGGGTAGGCAACTGGGGACGCGCGGCGTATGAGCGCAGTCCCCAAAAACAACCCACTCATGAATTTCCTCGGGAAGGTGCAGGGGTTCTTGCTGGCGAAAGGCAGCAAGAACGTCGTGCTTTCCATATTCGTCATTTCCGCCCTCAGCTTCATGCTCGTGCCGCTGCCCGCGTTCATGATGGACATCGCGCTGGCCATCAACATCCTTTTCGCCCTCATCCTGCTGATGGTCACCATCTTTGTCGATCAGCCGCTCCACTTCTCCACCTTCCCGTCGCTTCTTCTCATGCTCACCCTCTACCGGTTGGCTCTCAACATCTCGTCCACCCGGTTGATCCTCAGCCGTGGCCAGACCGGCATCGGCGCGGCCGGCAACCTTATCGCCACCTTTGGCGCGTTCGTGGGCGGCGGCGGCTCGACCGAGAACATCAACAGCCTGAATTCCCTCGCCGTCGGCTTCACCATCTTCGTCATCATCATGATTATTCGGGTCATGGTCATCACCAAGGGCGCGACCCGTATCGCCGAAGTCGCGGCCCGCTTCACCCTGGACTCGATGCCCGGCAAGCAGATGGCCATCGACGCCGACCTGAACTCCGGCCTGATCGACGAGCAGGAAGCCATCCGCCGTCGCTCCGAAGTCCAGCAGCTCGCCGACTTCTACGGCGCGATGGACGGTGCGTCGAAGTTCGTGCAAGGCGACACCTTCGCCGGCATCATCATTACCGGCATCAACATCGTCATCGGTTTTGTCATCGGCGTGTTTATTTACGGCATGGAATTTGTCGAAGCCGCCCGCGTCTTCACCATCCTGACCATCGGCGACGGTCTGTCCTCGCAAATTCCGGCCCTGATGATTTCGGTCGGCTCCGGCCTCCTGGTCACCCGCGCCGCCGGCAGGACCGAATTCGGCACCGAATTGATGGGCCAATTCTTCGGCCAGGAAAAGCCCATCGCCGCCGCCGCCGTCATGCTGGGCCTGCTCGGGTTCTCCGGCCTCTTCGGGCTGACGCCCTTCCCGCCGACGCCGCTCCTTATCGTCGCGGGTATCGCCGGCGCGTTCTGGTACATCGCCAGGCGCACCATGTCGGCGTCGGCGGTCGAGGCGCGCGAAAAGGCGGCGGAAGCGAAAAAGCAGGAGGAAGAGGCGGAAGCGGCCAAGCCGGCGGCGGACAAGGTCGAGAACCTCCTGAAGGTCGACGCGATGGAACTGGAGGTCGGCTACGGCGTGGTGCCGCTCGTCGACACCCAGCAATCGGGCGGCGGCGGTCTGCTGGCCCGGGTGCAGATGATTCGCCAGCAACTGGCACTGGAACTCGGCATCATCGTGCCGCCTATCCGCATCCGCGACAATATCCAGCTCGAGGCCAACGAATACGTTATCAAGATTCACGGTGCGCCGGTCGCGTCCGGCACGGCCGAAGCCGACCGCTTCATGGCAATAGACTCCGGCGCGGCCACGGAAAAGCTGGACGGCGACGAGACCATCGAACCGGCGTTCGGCATGCCTGCCGTGTGGATTTACGCCTCCAGCCGCGAATATGCGGAGCGGGTCGGCTATACCGTCGTCGACGCCGAGACGGTCGTCGCCACCCATCTCACCGAGGTCATCCGCAACCGCGCCGCCGAACTCCTCACCAAGGACGAGGTCAGGAAGCTCCTCGACGCGGTCAAGGAATACTCGCCCGGCACGGTCGAGGAAGTGGTGCCGAGCGTCCTGTCTGTCGGCGAAGTCCAGAAGGTGCTGCAGAACCTGCTTATGGAAAAGGTGTCGATCAGGAATCTCGGGTCGATTCTCGAGGTCCTCGGAGACGTCGGCCGTCGCACCAAGGATCCGGACATCCTCACCGAGTTCGCCCGCAACGGCCTCAAGCGCTGGCTGTGCAACGAATATGCCGTCCCCGGCACCAAGAAGCTGAACGTCGTCACCTTCGACCCGCGCCTGGAGGAGCAGTTGTCGCAGCGTATCGAGCACACCGAGGCTGGGTCGTTCATCACCCTGCACGGCGCCGCCAGCGCCAAGCTGGTCGAGGCGATTTCCAACGAGGTGCAGCGCCAGGTCCAGACCGGCAACAATCCTCTGCTCCTGACCGGGCCGCAGATCCGCCTGCACGTCAAGCGCCTGACCATGGCCAGACTGCCGATGCTGGCGGTGATGTCGTTCAACGAAATTCTGCAGGATTACGAGCCGGTGTCGGTCGGCATGGTGAAGGTGGATTTGAACTAGGGGGCGCGACTCCCCACCCAGCCGTCACCCCGGCGGTGGGGCGTTGAACCGGGCGAGGGGCGTGAGGTTGTGCCGGGGCAGTCACGACCCCGATTTGCTCCACCCTCGATGGAATGCGCGGCGGGAACTGCAGCGAATGTTCGCCCGACTGCCCCGGCACAACCGCCCGTTTTTCCCACGGCGGAGGTTTTGTACGCCGGGGTGACGTTTGGGGTTAGGTGGATTCGTCTTCGTTACAAAGAGGATTAACAGCAACAAGGAAGAATTACCCGGAATGGGGACAATGGCGAAACAGTCGAAAACGCAGATTTTCCGGGGCAAAACCTACACGGAAGCCCTGGTAAAAGCCAAGTCGCAGCTTGGCGCGGATTTCAGTATCGTCACCCGACGCGACGTCCGGGAGGGGAACCTGTTCAGCAAACTGACGTCGGGCAAACTCGGCGGCGACTGTCTCGCGGTTGAGCTGGAGGTCGCGCCGATGACCGAACCGGAAGTGGCCAAGGACAAGGACGTCGGCAAACCGGGCGCGCATCCGCTGCTGCGGAGTTACGCCAAGGCGCTCGAGGGCGCGGAAAAGCACGGCCCGGCGGCGCGCCAGGCCATGGCCGCCGCGGCCAGCCCCTTTGTCAACCTGGGCGAAACCGCCTCGGGGATTTCGGGCCGGCTGGACGCGTTCCAGGAGGAATTGGAGAAAACCAGCAAGGAAAACGCCGATCTTCGAGACGAACTGCGGATGATCATCACCCTGCAGGCCAGGGGCGGCGTGCCGGCGGTGACGCCGCAACTGCTGGACTGCTACCGCCTCCTCACCAAGGCGGACGTCGACGAGGCGCTGGCCCGCGACGTGGTGGAAAAATTGCAGGCCGAATGGCCCGGCTTGTCCGACCCCGAGGATATCCGCCGCGAACTCCTGCAGGCCGTGGCGCGACGGATTCCGACGGCGGGACCGATACTCCCGCGCGAAAGCAGGCCGACCGTGGTGGCGCTCCTGGGCGCGTCGGGCGTCGGCAAGTCGACGAGCGTCGTCAAGCTGGCGATTCAGTTCGCCATGAAGGCGCAGAAATCGGTGGCGGTCGTGAACGAGGACCTGCGCCGACCCGGCGCCGACGGGCAAATCAATAACCTGGGCCGGCTGTTCGGCATCGCTGTCGCCACCGCGTCCGAGCCGGAGGAGATGGCCGAGGTCATCCGTTCCATGGCGTCGCGGGACGTGATTCTCGTGGACACGGGCGGCCGATCGCCCCGGGACGCGAAGGGTATCGACCGGCTGGCCGCGATCGTGCGGGCTGCCGGCGCGGACGAGACGCATCTCTTGCTGTCCTGCGTCAGTTCGGCGCGGACGATGCGCGAGACGGCGCTCCGCTACAAGCCGACCGGCTACGACCGCATAATGCTGACCAAGCTGGACGAGTGCGTGTCCTACGGCGATATCCTCAACGTCGGGTCGGAACTGACGGAAGGCATCGGGTATGTCACCACCGGGCCGGACTACACCAAGCCCATCGTCCCGGCGGACAGCGTCGCCCTGGCGGAATTGGTGCTTGGCCGGTGCGAGGTCAGACCGGACGGCGAACCGCCGGCGGAGGGTAGAAGCGCATGATGGCGAAAAAGATGGCGGGGTTTTTTGCCGTGCTCGGCATCCTGGTCTTCCTCGCCAACTGGCTGTATTTCTATTTTATGCCCGGCCGCGACACGCAGCCGATGACGGCCGAAAAGGCGTGGGAACTGGGCATTTATCTGGCGGCGGCGTTTTTTCTGCTGGGGCTGTTCGTGTCCATGCTCGGCATCGCCCTGGTGCAGGAGGTACTGGCAGAAAGCCGCAGCCGCGACATGGAGCGGAAGTTCAGGGCCAAGACGGCCTACGACAGAATCGTCAACATGGACATGTCGCCCGCCGACGCGATGCGGACGGAACAGGCGCCGGCCCAACCACCGTCGGCGGGGGAGGAATAAGGGGGATGAAAACGGGAACTTCGGGGATGAATTTTGACAGAGCCGGCAGCGCCGGCGGACTACACAACCAGGAGGTGGAAGCATGAACGAATATGTGGAAGACTTTATCCCGCCGCCGCCCTTGACGGACGAGGAAGAGTCGGCCCTGTGGGCCAGTTACACGACGACCGGGGACGAGGACGCCCGGGCGAGGCTGATTGAAAACTATCTGCCTCTTGTCTTCGACATGGCGGAACGGATGTCGAAGAAATTCCCCACCTACCTGGATGTCCAGGACCTGATCAGCTACGGCAACTTCGGGCTGCTGGACGCCATCCGGAAGTTCAATCCGGCCGAGGGGGTGAAGTTCTCGACCTACTGCAACCGCCGCATCAACGGCGCCATCTTCGACGAGCTCCGCAAGCTCGACTGGCCGTCGCGGCAACTGCGGCAAAAGGTCAACCAGGTCAAGCGCGCCCGCGAGCAGCTTGAACTCAAGCTCGGCCGGCCCGCCCACGACGAGGAGATGGCCGAGTATCTTGGCCTGGACGAGAAGGAGTACTACGAACTCCAACGGGACGTCCAGATCAAGAACATGGTGCCGCTGGACCGCAACTGGAACGACTCGGACCACGGCGACGGCAACCAGGTCGGGGCCATCCAGATGCTGCCGGACCCGAGCGCGCCGGACCCCTTGACCGAATTGACCCGTCAGGAAATCAAGGAAGTGGCGATGAAGGGCCTCTCGGACGACGAGAAAAAGGTCCTTATCCTCTACTACTATGAAAACCTGAACCTCAAGGAGATCGGCGAGGTCCTCGATCTGTCGGAAAGCCGGGTCTGCCAGATCCACCAGAAGACCCTCGCCTTCCTGAAACAGAAGTTCATCCAGCGGGAAATCTCGCCCTATTCGTTATAGAATAGGGGTGAGGGATCTATCGCCGCGCGGGGTTGTGTGGTATACTGGGCGTCCGCCCGGCGTACCCGTCGCGGCGTCGTATGGAGAATTATGGACACGATCGAAAAAAGCGGCAAGACCGCGACAAGCGATCTCGACAGCAAAAACCGCGAGCTCGCCATCCTGGCCGCGCTGGCGATGCACGATCAGCGCGCCGAGGATATCCTCATCCTCGACCTGCGCGAGCTTATCGATTATGCCAATTATTTCGTCATCGGCTCGGCGTCGTCCCTGACCCGCATGCGCGGCATCATCCGCCGGGTGGAGAAGAGCCTGGCCAAGCACGGCGGCAAACGCCTGAACCAGCCCGACCGCGAAGCGGCGTGGATTCTCGCCGATTTCGGCGATGTTCTTGTCCACATCTTCGACAGTCAGGCGCGAGAATTCTACTGGCTCGAAGACCTGTGGGGCGACGCCCCCCGGGTCGAATGGGAAAACCGTATCCCGAGAAAAGAATCATGACCACCATCAAACTTATCGGCGCCACCGGCTACGGCGGTCTCGGCATGATCGAGATCCTCCTCCGCCATCCCGAACTGGAGTTGACCGCCCTTGCCGCCACCCAGGATATCGGCAAGCCGATCTCGCACGTCTGGCCCTACCTCGAGGGCTTCTGCGACCTCCCCATCCTCGACGCCGATTCGCCCGAATTCGCCTGTGCCCCCGCCGACGTCACCGTCGCCTCCACCCCGGACGGGGTCGGCCAGGTACGCGCCCCCGGCGAACTGGCGGCGGGCCGGAAGTTCCTCGACTACTCGGGCGACTTCCGCTTCAATTCCCCCGAACTCTACGCCGAGTACGCCAACCGCCTCGGCAAGGACCCCGATCACAAGTCGCCGGACCTCCTGCCGGAAGCCGTCTACGGCCTGTCGGAACTGCACCGGGATGAAATCGCCTCGGCGCGGCTCGTGGGCAATCCCGGCTGTTTTGCCGTTTCCTGCATCCTCGGCCTCGCGCCGGCGGTAAAAAACGGCCTCGTCGAGACGGCCGGCATCGTCTGCGACTGCAAATCCGGCATCTCCGGCGCGGGCAAGAAGCCGTCTGTCGGCCACCATTATCCCGAACGCTACGACAACATGGGCGCCTACCGCCTGACCGGCCACCAGCACGTGATGGAAATTGAACGCGAACTCTCCCTCGCCGCCGGGGAGGACGTGCGCGTTACCTTCACGCCCCAGGTCGTGCCGATGTCGCGGGGCATCATGAGCTGCCTGTACGGCCGCTTGCCAGCCGGCGTCAACGGCGCTACAATAGTGGAGTGCTACAGGGATACCTATAAAAACGACCGGTTTATTCTCGTCAAGGATGCGAAACAGCCGGCCTCGACCTCCGACGTGCGCGGCAGCAACCGCTGCCTCCTCACCGTCGCTGCCGACGAGCGCACCGGGCTGTTCCGCGTCATCAGCCATATCGACAACCTGGTCAAGGGCCAGGCGGGGTCCGCCGTCCAAAACCTCAATATCATGTTCGGTTATCCCGAGGACATGGGGCTTGACTATCCCGGCGCGCACCCGTAACGTACCAGTTGCCGCCTGGGGCGAACTTCGAGGGATGGGCGGGAGAGGAGACACCGATGAGCAGTCAACCCGGGTCCATGACCGACTGGGATTTGGTACACCGCTGGGAATGGTTCCGGCGGGAAAGCTGGCGGCAGGGATTCCGTACCAAGATCCACGGGCAGGGCGGCGGTCCGGCGCGCGCCTTCGCGACCATGGCCCACGAACTTGACGCCAAGGTGCTTCTGGACGCCTCCTGCGGCCTCGGCCGGCGCACCATTTACCTGGCGGAAAAAGGCGTCACCATCCTCGGTTCGGATATTTCCGGCGTCGCCGTCAACCATGCGCGTGAATTGGCCCGGGACGAAAACGCCCCGGTGACCTTTTTCCGTTCCGCCTGGAACGAACTGCCGAAGAACATGCCCCACCATTTCGACGGTATCCTTGTGACTGGCCTCAACTTGGAGCCGTCGTGGGACCATCTCGGCGTCGCCCTCGTCGGCCTCTACCACGCCCTGCACTCGGGCGGTTTCCTCATGTTCGTCGGCGCGACCGAAGGGGAACCGCCGACCGGCCCGGCCGACCGCGTCGCCGCCGATTGGAATTCGCAGCCGCCGGAAAGCGTCGAATGGTTTGTCCGCGAGGGGAAAATCACCTGTTCCCTGGTCAAACTCCGCTACAAGGCGGCGGACTACATCGACGACCGCCTCCTCTATGTTTCGGAAGAAAACGGGGATGCGCGGCTTGAATCCACGACCATCCGCCGCCCCTTCTACTGGACCTGGTCGCATTGGCGCGACGTCACCCGTATGGCCGGGTTCTGCAATCTGGAGACGCGCACCTTCCCCGGTTTCGGTATCGATGGCGGCGATTTACAGATCAA
Organism: Planctomycetaceae bacterium; assembly: GCA_021203245.1. GTDB lineage: Bacteria > Planctomycetota > SZUA-567 > SZUA-567 > SZUA-567 > JAJBSZ01. Next base: position 11,585 of record JAJQBO010000224.1, read on the forward strand.
TGTCGCCTGGAAGGGGAAAAAGAACGAATCCGCGTCGGCGGAGGAAACGGTCGACGCCGAAAAGCATCAGGCGGCGTATGTCGACTGAACCGTTAAGAAATTAACCGAAGTATTCACTACCGTACAAGGACCTCGGTACGGGTGTTCCCGGAGTACCATGGGGGTGGAGGGATGTCAACTCCAATCGGAAACTGCGGAATTGCGCGTTGACGACGACAGAAACGTCTTGTGTAACGGGACAAAACCCCTACACTAGGGCGACCGGGGGATGGCCTCCGGGTTCGGCCATGGCACAGGTCCACGCAGCCGCCGGCCGAATCGGGAGAGTCCTCCCATAATCAATAAGGACAGACAATGCCCAAAGCTTATACCCTCGCGGCCGCGCTGACGCTGCTTCTTGTTCTTGCCGGGTGCGGCAACAGGGATCGCGTCGCCAATCGCCAGGTGGATCGGAGCGCCAACCCGAACGTCCTGGTCCAGAACGCGGTCGAATCCCGTGCCAACCTCTCCAGCCTCGCCGGGAAGGGGGTGATGCGCATTGTCGATCAGCCGTCGAAGTTCGGCCTCACCGTCAACGCCGACGTGGTCGCCGACGATACCGACCGCCTGCGCATTCGCGCCGACAAGCTGGCCGGCGCCATCCAGGCCTTCGACGTGGTGATGCTCGGCGACGACGTCGGCTTCTACGTCCCCACGCAAAAGACCCTGTACCACGGCAAGGTGCAGGATCTCCAGAACTTCTCGTTCCGTTTCGATCCGGACGAAGTGTTGCAGCAGATGCTCCGCGCCGACACCAGGCTGGCGTCCCGGCGCTGGCGGTATGCCGACGTCAAGGACTCCAAAGGCACCCTTATCCTCGAGGAAGACGTGCCCCGCAACCGTCCGCACCTGCAGCTTGCCATCAACCCGAGGAACGGCACCATTTCCAGCATCACCCAGCTTGACGCCAAGGGCCAGCCGCTCCTGGTCAAGCGGTACGACGACTACCGCAATCTCAACAACCGCCGCGGCGAGAAGGTGTCTGAAGAAAATATGGTCTTTCCCTACATGATGTCTTTCTCGTGGCCGCGCGACAGGCGTTCCATGGAAATGCAGTTCAAGCAGGTGCGCGGCAACGCCCCGGTTCGGGACGAGGATTTCGATATCGCCGCCTCCTCCGACACCCGTTACCGCCCGCTCCGGGAAGCGCAGATGGATCCCGAAATGGGGGATGAACCACTGGCATCGCAGCCGCGCGAACCGACCGCAGGCCAGACCCTGGCCCTGCGGAATTAACACGAGCCGTGCGTTATGAACAGGTATTCCGGCCCCGTCCAGTACGAATACCGCTTCGCCGCCTCCTGTTGATTGGTTCCCCGGTATCATCTTTTCCATAAAGGTGGTTGCGTCGATGCAGAAACGAATACTCCGGTCAATCGCAGGCTTTGCCTGCCACCGGTATAGCGTCGTCCTGTGGGCGGCTGTTATCCTCACTGTCCTCTCCTGGCTCCCCCCCATCGTCTCCTATTTCCGGGGCGGCTTGCACGCGCCGTTCGACCTTGCCGCCATGCTGCCGCAGGATGTCCCGACCGCCCGCGATTTTACCCGGGCGGTTGTCGATTTCGACTCGGTCGACGAGGCGGTGGTGGTGTTCCACCTTGGGAACGCCCAGGAGCGGGAGCCCACCCCGGGCGAACTCAAGGCAAACCCGGCCCTCGGCGACGCGACCGCCCGCGCCGCCCGCAAGGAAGCGCGCCAGCGCTATATCGAGATAGCCGGAAAAGTCGCCGACGCGGTGGTGGACCGCCTGTCCGGCGACGAACGCATCCGCTCCGCCTTTTCACGGAAATTCCGCCCCGAGGATCAGCACTACCTCCTGTACGAAGCGCTTCCCTCCTACGGCCTCTTGCTCCTGAGTCCGGAGGAACGGGAACGCGTGCGCGAACTGCTCGAGCCCGACGCTATCCGCCGGTCGGTCCGCACCGTCCACACCCGCATCAATTCGGTGATGTCCTCGGCCGGCAATATGGACGAACTGCTGCTTCTCGACGCCATCGGCCTGGGCACGGTGTTTGAACGGGCCATGCGCCGCTACGGCATCGAAGCCGGCGATCGATCGAGCGGCGGCTATCTGGTCGACAAGGACGCGACCATGCTCCTGGCCGCCATTCAGCCCGACCGCCCGGCCCAATCCATAGACTTTTCGAAAATTATCTCCGCCGAAATCCGCGAAATCACCATGCAGGCCTACGACGAACTGGTCCCGCCCGCCGCCCGGCCCTCGGTCCGGGTCGAGTTCGGCGGCGGCTACGAGGCGGCGGTCGGCTATACCAGCCATGTCAACTCGAACCTGCTTTCGACCCTGGCGACAAGCCTTGTCGGCGTTCTCGCCCTGTTCGGCTTTGTCTTCAAGCGGGTCGGGGTGCTCCTCTATATCGGCATTCCCCTGGTGATGGTGGTGTCGTGGACCATCGGCGTCGGCTGGCTGATGTACGGCCAGCTGAACATCATCTCCGCCTCGTTCGCCGCCGTCCTGGTCGCCCTCGGCATCGACTACGCAATTCATATTTACAACCGCTATATCGGCGAACGCGCCAAGGGGGAATCCCTCGAGCAGGCTTTTGCCATCTCGCTGCAGAACACCGGCTGGGGCGTCATTATCGGCATGGTGACGACCGCCGTCGCCTTCATGTCCCTGGGCGCGACCCGCTTTACCCAGCTGGCTGAGTTCGGCATGCTGGCCGGCATCGGCATTTTCCTCTCGGCGCCGGTCATGTTGTTTGTCCTCCCGGCGCTCCTCAGTTGGCGCTACCGCGAATCGGGCGAACGCGCCGCTACCCTTAAGCCGCTCGGCATGGGGCTGGACGGCTTTGGCCGCTGGGTCGAACGCCACGCCAAACTCGCCGCCGCCACCGGCGTCCTGTTCCTGATCGTCTGCCTCGGCGTCCTTTTCGGCCTCCCGGATCGGATGCTTTTCGACGAACGCATCTCCAGCCTGCGGCCGCCTGAACGCGTTTTCGACCTGGCGGGTGAGATCGCCCGGGCCTTCTCGAACCGCAACCCGAATTCCCTCATGCTCCTCGCTTACGGCAGGACGGAGGAGGACGCGGTGGAACGCGCCGCCGTACTCCAGACCATCTGCGCCGAACTCGAACACGAAACGGTCCGCAACCGCAAGGGGGTGGAAGTGCCGCTTCTTGAGGCGCACGAATCGTTCCTGCGCTATATCCCGCCGCCGTCGCAACAGCGCGGCATGCTCGAAGTCTTACGTGAAAGCGATCTGCCCCGGGCGCGCCAGGTGTTCCTTGAGGCGTTGGAGGAAGCCGATCTCGACCCCGAGTTCTTCGGTTTTACCATCGCCCTTCTCGACCAGCACCAGGAACGGGTCGAGCAGGACCGGGTGGTGCTGCCGACGGATCTGAACGACACGCCACTGTGGCGCTATATCAAACGCTTCATCACCCAGCGGCGGCGCATCCTCGATCTGCGCCAGCCGCTTCCCGGCGATCTGCAGTTCCCGGTCACCGTGGCCGCTCCGGCTGTGTCGCGGGACGAGATTATCCGCGCCCATGTCGGCGACACCCTGGACCGAGAGCACTTCCTCGGCCTGTACCATAACCCCGACCTGAACTGGCAGGAACAGGTGAAACGGGTGGTAATTGTCGAACCGAGCGGTTGGGCGGTGAAAATCGCCGTCTATCCGCCGCTTGACGAGGCGACCAAGGCGGGCGACCCGCTGGTCGACGAAACCTGGTTGGCGGCGGTCCGGAGCCGTCTCGGCATCACCGACCAGGCGGGGCAGGAGACCATCCTCGCCGGCATGCCTATTCTTGCCCACGAATTGGCCGGCATCGTCAAGACCGATTTCCGCCGCGTCTCGGTGGCGGTCTTCGCCATCTGCTCGGTGGTGCTGCTGGTCTTTTTCCACAAACGTCCGATTCGGGTCGTCACCAGCCTGGCGCCGGTCGTTTTCGGCCTTATCTACCTGATGGGTTTCATGAGCATCGTCGGCGTGTATTTTAATTTCGTAAACACGCTCGTCATTCCTATAATAATCGGGTTGGGTGTGGACAACGGCATCCACCTTACCGAACGCTTTTTCGAATCCGGTTACAGTGCCGTCACCATCATCGCCGACACCGGCAGGGCGCTTATCGTCACCGCGCTCACCAGTTGCGCCGGGTTCGGATCCCTGGCCATCAGCGGCTACGAAGGCGTGGCCAGCATGGGCCGTTTGAGCATTTTCGCGCTCGGCTGGGTCCTGTTCGCCAGCCTGTGCGTGGTTCCGGCCATGATGTACCTGGGCTGGCGAAAGGCGCGGGAAAAAGAGGGCGCGCCCCTCAAGCCATAAGCCGCAGGCCAGTCGATCCGGCCGCGCGCATTTCGAGGAGAACCTATGAAGCAATTTGCCGCAATTATCCTGGCGCTGGCCCTGGCGGCCGTGCCGGCGACGGCGGGCGAACCGACCGGCCGCCAACTCAGCCCCCAGGAAACGGACCAGGCCATCGACGGCGTCTTTTCCGGCGCCATGGGCGTGGTGCGGATGGAGGCGGACATCATCACCCAGAAGACGGGCGGCATGCAGCGGGGCAGCCAGACGACCTACGAGTTCCTGCGCCTTGCCGCGCCGACGCGGATGCTCCTGGTCAACCGCGGCACCAGCCGCGACCCGGTGGCGCTCGAGGATTCCGACATCATCATCGTCGACGGCCGGAACATCTGGGAGGTCGAGGGACGCCGGGGCGGCGACAGCCGGTCCGTCAGTCGCCGCGCCTTCCGGCCCAACCTCCAGGGCGTCCAGGCTCAAGGCCTGGCGGTGTTTATCGGCCTGTTCCTGATGGGCCGCGACGTCACCTCCGCCACCGGCCTGCGGGAAGATTTCGACATCGTCGCCTATGACGAACCGATTCCGAACCGGCGCGAGACGACCCTGCACTTTGTTCTGACGCCGAAACGCGGCGGCGAGACGCTGGAACTGTGGATGCTGCCCGGCCAGGTGCTGCCGTGGAAGGTGCGGTCGTTCGAGCGAAAGGAAATCAAGTTCCCGCCGCCGAAGCCGGGCGAGTCGCCCCGTTTCCGCGTCGAGGAAACGACCCGCGTGCTCCGGAACGTCAAGACCAACCTGAGCGGCCTGCCGCCCTTTACCGCCGAGACGTTCCTGCTGCCGCTGGCCGGCGACATGGTTATCCGCGACGAGCAGACGAACGAGCGGATGAGCCTTGAGGCGGTGCAGGCGGAACTGCGCGAAGTACGGCGCGAATACGAGAGTTCCGTCGCCGCGCAGTAATCTGCGGCCCTTTATTGCCCGATGCGAGTCCGGCCTTGACCTGGGGCCGGACTCCGTTATAGTGGGGCCGGGAAGACGGCCTGGACGATGGGGGAACGCTATGCGGCTCCTGCTTGATATTGGCAAGAAATACCCGGAGATCACCGGGCCGATCTCGGACGCCTTTGCGGCAGACCTGCGGAATGCGGTCGGGGCGGGCGAGTATTCTGTTCTGGTTCTGGATCTGCGCGGAACCAGGACCATCAGTTCGATGACAATGGGCGCGATCTTTTCCGTCTATCAGCAGTTGAAGCACGAAGGCCGCGAGCTTGAAGTCATCAACGCTTCGGAAAAGGTTTCGCATCTGCTGCGCATGGTGAACATGGGGGACATTTTGTCCTGACCGGAATGACGCATGTGCGCGAAAGAAGGGGACGCCCGCGAGGCGTCCCTTTTCTCATCGCACACCCGCAGTCTCGTAAAGCATTTTAAAAAAATACGTGAACGCAGCCGGCGGCTTCGTGAGTTCGGTGCATTACCCGTCTATTCCCGTGGACCCCGGCCTCGGCTCCGGAATTCACCAGGGCGGTTCAGTACCGTCTACCCGTTTCATTTGTTCACGGAGTTTCTTAAAATGCTTTAGCCGGGGTGAGGGTATCGCCCACGCCCAGTTATTGCTGTGGCACAGCGAAAAACCGACCGAAAGATCACTCACCCCATGCCTCTCATTCTCAGGGGCAAGGGGAGGATGTAAGACCAAGGCAGCACCTTCCCGCAGGTGGCGCGGTGTTGCCGCTTTACCCTACGTCTTGATGGCGACAGCCTCCACTTCCACCAGTACGTCCATGGGTAGCCGGGCCACTTCCACGCACGAGCGCGCCGGCGCTTCGCCGGTGAAGTATTCGGCATAGACGGCGTTGAAGGCGGCGAAGTTGTTCATGTCGGAGAGGAAGCAGGTCGTTTTGACCACGTCGGAGAGGGTGCAGTCGGCGGCGGCCAGGATAGCCTTGACGTTCTCCAGGGTCTGGCGCGACTGGGCCGCGATATCGTCGCTGGCGATCGTCATGGTGACCGGGTCGAGCGGAGTCTGCCCGGAGACATAGACAACGCTCCCCGGCTCAACCACGATCGCCTGGGAATAGGGTCCAATCGGCTTGGGTGCCTTGTCGGTGATGATAACTGCCACTGTGTTCTCGGTAACGTCCGCATAATGGTGTAAAATTAAAATGAGCCAGAGGCTCAGCCTCC
>JAJQBO010000202.1 GCA_021203245.1 Planctomycetaceae bacterium
CGGCATTCGCCATGCCTTTCGACCGAGCCGCCGCCCGGGGGCTCCTGCCCCTTAGCGACGCCTCCCCCTTTTACCCGCACTGCGCCCGCCGCCGCGCGCAGTGCGGGAGGCGGGTGCAGTGGTCTCTGCCAAGAGATCATACGCTTCCCTGGCTTTTATGCAAGCGGTTATAACGTCGCCGGGACGCGCTTTGCCCCGTACATAGACGATGCCGTCGCAGTCGGGAGCCTCGTGGACGCTTCGGGCGACCAGCCAGCCCGGCTCGGGATACGAATCAACCAGCACCGATTCCTCCCCGCCCACCCGGGAATCCAACCAGGCAAAGGCGTTGGCGGCCTGGGCGGCGAGGATGGCGTCGCGCCGTTCGGCCGCGACCCCGGCCGGAACGGGATTCGGCATCGCAAAGGCGGGCGTGCCCGGTTCGGGCGAATAGGCAAACGCCCCGACATGGCGGAACGCGCCGGATTCGACCAGTTCGAGCGCCTGGCGGAAATCGGCCTCGCCCTCGCCCGGAAAGCCGGCAAGGATGGTTGTCCGCAGGGTAAAGTCGTCTCCGGAAAGACGTTCGACAATCTCCCGCACCCGGTCGCCCGTATAGCCCCGGTTCATGTTCCTGAGCACGCCGTCGGCGATGTGCTGGATGGGGAGATCGAGGTAGCGGCACAGCCTGGGTTCGGACTTCAGGAGCGCCATGACCTCGTCGTCCAGGTGGGCCGGGTGGGCGTAGAGAATGCGGATACGGGGAATCCGCACCGCCTGGAGGATATCCCCGACGAGCGAGGCCAGCCCCAGGCCGGGGCGGCCGAGATCGTTCGCGTACGCGGTGGTGTCTTGCGAAATCAGCACCAGTTCCCGCGCTCCCTGCTGTTCAAGGCTGCGGGCCTCGTCCAGTATCGCACCTGGTTCACGACTCCGCAACCCTCCCCGTATCAGGGGGATGGCGCAATAATGGCACCGGTTGTCGCAGCCGTCGGACAGGCGTAGGTAGGCGAACGACGGCAGGGTGGTGACGAGCCGCGCGCCTTCTCGCGGACCACAGGCCTTGCCGATACCGGCGCGGCCGGGAGTCGGCCCGAGGGCGCGGATGGCGTCGGCGAGGGAGGACGGAATCCCCAGGCCCCAAACCGCGTCGAGGGCGGGGAATTCTGCCATCACCGTATCGGGATCGCGCTCCGCCCAGCAGCCGGTCGCCACCACCTTGAGATCGGGACGGCGGGCCTTGACGTCGAGGTACTCGCGGATGACGGCGCGGGCTTCGTCCCGGGCGTCCTGAATAAAGCCGCAGGTGTTGACGATAACGACGTCGGCGGCGTCGGGGGAGACGGCGAGGGCGAAGTCGTCGCCCAGCGTTTCTCCCAACATCGTCTCGGCGTCGACCAGGTTTTTCGCACAGCCGAGGCTGGCCATGAAGATGGTGATCACACAATACCCCTGCGCAAGGGGCCACGCGGCCCGCAAAAGGAAGTCTGGTCAACAGCAAACCAGACATGGATACGAAAACGTTCCAACATTGATACGTTTTTTGTTGGAGGATGAAATAAAATACGGTAGAATCCCCCGCGATAACCCCTGTTTGGAAAGGGATCTGGAGAATTTCATGCAAAATCTGCAAAAAATCGAGGCGGTTCCTACCTTACAACCAGTTCTTTACTTGTATAATAGGAATGTCTCCAGTTGAACATAAACCGTCGCCGTTCCTGTCCCGAAACGTGTGGCGATACCCCGCCCCAGCCTCTAACTACGCGAAGCATTGAGGGAACGGCCGCCTCCGCTCCATACCCGTATTCCGAACAGTGTACAGGAGAACGGTATGAACAGATACGACATAGGACGGAGAATAGAAGCATACCGCGATAAGCTGCATATGTCGACCCAGGAATTGGCGGAACGCATCAAACGGAGCCAGGCGACCATCAGCAGAATCGAAAACGGCAAACAGGGCCTGACTTTCGAATTGCTGTCGCTGATCGCCTCCGAACTGCGGGTCCACCCTTTCGGGCTTCTCTCCGACGAACCGTTGCGCTCATCTGTCCTCCATCCTATCGGGGGGAACGGCGACAGGGGATACGCACCCAACCTCCTCGCCAACGCCCTGCATGCCGGCAGGATTAAACGACGTCTGCGGATGGTTTCGGCCGCCAGCCTCCTGGGCATCTCGCAGGAAGAACTGGAGGCGGTCGAACTCGCCCTCACCTGCCCCGACGACGGGCTGCTGGAACGCATGTGCGAACTGTACGGGCTGGTTCTCCAGCATATGCGCGCGCTCAGACGGTTTGGCGAAGAGGCGACGGAAATCGCCCGGGGGCTTGCCTATCTCCAGCAACTGTTCTCCCACATCCACCACCTGGTCAGAAAAGCGGCGGACGGCGACGAAAAACGCGTCCTGGCACGGATCGCCGATCTCCTGAATTCCGCCGACTCGGAATGCCCGCTGCCGCCGGAATCAACCTCCGACGACGTCGGCCTGTTCCTGAACCGGCTGTCGCTCCACCTGGTCAACGCGCTGAAAGACAAGGATTTCCGCGGCAAGATGTTCGAAATGGCGGGGCTGAACGGCGAACCGTCGCCTGCGGTCGATACCAGGGGGAATTGACGATCTTCTGCACAACCCGAAAACGCGCTCCTTCCCCGGCGCGTGGAAAAAGCCCCGGCGCGAGCCGGGGCTTTTTCTCAAGTTTGGCCTTTTTCTATCTTATCAAATAATGACTTAGGCAATTAAAACG
>JAJQBO010000062.1 GCA_021203245.1 Planctomycetaceae bacterium
TCGAAGGCGAGGTGAGCGTAGATTGTGTCGTCCTTGGCCTGGGTGTGCTTGTTGCCGGCACGTTCCTTGTAGGTGAACTGCTCGTGACGGTAGCCAGCTTCGAGGTTGACGCCGTAGGGCAGGGTGTAGATGAGGCCCGCATAACCGGCCCAGCCAGTGGCCTTGTGCCAGATCTGCGCCTGATCGTTCTTCACCTTCATGTAATCGCCCTGGGCGAAGAAGGTGAGCTGTTCGGTGATGTCGAAGCCAAAACCGTAGCTGAGGACGTCGGAATCCATGTCCTTGATCCAGGCTTCGTTCCAGCCGTGGGTGTAGGTCGCCCAGATGTTCAGACGATTGAAGAAGCAGGGACGATATTCAAACGCGAAGTTGACGGACGTGTTATTGTCGTCGGTCGCCGCACGTTGGCCGTTGAAGAGCAGGGGCGCGCCATCAGCTTCCCAGTTGGTACCACGACGCCACGAGGTCCAGCGGCCGGCACCGTTCTTCGCGTGCAGGTTCATGGCGCTGGCAACCAAATTCAGACCTTCGACCGGCTTCCAGGTCAAACGCAGGGTACCGGAGCCGAAGCCGTAGTTGACCGAACGGTAACGACGGCCGTCATCGCTAATGCGGGAGTCCTGATTACCATTGATGGTGTCGATAGCCTGAATGAGGGACATTTCAGCGCGGAACGAGCCATCCTGGGTTTCCCAGTAGGGATTGAACTGCGTAACGCGGGAGTGATCCCAAATGGTGTGAGCAGGAACCATGTTACCATGAGCAAACATGCCTTCACCACCCTGGAACGCATTATTATCATCGCCAATGGAATCATAGAGAGTGCCGAACCCATCGAGTACATCGCCGCCGCCATCATAGTTCTTGACGAAGCTGCCGATGGCACCATAGGGGGTCACACCGCAGAATTTGAGGTCGTCACGACCAACAAGGAGACCAAAGCCGGTATTGCAGACGTTTTTCCACCGAACCCAGTAGTTCTCTGCAATGCCGCTAACAGAACCCTTATCCAGATCCTGCAGATCCATCTTCAGATAGGCGTCGAAGTATTCATTGACGTCGATCTTGGCCTCAAGCTTGGCGTCGGAAATCTTCATATCGCCGCGCTTATTGTCCATCACCTTTTCGCGGCCATCGGTACGCTGACCTTCGCCATATTTAGAGGCCGGATTGCGACTGTACTGCGACTTGATCTCGCCCTTGCGGTAGAAGTAACGAGTGTTCAACTCGCCGCCGATGGTGACAACCGCGTTCTTGCGCAGACTGGTAATGCCATCGGCAACGGTGCCTTCGTCGCAGGCTGCGCCGTACATCTTCGCCTGAAGATCATTGAGACGCGCTTCCTGGGCGGCCAGTTTGGCCTGCAGGGCGCGAACGTCCATGTCTTCAGCAAACGCTATTCCGCCCACCAGGGCGAATATGGCCACCATGGCCAAACCAATACGCTTCATAATCTCCTCCTCCTCGTGGACCCCCAAATCTCGAGGGCACTCATCCAACCACATGTGCCAATGAACAAAAGAATCAGTTCACACCATTCAAATAGATCAAACGCACCATAAACGGAATTATGGGATTATCGATTTTTTGATCCCACAAATCCTTTATGACATTGAACTTATGATGCCGCTTCTCTTTCGGGAGGAGCGGCTTTTTTTTGTGCCGCCACCACAAAAGCCGTCCCTCGAAATCGTTGTAAATCCTTACCTCACAACCTCTTCCTCCTGCCTCTCCCATAATTCCGTTTATGGTGCGGTGAGAACGGAATTAGTTGGAGCGGGAATCGTATCCGACACTACGTGAAGGAAATTTTCCCACCAGGAAGCATCACTATAAACAACCGCCATTCTTCCGTCAACGAAATTCTTGACCGTTTTCACCATTTTTACTGAAGTTTGCACCGCTTTACTGTCGATAAACACCTCATACCGCGTGACTTCCGGATAAAAAAATCCTTCGCGTTTTTCCCCGGCTTTTCCCACTTTTTATGGGACTCGTCACCTCTCCATACAATAACATACGACGACGACGTCATCCTGCCCCGCTCTTCCAAACGCATCCGTCGGCGTACATCGTGACGGTATTGCATCAGCACCGCCATATTCCGGCGCAAAACATCGTAAAAACACGCTTTTTCAACGCAAACGGCCACGCCGATGCACGGCGCGGCCGCTTCACCGCTTGTGAAAGTCATGTCAACCCGGCTATTCGCCGACGTATTCCTCGTATTCCTCCGCGGTGAGCAAATCGCGCCACATCGACAGATCCGTCACCTCGAGACGGAACAGATAGCCGTCCCCGTATGGATCGGAACTCACTAGCTCGGGATTGTCCTCCAGCAACTGGTTGACTTCCACCACCGTGCCGTCCATGGGCGACAGGACCGACAGCGTGTCGTTTTGCGACTCCACCGTGGCCGCCTCCTCGCCGGCGCTGATCTCCACTCCCTCCACCGGCATGTCGATAAAGCTCACCTCCCCGTCCAACTCGCCCTGGGCATAATCGGTGATGCCGACCGTGACCACGTCGTCCTCCAGCATGACCCATTCATGGCGTTTGGTATACCGCATATTGTCCGCGTCGATTACCTTGCTCATCCACCCGACCCCCCCCAGCAATTACCGTAAATTTAAACAGCAAAAAAACCCTGTGCATACCGCCTAAACCCCCCGCCCGCCCACCATATAACACCAACACCCCCCCCCC
>JAJQBO010000229.1 GCA_021203245.1 Planctomycetaceae bacterium
GCATGTATTTGTCGCGGGCGTCGGGCGGCGACAGGTTGGGCATGACCACGTTGGCCCCGGCGATGATGCCTTGTTCGCGTCCGTCCGGGAGGGCGGTCCCGAGGGCGGTGGTGGCGGGGAGAAGCGCCCTGGGCAGGAGCAGCCGCGCCAGGCTGAGAAGATACAGGGTCAGGCCCGCATCGCCCGCCGGGCGGTCGGCGAACGGCGTTCCGTGGGCGGGGATGAACGGGCCGATGCCGACCATCTCGGGCTGGAAGTCGCGGAGGAGAAGGAGGTCGTCCACCAGATTGTCCACGGTCTGGCCGGGCGAGCCGACCATAAAGCCGCAGCCGACCTGATAGCCTTCCTCACGTAACCAGCGCAAACACTCGAGCCGCGAGGCGAGGGTCATGCCGGGCGGATGCAGGCTGGCGTAGTGATCCGGATCGGCTGTCTCGTGGCGGAGCAGGTAGCGGTCGGCCCCGGCATCGCGGAGGCGATGGTAACTTTCACGGGATCGCTCGCCCAGCGAAAGGGTTATGGCGCAGTCGGGGAATTCCCGCCTGATGGACGCGACCAGCGGCACGAGGCGGTCATCCGCAAGCTGTGGGTCTTCGCCCCCCTGGAGGACAACGGTCCGGAAACCGAGGCGGTGTCCGTCCCGGCAGCAGGCGAGGATTGCCTCGTCTGCGAGGCGGTAGCGGGCGACAGACCCGTTTGATCGGCGGATGCCGCAGTAGAGGCAATCGTTTCGGCAGAAATTCGACACCTCCACCAGTCCCCGGATAAACACCCCTTTCCCGAAGACGGCCTCGGTGCGCTCCCGGGCCAGGGCGGCGGCGCGGGCGCGGGTTGCGTCGTCCGGATTGCGCAGGAGGGAGGCGAGCGCGTCCCGGTCCCATCGGGCGGACGATTCGAGGAGCTGCCGGGGGTTGTCCATGTTTGCCTCACCGTCTTGCAAAGCGGCCGCCGCCGGGATAGTATTGGATGAGGGCGTTCCCGATGGAACGCCTGTTTTAATGAACCTACAGGGCGAGGGAAAGAATACACATGCAGGTCACCATACTCAAAAGCAAAATACACCGCGCCACCATAACCGAGGTGGCGCTCCATTACGAGGGCAGCATCACCCTGCCCAGGAGCCTGGTCGAAATGGCCGGCATGCATCTGCACGAAAAGGTGCTGGTCGCGAACGTCAACAACGGCAACCGCTTCGAAACATACGTCATTTTCGGCAACGAAGGCGAAATCTGCCTGAACGGTGCAGCCGCCCACCTCGGGGCCGTAGGCGACAAGATCATCATCATGGCCTGGGCGCAGATGGACGAACGCGAAGCCGCGACCTTCCATCCCAAGGTGGTGTTGGTCGACGACCACAACAAACCGAAAGCCCACCCATAGGGGAATGCATGCACAGAGTCCTTTTCGCTATTCCGCTGGGCGGCGGCATGCCGATTTTCGGCTATGGCCTGTTCCTGATGCTCGGGTTCGTCGTCGGGCTGTCCGTGGCGTGGCTGCGGTCGCGGAAGGCGGGCATTTCCCGTGATGCCATCCTCGATATCGGGATTATCAGCATCTTCGCCGGCGTCGTCGGCGCGCGTATCGCCTACCTCCTGATCGACTACGAACCCGTCCCCGGCGATTCATGGGGCGAGTGGCTGGCGGTGTGGCAGGGCGGGTTGACCTTCCAGGGCGGATTGTTCCTGGCCCTGGCGGCGGATTATATCTATCTCCGCTGGAAGCGGATCTCGGTCTGGAAGATGTTCGACGTCTATGCGCCGTCCCTGGCCCTCGGCGTCGGCTTCGGCCGGATCGGCTGTCTCCTGAACGGCTGCTGCTGGGGCAAAATCGCCGAAGCCGGGTCGTGGTGGGGCATGCGCTTCCCCGACTATATCGAGCCGATGGCGGCGCAGCGGTATCTCCACGCCCATAACCACGAGGCCTGGGAGGCGCTGGTCCAGAGCCTGGGCTACCCCGCCGGGACACTGCCGACGATTCCCGTCTACGCGACGCAAATTGTCTCGGCTATCGGCTTGTTCCTGATCGCCTCCGGGTTGGTGTGGGCGGAGAAGCGTTTCCCCAAACGGCAGGACGGGCAGGTCATCGTCTGGTTCCTGTTCGCCTATGCGATTGGCCGGTTCATTATCGAATACTGGCGCGACGACACTCCGCTCCGCTATGGCTTCGGCGCGTTTCCCGGCTTGCGGCTCGGGCAGTGGCTGGCGGTGGCCATGGTGGTGTTGGGGATTGTGTTCCAGCTAATCCTGAACCGGAAGTCCAGGCGCGAGGCGGCAGGGGTATAAGATACAGAGACTATCTGGCCAGATTGTACCGGCGCAGATGTTTGCGCCGGTTTTTTATTGGCGAGTGTGGTGGAGCGGACGCTGCTGGCGTGGACCCCGGCCGAACCGCCCGTTTTTTCCGCTGGTCGAGGTCCGCACGCCGGGGTGACGTATGGGGGCGGATTGGCCCTCGACGGAAAAATCTCCCGTTCTCGTCACCCCGGCGTCTCGACCTCCAACCGGGTGAGAGACAGGCGGTTAGGCCGGGGTCCATGCCCCCGGCGGGTGCTCCGGCAGGTGACGGACAGCTTTGGTCAAGACCGAATCGTGCAATGTACTGAAAGAAACCACACAGGTGAACCATGAGTAAGAGTCTATCCCGTTATCAAACGATTGAAGATAGTAAGTGCACAGTTCAATTG
>JAJQBO010000156.1 GCA_021203245.1 Planctomycetaceae bacterium
CCAGCAAAAAATGCTGGACTCGGTCAATTATCTAGTGAAGGGCCAAACATGAGAAGCGCCCTCCCAAATCGGGAGGGCGCTGTGGTCATACTGATTGCTCGACACCAACTCGCGGTCTTATTTCCCCGCCTTCGCCTTCGCCGCGGCCGCAGCCACGGCCTCAGCCTTACCGAAGACTTTGGGCTTGGTCATGCTGTCGATGAACGGCACGCAGGTGTTCATGAACAGGATCGCGTAGCACACCCCTTCCGGATAGCCGGCGAAGAGACGAATCATGATGGTGATGCAGCCGCAGCCGACGGCGAAGATGCGCCTCCCTTTGGTCGTGAGCGGTTTCGTCACCATGTCGGTCGCCATGAAAAACGCGCCCAGCATCAAACCGCCGCCGCCGACGTGCACGAGCCACGGGCCGTTGAACCAGGCGGTATAGGCGGTGATGTCGCCGACCTTGTACGGGTGCGGCAGGACAAAGCCGAGAACCGCGACGGTGGCGATATAGAACACCGGGATATCCCACTTGACGATGTTCTTGGCGATAAGGTAGAGGCCGCCGACGATCAGGAGGATGGCCGAGACTTCGCCGAGCGAGCCGCCTTCGTTGCCGAACCAGGTATTGAACACGGTGGCCCAGGACTGGTTCAGGGCGGCGGGAACGCCGAAGGAGACGTTGCCGGCCGCGTCGACGATCTGTGCGGCAGCGGGCTGGTGCATCCTGGCCATGACCGTCGCGCCGGTGACGACCTCGACGCCGCCGTCGTTCATGATGGCGGTGCCGGCCTGGGTGACGGCGTCGGCCGAGCCGCGAATCCGCTCGGCGATGGCGGCGAAGGTGCCGCTCAGGTCGTAGGAGAGGTTCCGCGCCCAGTTGCCCGCGACCCCGAGGTGCGGCCAGTCGCCGGACATCATCCGGTCGGGCATCGACACCTGCAGGAAGGCGCGCGCGAGGAGGGCCGGGTTCCAGATGTTGTGACCGAGGCCGCCGAACGCCTGTTTCGCGATGGCGATGGCGAACACGCCGCCCAGGGCCGCCGCCCACCACGGCAGGTTCGACGGGCTGACCGCGGCCAGCAACAGGCCGGTGACGATTGCCGAACCGTCGGAAATGCTGTTGGGTCTGCCGCGCCACCACATGATGATGCTTTCGGTGACGACGCACGCCGCCACGCTGGCGACGATCGGCACGAGCGCCCGCCAGCCGAAGACCAGCACGGCCCAGATCAGCGCCGGGGCCAGGGCCAGGCAGACGCGGAACATGATGCCGGACGTGGTGTCTTTATGACGCACGTGGGGCGAGTTGTTGACATTGAAAAGTATTGTAGCTTCTTCCGCCATCGCAGTGTTCCTTCGACAAGAGGGGGCAGTGGGCCGAGTTCCGGTCCCGCCCTATTTCGAGGCCGCGGCCAGTTGCGCCTTGCGGTTGATTTCGGCCTTTTCCATGCGCACCCACTGGACAATGGGCCGCTTCGACGGGCAGACGTAGCTGCAGCAGCCGCATTCGATGCAGTCGCGGGCGTTGACGTCCACCGCTTCGGCGAGCAGGTTGGCTTCGCCGTAGTTCGACAGTGTGCACGGCAGCAGGCCCATCGGGCAGGCGTCGACGCACCGGCCGCAGCGGATGCAGGGGTCGTAAACATAGGCGGCGGGGTCGGTGAGGCAGAGGACGCCGTTGCCGCCCTTGGTGGTCGCCCATTCGAGATCGCGCATGGGCATGCCCATCATCGGGCCGCCGACGATCAGCTTCTTGGTGGCGTTTGCGTCGAACTCGCATTCGTCCAGCAGAACCTTCGCCATGGTGCCGATGCGCACCCACAGGTTGGCGGGCTTGCGGACGCCCGGGCCGGTGACGGTGACAATACGCTCGGTGATGGGCTGGTTGTAGCGGCAGGCCTCATAGCAGGCATAGGCGGAGGCGGTGTTGTGCACCAGCACGCCCACGTCCATCGGCAGCCCGCCGGCAGGCACGACCCGGCCGGTGGTGGCGTAGATAAGCTGTTTTTCCGCACCCTGCGGATACATGACCGGGAGGGCCCGCACGTCGACCTTTACGCCGATGCGCGCGGCCGCGTCCTGCATCGACTTGATGGCGCGCGGCTTATTGTCTTCAATGCCGACGATAAGCGTCTTGGCATTTACCGCCTTTGCCATCAGTTCCATGCCGCGGAGGATTTCCTCCGGCCGCTCGGTCATGAGGCGGTCGTCGGCGGTGAGGTACGGTTCGCACTCCGCGCCGTTCAGGACCAGGGTGTCCATCGGCTTGTCCGGCGGGGGAGCCAGTTTGACGTGGGTGGGGAAGGTCGCGCCGCCCATGCCGACGATGCCGGCGTCCTGCACCGCTTTGCGGATTTCATCCGGAGTCATGGCCGAGACGTCGCGGTCCTGGTTGGCGTCGGGGTGCCACTCGTCCAGGCCGTCGTTTTCGATTTTCAGGGCGTCGACCAGGAAGCCGAGCGGGTGGCGGAGCTGCACCACGCCCTTCGCCGTCCCCGAGACGCTGGCGTGCGCCGGCGCGGAGACAAAGCCCTGGTTGTCGGCGATGCGCTGGCCACGGAGGACCCGTTCCCCGACCTTGACGAGCGGGGTGGACGGCTTGCCGATATGCTGGGAGAACGACACCGCCACGAACGCCGGGGCCTTGGCGGGACGGGACTCCAGGTCCTTGGTGGCGTCCTTGTTTTCCGGCGGATGGCAGCCGCCATTGAAGAGGTGCTTGTGGCTGGACATTCTATAACTCCTGTGAACGGTCGTCGTCAGGTTCGATGCTCTGCGATCCACGCTTAGCTGACGGACGGTCCCTTGGTCGAATAATCGTCGGAACGGCCTTCCGTGAGCGTTTCTCCCGGAATGGTGTTCTTGGCGTCGGGCCAGGTCTTTTTGCCGCGGCGTTTGTCGCGAAGGGTGATGATGACCTGGTGCGGGCAGACCTTGACGCACTTGCCGCAACTGATGCACTTGTCGTAGTCGATCTCGGCCAGGAGGTTGTTGACGTGGATGGCGTCGACCGGGCATTCCTTTTCGCACTTCTTGCAGGCGATGCAGGCGTGGGCGCAGATCTTGTTCGCCATCGCGCCTTTGTCCCGGTTGTGGCAGAGGACGTGGACGTGCTTGTCGATAGGGGTGACGGCCATGAGCGCGCGCGGACAGGCGACCGAGCACTTCTGGCAGCCGGTGCACTTGTCTTCGTCGACGACCGGACGTTTGTCCTCGCCCATCGTAATCGCGCCGAAGAGACAGGCGTTCTTGCAGTCGCCGTAGCCGAGGCAGCCGTAGCGGCAGTCGAGCCAACCGCCGCCCAGGCCCTGGAGGCTCGCGCCCCGGCAGGTCTGGATGCCAGAGTAGACGGCGACTGTCTTGACGTTTTCGTGCTGGCAGTGGCAGTGGGCGACGGAGCGGGCCTTGTTTGTCACCTCGACGCCGAGGATACGGGCGATTTCCATGCCGGTCTTGACGCCGCCGGGGGCGCACAGGGTCGGGTCGGCGCCCTTGAGGGCGACGGCCTCGGCGTAGTTCATGCAGCCGGCATAGCCGCAGCCGCCGCAGTTGGCGCCGGGGAGAGCGCCGTTGATCTGTCCCACCAGCGGGTTGGTCTCGACGGCGAAGCGCCGGGAAGCCACCGCCAAAACCAGCGCCAGGAACGCGCCGAGGATTGCCATGGCGATAAAGGCTGTCATGTGGTTCCTCTCTTCTTGGGCGAAGCAGGGTGTATTAAATGTATTAAAAAAGTTGTGAAATTATTCTGCCAGGAATTAGCCTACACTATGCCGGTAAAACCAAAGAACGATAACGCCATGCCTGCGGCGGCGAGAAAGGCGACGGGGATGCCCCGCAGCGCCGGCGGCACCGGAGCCTGCTCGAGCCGTTCGCGGATGGTGGCCATGAGGAACAGGGCCAGGGTAAAGCCGACGCCGCCGAAGATGCCGAGGGCGGTATTGTGCGCCAGGGCGTCGGGGAGCGACAGGGCGGCGTAGTCGGTCATGCGCATCTGGGTGGAACCGAGGACGGCGCAGTTGGTCGAGATGAGGGGAAGGTAGATGCCCAGAGCCTGGTAGAGGTCGGGGGCGGCCTTCTTCATGACGATTTCCACGAACTGAACCAGCGCGGCGATAATCAGGATAAAGCTGATGATGTCCAGGTACTGGTCGAGGCCGAAGGGAATCAGCACCATCTTGTAGATAAGCATGGTGGCGAAGCAGGCCAGGGCCATGACGAAGATGACCGCCATCCCCATGCCGATGGCCGAGTCGCGCTTTTTCGACACGCCGATGAAGGGGCAGATGCCCAGGAACTGGTTAAGGACGAAATTCTGGACGAAAATCATCCCGAACATGAGTGTGAAATAGTCCTGCATAGCCGATAACTCCATCTTTGGGTAACGTGGGGTAACGTGGATTGGCAAGAAGCGCCTGCCGGCCGGTTAGCGGTTTTTCTTCCTGATGGCCAGGTAATTGAAGAAGCCCATCAGCAGGCCCAGGGTGAGGAAGCCGCCCGGGGCGAGGATAAACACGGTCTGGGTATAGGTGCCAAGCCCTTCACCAAAGGGGATGCCCATAATCGCGCCCGCACCGAGAATCTCGCGGATAGCGCCGAGGAGCATCAGGGCGAGGGTAAAGCCGATGCCCATCCCGAGGCCGTCGATTAGGGAGGCGAAGGGGTTCGACTTCGAGGCGAACGCTTCGGCGCGGCCGAGGATGATGCAGTTCACGACGATTAGCGGCAGGAAAATGCCCAGGGCCGCCTTCAGGGCCGGGAAGTAGGCGGCCATGATCATGCGCACCAGGGTCACGAAGGTGGCGATGACCACGATGAAGATGGGGATGCGGACTTCGTCCGGAACCACCTTCTTGATAAGCGAGATGATGACGTTGGAGCAGACAAGGACAAAGGTCGAGGCCAGGCCCATGCCGATCGCCTTTTCCACCGAGGTGGTGACGGCGAGGGTGGGACACATGCCGAGAACCAGCACAAATACGGGATTTTCCCTGAAAATGCCCTTGAAGAACTCTTTACTGAGATTCATGGTTTCGTCCTCTGGATGCGTAGACCGCTGCAATCCCGCTGCACCGTTACCAATAAAAAAAGCCCGCCCCTCTTCAGGCGGCGACCGGCGACGACCTCCTCGCCTTCGCCGTACAAAGCGGCGATGCGACGGCGAGACGTCCTAAACCCCGGTAAGCGTCATCCTTAAAAAGAGTGAATAGCAATTAAAAGGCAACCTCCGCGAATGAGAGGTTCCTTCGCCCGTACCGCGATTCCTGCCCGAATCAATACGGAAACAAAATATCTATCCAATTACACCCATGGCGTCAATACAAATTGCGGAATTGCCCCTGCGTGAAATATCGGGATTGTTCAAACCGGCTGGAAAATAAGGAAAAAAGGCTTTTTTGCCCGGGAGGAAATTTTACTCCGCCGCCGCGCCGGCCATCTCTTCCGCCGCCGCCGCCGCGTGCGCTTCGGCCCATTGCAGATACAGATACGACGTTTCCGGGTCGGCGTCGTCGCGCAACGCCTTGAAGGCCATGCGCGCCTCTATGTATCGCTTCATTTTCAGGTATACTATCCCTAAATTATAATACACCATTTCATAGGTGGCTGTGCCCCGCCCGTCCTCGCCCGGAACCAGGCGTTTTTCAAACTTGCTTTCGCGCGGTTTGAGGGCGGATTCGAACCATTCCTCGCCCACGTTGTCCCCCACCTGCTCCAGGGCCAGTTCCGCCGGCGTGGCCGTGCCCTGCCTGTCCTTGGGCGTCAGGCACATGGACAGCGCGTTTTCGGCCGCTTCGAGGTTGCCGTCCAGCGCATAGAGGAGGCCGGTGAGGTAGTGGCCGATATGGGCGTTGGCGGCAAGGCGTTTTTCCTGAATCCGCGAGGCCTGTTGCCGGAGCATCGTCTCCGACGCCTGGTCGTACTGGAACACCCGGCCCAGGCTTTCCGATTGGGTGCGGAGCGTTTCGATTTCGATAGACACCTGGCTCTCGACAGACACCATGGCGCTTTTGAGATCCGGCTGCCCGGTCAGGAATTTCTGGAAAAATCCGACAGCCTTGCTCTCCGCGAACGGGTCGGCGCTGTCCCCGACCTTGTTGAAGCCGTTCTCCAGGTTGGCGTCGCCCTTCGTCTGCGAAAGCGGCAGGAACTTGAGGTAGTTCCGGAGCGCGTTCCAGTCCTTCATCAGCACGCTTACCGCCACCAGTTGCCGGTCGAGTGCGTACCGGGGGCCGAGGTAGCGTTTCCACATCTCGTTTCGGCGGCGCGCGCCCGCCTCGGAATACAGTTCCACCAGCGGCCGGTAGCGAGCGGGAAGGAGAAAGTCCTCCGGCCTCAGCCTGGACAGGACCATCTCCCTGAACGGTTCGAAGCCCGGGGCCTCGTCCTCCGGCGGGGTTTTGCCGCTGTGGGCCCATTCGACAAACCACGCGACCAGCCGGCCCAGCATCTGCCTGGCGTAGGTGGGCGGGAGGTCCTTCGGCGTCTTGTCCTCGGGCGGCTGGAACACGTCCGGCGCGGCGGACTTCGCCAGTTCGAGGAACTCCTTGAACTGGACCGGGAAGGCGGCCTGGTTGTATTCGAGCCAGCCGTCGGCGAGGTCGGCCCTGAAGGTGGCGCGGGGCGCATTGACCGGCACGACCAGGCAATTCAGGGGATAGCGGATACGGCGGTCGACGTCGTTTTCGCGCTCGTTCGTCTGGGTGTCCTTGCGCTTGCGCGGGTCCTCGTCGTCCTGGCCGAGGCGGCGGACCTCGGCGCAGTAGCGCGGCTGGCCGTTCCCGGGCGTGACGACCACCGCCAGCGGCCCGAATTTGCGGATTTCCCGCACCTTCAGGGTGGCGTTGCCGCCCGCGATCATGTCGTAGAGGGTGACGGCGTGGAAGGCTTCGACGATATCGGCGCGGGTGATGGGGTCCGGGTTTTCGTCGTCGGCCCGCAGGACCGGCAACTGCGGCATGGGCGTGCGCGACTCCTCGGTGCAGCGGTTCATCGCCTTCTGGATTGCGCCCAGGAGATCGGCCAGTTCCTGGATGCGGTCGTCCAGGCTGGTGCCTGCCCACAGCGCCCGCAACTGGCGGGTCAGGGCCATCATCTCGTAGTTGGCGTCCTTCCACAGCGCGTAGTTTTCCCGCACCACCGACCGGCCCGCCACCGCCGATCCGAGGAGCTGGTCGGCCTTTTCCATGATCAGTTCGATCTTCTGGATGGTGTTGACGTAGGAGCGGCGGTCGACAAAGCTCATCTTTTCGCGGTCGAGCTGGTGCGAGGAACCGGTGATGGTCTTGAACAGGTTGAACGCGTCCATGACGCCCTTGGCCATGCGCGCGTCGAGGCCGGTGGCGGCGATGGATTTGGGCACGCTGTCCATGAAGTCGTTGAGGGCGTCTATTTGTCGCTGCAAATCCTCGGCGAAGTCGACGTCGAGGCGGTCGCGGTACATGTCCTGGAGCCAGGGTTCGAGGTTGTAGACGCGGGTGCCGGCATGGTCGAGCCCGAAGGTCCGGGCGACCCCGGCGAGTTGCCGGCGCACCTGTGCGGCCCGTTCCTCGCTCGGGCGCGGGCGCTCCGTTTCGGGCGGCGGCTGGTGGGCGGCTTCGGCCTCCTGCCAGGCCGCGTCGGCCAGGAGCAGGGACGGGGTCGCGCCGAAGTTGAGGAACGCCGTGTCGTCGCTTGAGAGGTAGATGGGTCTGTCGGGGAAGGTGCAACCGCCGATGACGGCGTTGCGCATATATTCGTACATGTTGTTGGCTATGGATCGGACAATGGCCCAGCACGAGGGAAGGAGCGCGGGATTGTCGCGCGCGGCCCGGAAGGCCTTGCGCCGTGCCCCCAGTTGTTTGGGGATTTGGTCGAGATAACTCGCCATAAGCCGCCTTTACCGTCACAACCGGCCCAGCCGCGCCGGCGGGCCGTTGCCGGTGAAAATCCGTCGTGTGTGCTATAGTCTGTCCAGTTAACCGGTTCGCAGTGAAACGATACGCGCGGACGGACCGCAAGTCAAGAACGCCGGCCCCGTCAACCCCGTGAACGCGGGGGCCAGCGGACGGAGCAATGAAGGAACGGTGGTAGATATCCGTTTGTGTAATTCACAATTCACCATGCACAATTCACAATTATGGACCAATGAAATAATGCACAATGCCCACCGCGATAATTTGCACGTGCCAGTGCGTAATAATTGTGAATTGTGAATTGTGAATTATGAATTGCAATGTTCGTCTGCACACAAAAAAACCCCGCCTTACGGCGGGGTCCGGCGTTCCATCAACCAACTGCCACCTACCGCGCCGCGGCGGTGGAAGCCAGCTTTTTGAGGGATTTCGCGCGCGCCTTGCGGGCCTTGTTCTTCTTCTTTTCGGCCACGCGGATGGCTTTGGCGCGTTCTTTCTCGCGCTCGCGATCCTTGCGCTTGTTCTTCTCGGACGGCTTTTCGTAGTACGAGTGCTTGCGCATGTCGCGGGTCAGGCCTTCGCGGTCACAGACCTTCTTGAAACGGCGGAGGGCCTTGTCCAGGCTTTCATTGGGCTTAAGCTCTAAACGAATCAGGTGTCTCACCCCCTTTCGGGTACCGCTTATCTGGGCCGGGACGGATCCCGGCTATACCGCAATAAAAAACAGGCTACATAGTATCGACAAATAATCCGCCCCGGTCAAGCGGTTTTTTCGGGAGCGGACGCGTTGACGCCGGCCTGCCGGTGGCGTACCATCAAGGGCAACCGCTACCCCGCTTGCAAGGAGACGATCATGGCACAAACAACGCCCTGCCCCAATGCCGGCAAGAACCAGGGCTGCACCTGCCCGCACACATCCTGCGCCCGCCACGGCGCGTGCTGCCAATGCATAGCCTACCACCTGCCGCAGAAGCAGTTGCCGCAGTGCTATGTCAAGGCGGGGATGTAACCCCCCGCCCCCTATTCGCAAAGGAGCAGTCATGATTCACCTGGGCATCATCGGGGTCGGCATTATCGCGTCCGCCGTCGCCAAGGGCCTGAAGGCCAAATACGGGGACGGCATCACCCTGCACCTGTCGCCACGGAACGCCGGACGCGCTGAGGCCCTTCGGGCCGCCTACCCGAACGTGACGGTGGCTTCGTCCAACCAGGAGGTTCTGGACCGGTCGGACTGGGTGGTGATTTCCGTCCTGCCCGCGTCGACGGAGGCGGTGCTCCGCGCGCTTACGTTCCATCCGCGCCATAAGATCATAAGCCTGGTCTCGCAACCGAAAATGGCGGCGCTCGAGACATGGATCAACGAATACGCGCTCCTGTGCCGGGTCATCCCGCAGACCTTTATCGAGAACCGCACCGGTCCCATCCTGCTCTACCCCGAACTGCCTGAAGCGGTGGACCTGTTGTCCGGGCTGGGCACGCTGGTGACGCCAGCGACCGAGGACGAGTTCAACCTCGCCCAGACCCTTTCCTGCGCCATGGGGCCGACCCATCGCCTTCTCGACGAAATCGTCACATGGATGGCGTCCTGCGGGCTGCCGCCGGAGCGGTCGTCGGCGTATCTCCTGTCGCTCCTTGGCGCGCTCGCCGGGGAAGCGGCGAAGACCAGCCCGCAGAATCTTGCCTCCCTGTGGCAGGAAGTAACCCCGGGCGGGCTGAACGAACAGGTCATCCGCTCGCTCGAGGGCGAGGACGCGTTCATGGCCTGGGTGCGGGCGCTGGACGCGGTCAGGAAGAAGATCATCTAATCAGAGAACACGAAGGAGTCCACCGATATGGGCAAGCCCACCAACGCGCCGTCGGACTACGACAGCGGCGTCCTGAAAACCGTTCCTCTCTACGAGGAGTTCCACCGCCACATCCTCGACCTCGTCGCCTACAGCGGCGTCACGCCCGGCCGCTGGCTGGATGCGGGAACCGGCACCGGGAAGTTCGCCGCCGAAATCGCCGAATCGTTTCCGGGCGTCCGGTTGTCGGTGTTCGATCCCGACCCGAACTTTCTCGCCGTCGCGCGGGAGCGGCTGGCCGGAAACGATGCCATCGCCGACATCCGCCAGACCACGTCCGAGGACGCCGATTATCCGGACGATTCCTTCGACATCGCCACCGCCGTCCTGTCGCACCACTATCTGCAGCCGGAAGGCCGCAGGCGCGCGGTCGCGAACATCGCCCGCATGCTTAAACCGGGCGGCCTGTTCGTGACCGCCGAGCACGTCGCGCCCCGTACCGCGCGCGGCCTCGATATCGCCTTGGCGCGGTGGCGGGATTTCCAGATCGCGTCGGGCAAGCCGGCCGACAAGGCGGCGGCGCACGTCGCGCGCTATGGCGAGGAATTCCTGCCTATCACGGCCGAAGCGCACCTGTCGCTGCTGCGCGACTGCGGCTTCGGCGTCGCGGAACTCTTCTGGTACGCCTACGGTCAGGTGGGCGTCTACGGCATTAAAAGCGAACGTCGATAGGTGGCTCCCTCCCCCACGGAGGGTTCTCGCTCAGCTTTTCCCTTGTGCCACAGCGAAAAACGGGAAAAAAGCACGCATCACCGCTCGCTCTTTGAACGGCACCGGCTTCCGTTTCTCCACAAACGCCTGCATCGCTTCGTTCACCAGCCCCCACGCCAGCGCTTCGCGGGCGTCGAAGCGCCGCGCCGTAACCACCATTTCGCGGGCGCGGCCTTGGTCGATGATCCGCGACATCCGCCGGATGCCGCCGTCGCCGTCACCGGGTTGCGGCGGGCGGCGGCAGCGCCTTTTTTGGCCGTTTGACAACGCCGGCCACGCACCGCCGCGCGTGGTCGAGGGCGGCGGCGCGCCGCGCTGGCGGGATTTTGGCCAAATTGCCGCCCGCGCCCGGCTGGACGTCGGCGAACAAGCGCCCCTGCCGTTCCGGCTTGGCCAGTTTTTCCGCCGTCATCTGCAGCCTCGACACCTGCACCCGCCGCCGGAAGGCGCGCAGCAGCAACTCCTCGGCCGCGTCGGCCAGGACCGTCCGCTCCTGGATATAACCGCCGAGGCGCGTGCGGGTCGTCTTCATCATGCCGTCGGCGTGCAGCAGCGTCAGGGACAGCCGCGCCGCTCCCTCGCTTCGCTGCCACAGTTGGGTCGCGAGGTCGGAGGCGAGGTCGCGGACAGCCTGGCGGAGCAGCTCCAGTTCCACCGTCGATTCGGCCAGAAACGCCTCCAGGCGGATGCCCTGGTGCGGCGCGACCGCTTCCGTCCTGGCCACGCCGGCCCACGCCTGCGGATGCACGACCTCCCACAGAATATCGCCGCAGTGGCCGAAGCGGCGGAGCAGGTCTTCGCGTTGGAACTGGCGGAGCTGTCCGACGGCGCGGATATTCAGTTCCCACAACCGCGTCCGCACCTGCGGGGTCAGGCCGTCCAGCCACTCGAGTGGCACCCGGGAGAGGAAGGCGTCTTCTTCGCCGGGGCGAACCAGGCAGATGCCGCCCTCCTCGACCGCCGCGCGGCTGGCAAGGAGGCTCCACGGCCGGCACACGGCCACGCCGGCGGCGCTCGGCAGGTGAAGGGAGCGGTCGATCCGTTCCCGCAGCATGCCGGCGACCCGTTCGGCCCCGCCCCAGAGCTTTTCCGTGCCGCGCGTGTCGACCAGCACCCGGCCGGCGGCGGCGGCTTCCACCAGCGGCGAGAAGTTGGCCGCCTCGCGGACGAGTTTTTCCATGATCTGCTGCGCCAGGAGGTCGTCCGGAAGCAGGAACGCCGCGTCGGGGCAGCGGTCGCGGGCGACGGGAAAATGCATTTCCTCCAGCACCCCGGCCATGCGCGCCTGCGGGCACGCCGCCAACACCCGCCCGAGCGGCTTGAAGGCGGTGGCGACGACGACCGGCCGCCGGGCCAGCCCCGGCTGGGCCGCCTTGCGGATAACCGCCTCGAACGAAGGGATGCGTATGGCCAGGACCGTGGCCCGCGCCCCGGAATTGATCATCTGTATCGGCATGCCGTGGGATTCTCCTACTGAACAATAGTTCAGTATCGTACGCACCGAAATCTCCTTTGTCAAATCCCGGGATCTTTTTTTTCGCCAGGCAAATATCGTGAAAGATCCAGACCCGGACCAGGTAATTCACTCCCAGGCAATTTATTTTGCCCGAGGCAAATAGTTGTTCACCGAAACCAAAACCGCCGTCAGCATCACAGCCGATCCGGCCGCGCGGCCGAGAGCGGCGGCAGACGAAAAAGGGTGAGGGCGACATGTGGGCTCTTTTTTATAAAACCCTACCCGGTCTGGCGATATCCTTCGCCCTGGCCGTCGTCTTCAACCTGCCTCTTTCGTCCGGCACGCCGGAACGCAGCAGCCGGCCGCGCAGCAGCACTCCCTACCCCGCGCTGTATCACAACCTCGGCGTTTCAAACAGCACGACGACGCACGACGATACAATTAACCCTATATTAACTGCCCGCACGCCCCACCCGGCGGAGAACCGGGAGACGACGCCCCTGCCAATCCCGCCACCGCGCGAATCCGCAGCCGGGACAGCGAAGCCGGCGTGGTCGTCCACCGCCCTGGCCAGCATGGCCCTCCCCGTCACGGCGGAAGCGTGTCCGCCTCCGCCGCCGACCCCTGTCGGCGTGCATCCTCTGGAACTCCCGGACAGGGGGATGTATCTTTGGGCCGACGGCGAGGCGGCGAAGGCGCGGCTGAAAAAATCGCGGAACGGCGTCAACGCCTTTGATGTCGACGAGAAGCAGTATACTCTCGGCCTGAAGTACGACTGGTCCATCGACTCCGTCGTGGGGCTGTCGGTGAGCCGCCTCGACGTCGACGTCGATAGCCGCTTCTCCGGCGACAGCCGCCGCAACACCGTCAAAGGCACCGTTTTCACCGGCCGGTACGACGGCTACCTGTTTGGCAAATACCCGCTCGCGCTCCGGGGGTCCTACGGCAGGCTGGACACGGACGGCGGCGGCGCGGTGGACGGCTACCTCTGGCGGGAAGACGAACGCACGTCCGACTATTACGCCCTCTCCGCCACCTTCGGCGTGCCGCTCGTCTTCCGGAACCGCTTCAAGCTGCTGACCGAAATCGGCCTCGACTACCGCAAGCTAAAGACCGGCGCATACGACTATACGGTGGACGGCCGCCGTTTCGCCGCGCCGGGCGCGACCTCCGAATCCCTGCTCATCCCCTTCGACTTCACCCTCAGGTGCGACTATCCCCGGATGTGGGGTTTCCTCACCACCTACGCGGGCTGCGGCCTGGCGGTGGAACTGAAGGACTCCGCCACCGGCGTCCGCGCCTGGAACGCCGCGTCGGCGAGCGCCAGCCGTTTCACGTCCGGGCCCGGCCCGGTCCCGATGGTCGACAGCCTGGCCTTCGACGCGTGGAAATCGGTCATCGGCACCGTGACGCTGGGGGTCGAGGCGAAGACGGTCGGCGGCTGGGAACTGCGCGCCGACTACCGCCGCACCATGGCGAGCGGCTTTGCCGAAAACCGGTTCGGCCTGGAGCTGGGCCGATGCTTCTAACCGCCCGAACGCGCCCGCTCGCGGCGGTGACCGCGCGTACCGCCCTTGCCGCCCTCGTCCTCGCCGCCCTGTCCGGCTGCGTCCGCGTCGACGAATCGGCCGGCCGGCCCGCCGGCAGGCTTGCGGCGGCGCAGGCGCTGGCGCGTGAAGGCGACGATCTCAACCCCGACCGCGCAATCAGGGCGCGGCGGATGGCCAGCCGGGGCGATCCCCGCCTCGTCCCTTCGCCCCGCGACCAGCGGCAGGCCAGGGCGATGGTGCAGGCCCAAGCAGACATGTTCGCCGGCGGCGAAGGGTATTATTCCTACGGCTTCGACGGCTCGGCCAGCCAGCCCGACAAGGTGACCTACCCCGCCCAGCCGGGTGCGCTGCGCATCGACTACGAAGCGTCGCCCGACCTGAACACGGTGGACGGCGACGCGCACGCCATCGCCCTCGTCATCTACCATCTGTCCGACACGGCCGCGTTCGACGGCCTGGCCGGCACCGCTCCCGGACTTCGCAAACTGCTGGAAGGCGAGCGGTTCGATTCATCCGTAAAGGGGGTGGACCGCCAGTGGATTCAGCCGGGCACGGCCAACCAGCTCCTGGTGAACCGCTACGAGGACGGCCGCCACGTGGCCCTGGTCGCCGGCTATGCCCTGCCCAGCGCCGGCGTCGCGGTATTCACGACCGAGTATGGCCTGGGGCAATGGAAAAAAGCCGGCAAATCGGTGTGGGACAGGCGGGAAGTCATGTTCCGGCCGCTGCCGCTGCACCTGTCGGTCTGTCTCGGCCCCGACGCCATGGCGGTCAGGAATACCGGCCTGATTCACGACGGCCTGAAAGAGGTCCACCAGCTCATGGCCGAACACGTCCGCTACCTGACCTACGAGGACACCTTTGTGCCGGTCCTGTGGAACCCGCAGGGCCTCTACCGCAACCGGTAGGGCATGCCCGGGCGGTTCGGCCGGGGTCCGCCGGGGCGGACGGCGAAGACGCCGGACGCGGGCCGTCGGCCCAGCCGCCCGGCAAATCCACCCAAATCCCCCGCCAACCCCGCCAACCGCATTGACATTCCGCACCCCGCTCGGGATAATGGAACCGATGCTCCGCGCCGTCCACGGCGCGGCTTACCCTGTTGTAGCTTTCGGTCCCGGTGGCTGCCGGGCCGAGTCTTTTTTTTGTGGGCTAGTGCGCGATGGACAATTGGGGCGACAAACGTTTCGATGCCGCGTTGGATCTTCTCGAAGAGAGACGGTTTGTCGAGGCGGTCGAGGCCTTTTCCGAGCTGATCGCCATGTCGCCCGACATGACCGGAGCCTACGGCAACCGCGGCCTGGCCTACCTCAACCTCGGCATGGAAGAGGAGGCGCGCCACGATTTCGAGACTGTCCTGCAACTGGATCCCGAAGACGCGATGGGGTACAGCATGCTGGCGGAGGTGGCGCGGTTCCACGGCGAACCGGAGGATGTCCTCAGGCACGTCAACAGCGCCCTGGCCATCAACCCGGACGAGCCCCAGGCGCATTTTATTCGCGGCTGGCTGTTTGCGCGGGCCGGACAGTACGAGATGGCGGCGATCGATCTGAAGCGCCATATCGACCTGACGGCCGACGTCGATCACGCGGATGTGGAGGATTTCCACAACGCCTGCGAGATTCTCGCCGGCGACAGTCCGGAGGACGATCTCGATCAGCCGATCGACACGCCGGAAAAGGCCGACGCGTTCCTCGGCCTGCACGGCTGGTCGTTCAATTATCATGAAAACCCGGAGTTCGAGGAAGACGGCCTCCCCTGCCCGTTCGCCCACTGCATCCGCAACCGGCCGCCGCTGTCGCCGGAGACGGGCGAAGGCTGTCCGGTGTTCGGCTACTCCTGTCCCGGCGGCGTGGAACAGGTGGGCTGGTGCCGGGAGCATCCGCCGCTCCTCGATTGATCCGCTGCGCCGGTTTCGCGTTTGACTCCGCCCCCGGCCGGATTACACTATCTGATTCGCATTTGATCCGCGCTTGAGCGAAAGGAATACTGTGGCAGAAATACGCCTATCCTGTTATGCGGCACCCTGGGGCGCCGATGGCAACATCCAGGCCATCACCGACGTCGCCGACTGCGGCTACGAAGGGCTCGAATTCCCCTCCGATGTCGTGCGCCGTTTCGAGGACCGCCTGCACGTGTTCGAGGAAATCCTCGACACCACCGGCCTCAAGTTGTCCGGCCTGCTCCAGCGCGTCAATCTGCTCGACAAGGACAAGGCGGACGAACAGGTCGAAAAGGCGGCGAACTCCGCCCGCTTCGCCGGCGCCACCGGCCGCGGCAACCTGATCATCTGCCAGTCCGAACCCACCGCCGGCCCCATCTCCGACGACGACTGGCTCACCGTCGGCGCGATTGTCGAGGAGATCGGCTGCCGCTGCCAGGACTTCGGCATCAACCTCTGTTTCATGCCCCGCGCCCGGCACCTGGGCGATTCGGACAAGGACTTGAAGCGCATCCTCGCCATCACCAACCCCGAGGTGGTGAGCCTGGCGGTCGACACGGCCGAACTGGTCCTGGCCGGCGTCGATCCGTCCAAGGTCATCAAAACCCACCAGGCGCGGCTGCGGACGGTCCGCTTCCGCGACGTCTCCGGCGCCAAGCGCCGCGCCGACGTCACCAGTTCCAAGCCCGGCAGCGCGCCGCAGTTCGGCCGGGGCGCGGTGGATTTCGAAGCCGTCTCCAAGACGCTTATCGAAATCAAGTACGACGGCTGGATAACCGTCGACATCACCGGCGAAGCGTCGCCGCCGAAGGAAGCCGCCCTGTCCGGTTACCGCTTTGTCATGCGCCGTTCCGGCCTGTTTCCCTACTAATCGTCATTCAGGCGGCGGGCCACACCCGCCGCCATATCGTACGCCCATGCACGAAAACGACCTCCTCGCCACCCTCGCCACGCTGTTTGCCTCCTCCGATCCCGGCGTCCTCGTCGGCAGCGGTCCCGACGACTGCGCTCACCTGATGGCCGACGGCCGGCAGCTTGCCATGACCGCCGACGCCTTTGTCGAAGGGAGCCATTTCCTCGCCGACGCCGATCCCCGCGACGTCGCCGCGAAGGCGGTGGCGGCCTCCTTGTCGGATCTGGCGGCCTCGGCCTGCCGGGCCCGGTGGCTCCTCGTCACGCTGTGTCTCCGGAAAGGCGTGCGGGCGGGCTGGGCGGAATCGTTCGCCCACGGACTGGCCGACGCGGCGGCTCGTTACGGCGTGGGCGTGGTCGGGGGAGACGTCGTCTCCGGCCCGGCCACGTGCGTGTCGGTCACGGCGGTCGGCGAACCGCTGCCGGGCGGGCCGGTTCTCCGAAGCGGCGGTAAGGCGGGCGACATGCTGGTCGTGACCGGGACGCTTGGCGGATCGCTTCTCGGGCGGCATCTGCGGCCCGAGCCGCGTCTGGCCGAGATCGCCGCCTTGATGGCCTATGCGGCCGAACGGGACGACGGATTTCCCCACGCCGCCATGGACCTGTCGGACGGCCTCTCCCTCGATCTCGCCCGGCTCTGCCGCGAGAGCGGGGTGGGCGCGGTCGTCGAGGCGGAGGCGGTACCGATTGCCGACGCCGCCCGGCGGCGCTCGGAGGCATCGGGCAAACCGCCCCTCGGCCACGCCCTGTCGGACGGCGAGGATTTCGAACTCCTGCTCGCCCTGCCGCCCGCGCTGTGGGCTGGCTTTTCGGCCTGGCTTGCCGAAGCGGAACGGGGGCTGACCCCGTTCACCCGTATCGGCGTGGTGCGGGCCGGGAGCGGCGTGGCGCTGGTTCAGGATGGAAAAGAGCGGCCGTTGGCTGCGGAAGGATATGAACACCAATGGTAGACGGGACGATAACGGTGACGGTGGAAACGGATTCGCCCGACGCCACCCGGCGCATCGGCGAGTGCCTGGGCGCGGCGTGCGAAGGCGGCGAAGTGGTGTTGCTGCTGGGCGATTTGGGGGCAGGCAAGACCTGTTTTGTCCAGGGCCTCGCCAAGGGGCTTGGCGTCGCGACCTGGGTCACCAGCCCCACCTTCACCATCCACGGCGAATACGAAGGCCGGCTGGTCCTGAACCACCTCGACCTTTACCGCCTCGACGACCCTGTCTCGCAGGAGGGTTTGGGCATTGACGACATGCTGGGCGAACCCGGCACGGTGGCGGCGGTCGAATGGCCCGAGATGCTTGCCGGCGGCGTCGACGGCGACAGGCTCGAGGTGCGTCTCACCGATTGCGGCGACTCCCGCCGCGAAATCGCCTTCACCGCCCACGGCCCCCGCCACGCCGCCCTGCTCGAGCGCGCGCTCGGGTAGGAACCTGGGGATTGCGATGGCAGTACCCCAACTCACCCCACACCCGCCGCAGCCTCCCCCCCTCGCCCCCAT
>JAJQBO010000174.1 GCA_021203245.1 Planctomycetaceae bacterium
GTGCCCGCTGGTCGACGATTCACCGCCGGGGTGACGTGTGGGGGTGCCGATATGGGCATTTTGAGAATTTTGTTATAAGCCGAACGCCTCCGATGTGGAGGCACTTTGCGCAGTCTCTTTCACCAATACGCGTTCTTATTTCCCCAACCGTCACCTCGGCGGGAGAAACGTCCGCTGCATCGCAAGCGGGAGGTTGTGCCGGGGCAGGCGGGCTGGACCTGGACGGCAGGTTATCCTGAATCGTATTACAGCGTAGGGTTATTCGCCTTTGCCCCGGCACAACTGCACGTATGCCCGCTGGTCGATGCTTCACCGCCGGGGTGACGAATGGGGTGCCGGTGCGGAGATATTATCCGCCATTTTTTTGGTCTGGCAGTGGAATCCAAATAGACGAAACGAGCCGGGCGGTCGCCCGGCTCGTCGT
Organism: Planctomycetaceae bacterium; assembly: GCA_021203245.1. Classification (GTDB taxonomy): domain Bacteria; phylum Planctomycetota; class SZUA-567; order SZUA-567; family SZUA-567; genus JAJBSZ01. The sequence continues at coordinate 425 of JAJQBO010000174.1, forward strand.
CATGTTTATGGGCGGAAGACCGTCTCCGACATCGCTCCTAGTATTTCCGCGCCTTTTCCAGCTTGCTCATTCGTTCCTTATACATGTCGCGGCCGCGTTTACTCTTGGTCACTTCGGCGCAACCGACGTGCCACCAGGAGTCGTAGCCGTGGGTCATGCTCTTCGGCAACACCTTGATGTCGATGAGGACGGACTGCTTTTGCGTCAGCGAGTCCTTCAGGGCTGCCTCCAGTTCGGCCAGGGTGCGGACGGAATAGGTCTTGAAGCCGTAGCCTTCGGCGCACTTGGCGTAGTCGACCGTCATTAATTCGCCGTCCAGCTTGCCGGTCTTGGGATTGCGCTTGCGGAACTCGGTGGCGAGGGAGCCGATACCCTGTTCCATCTGAAGGTTGTTGATGCAGCCGAAGCCGGAGTTGTCGAAGAGGAGGACGTTGATTTTCACTCCTTCCTGCACCGCCGTCACCATTTCCGAATGCAGCATCAGGTAGCTGCCGTCGCCGACCATGGCGTAGACTTCGCGGTCGGGGCAGGCCAGCTTGGAGCCGAGCGTGCCGGCGATTTCATAACCCATGCAGGAGTAGCCGTATTCCATGTTGTAGGTGTCGAGGACGTCAGTCTCCCACATGCGCTGCAAATCGCCCGGCAGGCTTCCCGACGCACCGACGATGATGGCGTCGCCCGGAATGATGCGGCGGACGGCGGCGACAACGGTCGTTTCGGCGAGTTCGGTCCCGGTCAGCTTGTGGAACTCCTTGACCGTGCGCGGATCGCGCTGCTCCACCTCCGGCTCGTAGCCAGGCCCGTAGGTGATGGTGGCGAGCCGGGCCATTTCCTTGTCCCATGCCTTTTTGGCGGCGGCGATTTCGTTGCCGTAGGCGGCCTTGTAGGAGCCGAGCGCGGCGGAAAGCCTGGCCATGGTGACCTTGGCGTCGCCGACCATGCGGGTGGCGTCCATCTTTTCGGCATGGAAGGCGGAGGCGTTGACGGTGACGAAGCGCACCTTCGGGTTGGCGAAGATGGATTTCGACGCGGTGGTGAAGTCGGAGAAGCGGGTGCCGACGCCGATGACCACGTCGGCCTTGGCCGCGATGCGGTTGGCGGCGAGGTTGCCGGTCGCGCCGATGCCGCCCAGGTTATAATCAAAGGAACCGCGCACCGCGCTCTTGCCCGCCTGCGTCTCGCCCATGGGGATGTTGTGCTTGCGGCAGAAATCGGCGATGACCCTGCCGGCCTCCGAATAGCGCGCGCCGCCGCCGACGACGAGCATCGGTTTTTTGGCAGCCTTGATGATTTTCACCGCATCGGCGATTTCCTCGTCCACGGCGACGGGACGGGTGATGCGGTGGACGCGTTTCTGGAAGAAATAGTCGGGGAAGTCCCACGCCTCGCCCTGGACGTCCTGGGGCATGGCGATGCAGACCGCGCCGGTGTTCGCCGGGTCGGTGAGGACGCGCATGGCGTTGATGAGGGCGGTCATGAGCTGCTCGGGGCGGCTGACCCGATCCCAGTATTTGCAGACCGCCTTGAAGGCGTCGTTCGTGGTGACGGTGAGGTTGGTCGGCTGCTCGACCTGCTGGAGGACGGGGTCCGGCTGGCGGGTGGCGAAGGCATCGCCGGGGAAGAGCAGGAGCGGGACGTTGATGACGCTCGCCAGGCCGGCGGCGGTGACCATGTTGGCCGCGCCGGGACCGATGGAGGAGACGCAGGCGATGATTTTGCGCCGGTTGTGCTGTTTGGCGAACGAGGTGGCGACATGGGCCATGCCCTGTTCGTTCTTTCCCTGGAATACCTTCAGTTTGCCCGGATTTTCGTCCAGCGCCTGGCCGATGCCGACGACGCAGCCGTGCCCGAAAACGGTGAACATTCCCTCGACAAACTTCGACTCGACGCCGTCGAACGAGACGTACTGGTTGTCGAGGAACTTTACCAAAGCCTGGGCCGTGGTCATGCGGATGGTGGACATGCTCTCTCCGATTCGGTTGCGACATCTCGAGATGTCAGGTGCGAAAAAAGGGCTGTAAAAGCCGAACTTTTATCCTTGCGATAAACTTTATAAAAACGTAACTGCCTGGATGGCGCGAATGGGAAATTCGGTCATATTACACCATACTGGGGTACGACTGCGTCGCCGTGCCTTTGGCGGCTGGAGAAAGTTTTCGATTCTCAATTCATTTTAGCAACATATTTCGCTTAGTCAAGCGGGAGGGCGTAAAATATAATTA
>JAJQBO010000205.1 GCA_021203245.1 Planctomycetaceae bacterium
ACTCAACCGCAGTACATTGCGTGAATTTGGAACCGTTTTCTTGGGACAGCAGTGCCGGAGGGGAGAGGGAGCACGCTTCAAGCAAAAAAAGCCCCCGCCAAACGGCAGGGGCTTTCTCGTTATACTGCCTAACCAGCGGTATTACATCATACCGCCCATGCCCCCCATACCTCCCATGCCGCCCATCCCACCCATGCCGCCGGCACCGCCGGGCATGGCAGCCTTCTTTTCGGGGATTTCGACAATGGCGCAGTCGGTGGTGAGGAGCAGGCCGGCGATGGACGCGGCGTTCTGCAAGGCGCAGCGGGTGACCTTGGTCGGGTCGATGACGCCCATCTTGACCATGTCGCCGTATTCGTCGGTCGCGGCGTTGTAGCCGAACGAGTCCTTGCCTTCGGCAACCTTCTGGACGATGATCGCGCCTTCCTTGCCGCAGTTTTCGGCGATGGAGCGGAGCGGGTACTGGATGGCGCGACGGACGATGTCGACGCCGGTCTTTTCGTCTTCGCCCTTGGTCGCGACCGCGTCCAGGGCCTTCATGCAGCGGATGAGCGCAACGCCGCCGCCGGGGACGATGCCTTCTTCGACAGCCGCGCGGGTCGCCTGGAGGGCGTCTTCGACGCGGGCCTTCTTTTCCTTCATCTCGACTTCGGTCGCCGCGCCGACGTTGACCTGGGCCACGCCGCCGGACAGCTTCGCCAAACGTTCCTGGAGCTTTTCGCGGTCGTAGTCGGAGGTGGTGGCGTCGATTTCGCGGCGGATCTGCTCGATGCGGCCCTTGACCGCGTCGGCCTTGCCCGCGCCTTCGATGATGGTGGTGTTGTCCTTGTCGACGACGATCTTCTTGGCCTGGCCCAGGGTGTCGATGTCAACGTTCTCGAGCTTCATGCCGATGTCTTCGAAGACGGCGGTGCCGCCGGTGAGGACGGCGATGTCTTCCAGCATGGCTTTGCGGCGGTCGCCGTAGCCGGGAGCCTTGACGGCGCAGACGTTCAGGGTGCCCCGGAGCTTGTTGACGACCAGGGTGGCGAGGGCTTCGCCTTCGACGTCTTCCGCGACGATAAGGAGCGGACGGCGCGACTGGGCGATCTTCTCGAGGATGGGGAGCATGTCCTTGACGGACGAAATCTTCTTTTCATAAAGGAGGATGTAGGCGTTTTCGAGATCCGCTTCCATGTCCTCGATGGAGGTGACGAAGTGGGGCGACAGGTAGCCGCGGTCGAACTGCATGCCTTCGACCAGGTCGATGGTGGTGTCGAGGGCCTTGCCTTCTTCGACGGTGATGACGCCGTCCTTGCCGACCTTATCCATCGCTTCGGCGATCTTGTTGCCGATTTCCTCGTCGCCGTTCGCCGACACGGTGGCGACCTGGGCGATTTCCTTGTTGGCTTTGACCGGCTTCGAGATGTTCTTCAGTTCGGCGACGACGGCCTCGACAGCCTTGTCGATGCCGCGCTTGAGGGCCATCGCGCTCGCGCCGGCCGCGACGTTCTTCAGGCCTTCGTCAAAAATGGCTTCGGCGAGGACGGTGGCGGTGGTGGTGCCGTCGCCGGCGACGTCGGAGGTCTTGGAGGCGACCGACTTCACCATCTGTGCGCCCATGTTCTCGTACTTGTCCTCGAGTTCCACTTCCTTGGCGACGGTGACGCCGTCCTTGGTGACGGTGGGGGAACCGTAGGATTTTTCAATAACCACGTTGCGGCCGCGGGGGCCGAGGGTGACTTTGACGGCCTGGGCCAACTTCTTGACGCCGGCGCGAATGGCTTCGCGGACTTCGGAATCAAATGCCAATTTTTTCGCTGCCATGGTTGCTTTCTCCACTAAATTTCGGGTAGTTTGAATAAGGGGGTAGCTTAGCCCACGATCGCCAGGACGTCGTCCTGGGACATGATCAGGAACTCTTCGCCGTCGACCTTGATTTCGGTGCCGGCGTAGCTGGTGAAGAGGATGCGGTCGCCGACCTTGACCTGCATCTGGGAGCGGTTGCCATCTTCCATCACCTTGCCGGGTCCGACTTCGACGACGCGGCCTTCCTTCGGCTTTTCCTTGGCGCTGTCGGGCAGGACGATGCCGCCCTTGGTCACTTCTTCGGCTTCCAGGCGCTTGACGAGAATCTTGTCAGCCAGCGGTTTTACTGCCATGTCCGTGTTCCTCCTATAAAATAGACGTTGCGAAATTAACCACACTCATCGAGTTGATATCTCAAGCGAAAAAAAGGATGATTCAATCCCGGCGCGGAGATTGAACCAAACGTCCAACTTTAAAGCAAAAAAAATGCCATCACAATCAAAATTTTGAATTATTAGTACCGAGTATCTGTAACTTCTGTGATATCATCCTTTGCAATTTGGGAGAAATATCGATAATGAGCCGTTCCCCCGGTCATGGGGAAGGCCATCCTGGTCATTTTGACATATGGGTCGCACTGTTGTCCAAAACAGGAGCGCCGGATGTATAACGGCAAGCGCGTAGCCACTATAGGGGCGTCTGCCCCGGCAGTACTTTCCGTCCGTCTCCCGGTTCACTCTTCTCCCGCCGGGGTGACGTTTGGGGGAGAGTGCGGCATTTTTGGCGTGAAGACGCGTATTTGACCTTAAGACGACACGCCTCCCCCAAACGTCACCCCGGCGGGAGAA
>JAJQBO010000123.1 GCA_021203245.1 Planctomycetaceae bacterium
CGCCGCGCCTTGTCGAAAAGCCTGCCCTCCAGTTCGGCCCCCCCCGGCCGGGCCAGGGCCGTTCGCCCATCATGGAGCGGGACGTCCCGCCCGCGTTCGTCCTCAACCAGTTCGTCAACTTCCCCTCCCGCGACGGCTTCGACATCAGCCTCGACATGACGGTGGAATTCGAACTCGAACCCCAGCGCCTTGCCGCCATCTACCGCGACTACGGCGATCTCCCGGCGGTGGTGGACAAAATCCTCATGCCGCAGATCCTCTCCATCTCGCGGCTCAAGGGCTCGGCCTACCGGGCGGTGGACTTTATCGCGGGCGAAGGGCGGGAAAAGTTCCAGAACGACCTGACAGACGCCCTGAAAACCTCCCTCGGCGACAAGAACCTGGTCATCCACAGCGCCCTGATCCGCCACGTCAACGTGCCGGAACAAATCCTCGACCCGCTGCGGGTGGCGAGCCTGTCCAAGGAGACCGATCTCACCAACAAGGAAAAGCAGAACACGACGAAAAAGCAGGCCGAACTGAACCGGGAAATCTCCCTCATCCACCAGAGCGGCGAACGGGTGGCGCAGGAGACGCAGAAGCTGAAGGCGGAGATCGACGCCGAGAAGGAACGCACCGTCGCCACCATCTTCGCCGAGACCGGCCGCCGGGTGGCGGAAATCGACAAGATGACCGCTTCGGTCATGGCCGAACGCACCATCGCCCTCGGCCGCGCCGACGCCGACGCCAGGCGCATGGTGGAGGAGGAAAAGGCCAAGGGCTTCGGCATGAAGGTGACCGCCTTCGGCCGCGAAGGCGGCGACTACGCCCTCTACGAATTTGCCGAACAACTCAATCCGTCCATGCGCATCACCCTTATCCACGCCGGCGAAGGCACGCTGTGGACGGACCTGAAGAACGCCGGCATGGCCGAATTGGGCGGCGCGGCAAGCGTCCAAAAGCAGTAGAAACGCTTGCCTGGACGGGGAGGTTATTGTACAACGTCGTGGATTGTACGCACGAATCCCCTGACACGTGGAGAGACAGATGACAAAAACAGCGGTCCTGGTGCACGGACTGGGCAATATCGGCAAGGCGGTTATCGAAGCGGTGGAAGCGTCGCCGGACATGGAATGCGTGGGCGTGGTGCGGTCGCCGTCCTCGGTCGGGACGAAGAAAAACGACCTCCGGGGCCTGGCCGACTACCCCGGCCTCAATGCGCTTTTGAAAGCCGGCGCGAAACCGCAGGTGGCGGTCATTTGCGGGCCGTCCCGGCTGGTGCCGGAGGATGCGGCGCGCTACCTCGCCGCCGGGCTGAACACGGTCGACAGCTTCGACATTCACGACCGCATCCCCGACGTCCTCACCGCGATGGACGGCCAGGCGAAAGCGGCCGGACGCGTCGCCGTCACCGCCGCCGGCTGGGATCCGGGCACCGACTCGGTCCTCCGCGCGCTGTTCGAAGCCATGACGCCGGTCGGCGTCACCTTCACGAACTTCGGCCGAGGCCGCTCGATGGGCCATTCCGTCGCCGCCCGCGCCATCGACGGCGTCGCCGACGCAATTTCCATCACCATCCCCATCGGCGGCGGCCGCCATTCGCGCCTCGTCTATGTGCTGGCCGAAGCGGGCGCAAAACAGGACGACATCCGCTCCCGCCTCGCCGCCGACGCCTATTTCGCCCACGATCCGCTCGAAGTGCGTTTCGCCGCCGACGCGGCCGAACTCGCCAGCATCGCGGACAACTCCCACGGGGTGTTGATGGAACGCATCGGCGCGAGCGGGTTCGCGTCGAACCAGCGTCTCAGCTTCGATATGCGTATCGACAACCCCGCGCTGACGGCGCAGGTGCTGGTCGCTGCCGCGCGGGCTTCGACCCGGTTGCAGGCGGGGGCGTATACGCTTATCGATATTCCGATGGTGGCGCTGCTGCCGGGCGAGCGGATGACGCATGTGGCGCGGCTGGTGTAGGCGTTTCGCTACAATTTTGCTGTGTGAGCGCGCCCGGGGCTTCCGTCCCGGGCGCGGTTTTTATGTAAGTGCGTGCAATGGAGGATATTGGCGTGGACCCCGGCCGAACCGCCCGTTTATTCCGCTGATGGATGTCCGCACGCCGGGGTGACGGATAGGGAAGATGCGGCGCTCCTGATGGATCACACGCGTCTCCCAGCCGAAACGGCCGCACTCTCCCCTCACGTCACCCCGGCGGGAAAAACGCCCGCTGCATCCTGAATGGGAAGTTGTGCCGGGGCAGGCGGGCTCAACGTGGACGGCAGGACATCCTGAATCGTCTAGCAGCACTGGGTCATTCGCCCTGCCCCGGCACAACCACACGCGTGCGCGCTGGTCGATGCTGCACCGCCGGGGTGACGTATGGGGCGAGGCGATGTGGGCTTTTTGAGGATATTCCGATTCGCTTTCTGAGCCGTTTACGGTGCACCAGCCTCCAGACGAGACAAAAAAACCTCGTGTGACGAAGTGATGGGCACGAACGGGGCGGGACGGAGTGTTTGCCTCTTCGCGTCCTCATCCAACCCTAAAAATCATCGTCCTCCCCGAGCGGTATCACCTCCGACGCGGGCAACAACCGGACGTCACGCTCCTCCCGGGACGTCGGGGCGCGGGGCGGGCG
>JAJQBO010000063.1 GCA_021203245.1 Planctomycetaceae bacterium
GCATCCCTGTATAAATTGTCTGGAGGTATTTTACACCACATTTTGGACTTGACTGCTGAAAGGCTTGTCATGCTCCAAGCACTGGCGGCACGTGGCCGATGGGTGACAGTATATTATGGCTGGCGGCCAAACCTTCCGGATGAAGGCGATAACCATTTAATCGAACTTGCCATGGCCGGCAACGCCGAGGCTATTGTTACCTTTAACATCAAGGATCTCACACGCGGGCAGTTAGTCATGCCGAATATACTGATTATGACGCCCGCCGAGTGTTTGGAGAAATTGCCATGAATACCCTTACCATCAGTTTGCCTGATGATGTGGCAGAACGGCTCGCATCTGCGGCGAAGGCACGCGGCGTGAGCGTTAATGCGTTCATCACCGAAATTAGCGTGCAAGCTTTGGCGGTACACGACGCTGAGACACGGTTCAAGCTCATCGCCGCCGAGGCTGACATCCCTGCCGCCATTGCCGTGCTTGATCGTTTGGATGGCGGACGGTAATCCGGCCAGCCCCCCCACTGCCCTTTCCTCCTCCATAGTTCAGTAATGCAATCCTCCGTATTTACCGGGAGAATGTGGAGATTTGCATTGATACGCCGTCTCTGCTTGTGCATAATACCTTGAGCGTCATCCTTTTCGTAACCCCTATGGACAAGGTAAAAACGATGAAGACGAAAAGTATCCTTGCGGTTGCGGTTCTGGCGGCCATCGTGATCGGCTGCCCCAGGGTGTGGAGTCAGGAAACGGTGGCGGCGCAGCCGAAAGCGCAGCAAAGCATCAGCCCGGAGCAGGCGTTCACGCTTATGGCTGGCGAGGCGGAAAAAGGCAACGGCGGCGCGATGCTGACGCTCGGGACCATGTACGAACGCGGCCTCGGCACGCCACGCAATTACACCAAGGCAATGGAGTGGTATCGGCGGGCGGCGGAAGCGGGACTGGCCGAAGGCTACTACAACCTCGGCGTCTGCTACGAAATCGGCATGGGCACCACCGGCGACATGCAGCGGGCTTTCGAGAACTTCGAGCGCGCCGCCGAATTGAAGCTTCCCCAGGGCCTGTACAAACTCGCCGCCCTCTACTTCAGCGGCACCGGCACGGCGAAGAACGAACCGTGGGGCGTCGAACTGCTCGGCCGGGCCGCCGCGGCCGGACACCCGGGCGCGGCCAACGACCTCGGCGTTATCGCCTTCGAAGGCCGGTACGGCCAGGCAAAGGACGACGCCAAGGCATTCGAGTGGTTCTCGAAATCGGCCGAACTCGGCAACGGCGAAGCGATGAAAAACCTGGCCGTCTTCTACCGCGACGGCATCGGACGCCCTGCCGATCCGCAACAGGAACTCAAATGGTATGCCCTCGGCCGGCTGGCCGGCTATCCCGCCGCCGCCCTCAATCCCGCCATCGACAAGGTGCGGGAACTGCTGAGCGAGGAACAGATCCAGGCCGTGGAAGCCGAGGTCCAGGCGTTCCAGGAACGCCAGCAACAGTTGCAGGCGGCACAGGCGGCAGCCCCGGCGCAATAAGGCCCCCGCAGGACGACACCGAATTGAAAACCGGCTCGCGCGACGAGCCGGTTTTTTTGGGGATGGCTATGGTGGGCTGTGCCGTCCCGCTGGGTTTCACCCCACCCCCCAGCGCTTTTCTTCGGCAAACGTCACCTCTTCCACGCCGCCGCCTTCGAGGTAATGGCGCACATACGGCTTGTCGCCGGGACGATCCGTCCGGGCCGGGAGGTCCCGCCAGGCCGTGAACACGGTCGCCGGCCGGATGCGGTTGACAGGGGAGTCTTCCTTCGCAACAGATCCCGCAGCCATGTCCGCCCCCCGCACCGTGTGGCATGGTCCCCAGCCGAACGACGAGGCGGTGAAGATGCGCGGATCGTGGTTGCCGAATATCGACACCAGGGGACAGCCGACCGCCATGGCGGTATGGGATGCGCCGGTATTGGTGGCGATGCCGGACGAGGCGAGGGACTGGAGGGCAAGGAGTTCCCGCATCGACGTCTGCCCGGCAAGCGAGACCAGCCGCGCGCCGCGGCCTCCCGCTTCGCTACAGATCCGCTCGGTCAATTCCCGTTCGTCGCCGGATCCGGTGAAGGCAACCAGCGCGTCCGGCGCCGCCTCGCGCAGTGCGGCGGCGAGGGCGACCCAATTCCGCCACGACCAGTTCTTGCCGCCTTCCCGACCCATACCGCCGGAACGCTTCATCGCGCCGCAGCCGGGATGCAGGACGACTAGCGTCCCGCCCGTCCAGCCGCACTCCCGCTCGAGCCGCGACCGCATGGCGGCCTGCTCGTCCGGGGTGACAGAGAGTTCGGGCGGAGCGAGATCGCGCCGGTCGGGCCGGAAGTCGGGGAAGTGCGGATCGACGGCGCGCCAGCCCGGTATGTCGTCGACAATGCCGTTCGCCGGCACGCCGGCGCGGCGTAACAGCCGCGACAGTTTGGCGAACTTGGCGCGGCGGCTCAGGACAAACCCGAGTCGGGGCGACGCCGTTTTCAGCCGCCTGACGACGGCGCGCTGCGCCGGCGAAAGCCACAACGGCACGCGCCATTTGTCCAGGGAGAGGACATCGCCGACATACTCGAGGCCGGCGTAGAGGTCGCGCTGCCACCCGGCCTTGACGATAAGGGTCACCTTCGACCCGGTGATGCGGGCGAGATAGCGAAGTTCCGGCACGGTACGGACCGCGTCGCCGAGCGGGCGAAGGAATGCGGCGACAACGTTGCCTTGGTGAGAATCGGACATCGTACTCCCCATTTCAAAAACGGCCGCCGTTACACAAACGGCGGCCGGTGAGGCGATTCGATTGTTCCGCTTATTTGATCTTGAACCGCTGCGAACGGCGCAGGGCAAGGTCTTCGTTCCGGGCCTGTTTCGAGAACAGCCAGGTGACGAGGACAAAGAACAACGGCACATAGATAATGCCGAGGACGGTGTTGGTGATCATGCCGCCGACAATGCCGATGCCGATGGCGTTCTGCGCGCCAGAGCCGGCGCCCGAACTCACCGCCAGCGGCAGCACGCCGAGGATAAAGGTCAGCACGGTCATGGCGATGGGCCGCAGACGCAGTCGGCACGCCTCGAGGGCCGCCTGGGTCACCGACAGGCCCTGATCCTCGTGCAGTTCTTTCGCGAACCCGACGATAAGGATGGCGTTCTTCGCCGCCAGGCCGATGATGGTGAGGAAGCCGACCTGGAAATAGACGTCGTTCGACATCCTGAACACGAGCGCCGCCGCTGCCACACCCATCACGCCGATGGGGATGGCGAGAAGAATCGAAAACGGAATGGTCCAGCTTTCGTACAGCGCCGCCAGGAACAGGAAGATGGCGATGATGGAAAGGGAGTACAGGGCGATGGTCTGTTCGCCCGCCGCCCGTTCCTGGTAGGACAGGCCGGTCCAACTGAGGCCGATGCCCGGTTCCAGGTGGGTCATGATTTCCTCGACCGCCAGCATGGCCTGGCCGGTGGAGATGCCCGGCGCGGGATTGCCCATGATTTGCACGGCAGGCAGGCCGTTGTAGCGTTCAAGCCGGGGTGATCCGTAAACCCATTCCCGTTTGATCAGGGAACCGAACGGCACCATCCTGCCGAGGCTGTTGCGGATATACCACTTGTCGAAATCTTCCGGTACCATGCGAGCGCGCGGCTCGGCCATCATGATGACCTTTTTGATACGGCCGTTGTTCATGAAATCGTTAATATATCCTGAGCCCCAGCCCTTCTGCAGCATGTCGTGAATGTCGCCGAGGGCCACCTGGTAGGAGAACGCTTTGGCCTGGTCGACCTCGATCTTGTACTGCGGCATGTCATCCTTGCCGTTGGGGCGGGTCTGGCGCAGGCGGTCGGCGAACTCGGAACTGTTGGCGATTTGCAGGAAGAGGTCACGTTGCGCCATAAGGGTAGCATGGCCGAGGTTGGCCTGGTCCTGCAGTTCCAGGTCAAAGCCGCCGGCGAAGCCGAGCTCAACACGGCCGGAGGCACCATGGCGTAGATGTTGGCTTCGCGGATGTTTTGGTAGAAGTACTGGTTTGCCGCGTTCGCGAGGGCGAAGACGCGGGACTCGGGCGTGGTGCGGAGTTCCCAATCCTTCAGCCTGAAGAAGGCGAGAGCCGAATTCTGGCCCTGGCCGGAAAAGCTGAAGCCGCAGACGTAAAACACCGCCAGGACCGGATCCTGTTCCATAAAGTAGGCGCGCACGCGGTCCGCCACCTGCATGGTCCGGAACATGGTCGCGCCGGCGGGAAGCTGCATTTCCACCATGAGGATGCCCTGGTCCTCGTCCGGGAGGAAGGACGAGGGGATATGGCGGAACGAATAGGCCATGGCCCCGACCAGAACCAGATAGATGATGATGTAGCGGAGCCAGCGGTGGACCATGTGGCCGACGATGGCGACATAGCCTCGGACGACCTTTTCAAAGCCGCGATTGTACCAGGCGAAGAAGCGGTGGTGCGCCTTGGCGATGACGCCCTTCGGCGCGGGCTTTTCGGATTCTTCCACAAAATCCTCGGCCCGGAGAATGGTCGCGCACAATGCGGGCGTCAGGACGATGGCGACGACGATGGAAAGGATCATGGTGGCACAGATGGTGATGGAGAACTGCCGGTAGATAACGCCGGTGGAGCCGCCGAAGAACGCCATCGGCAGGAACACCGCCACCAGCACCATAGCGGTGCCGACGAGCGCACCGGTAAGCTGTTCCATGGATTTTTCCGCCGCCGCTTTGGCGGTCATCTTTTCGTCGCGCATCAGCCGCTCGACGTTTTCGACTACGACGATGGCGTCGTCGACAAGAAGGCCGATGGCCAGCACCATGCCGAGCATGGTCAGGGTGTTGATGGTGTAGCCGAAGCCGAGCAGCACCGCGAACGAACCCAGGAGTACCACCGGCACGGCGATGGACGGGATAATGGTGGTGCGCCAGTTTTGCAGAAAGATGTACAGGACCAGCACCACTAGGATGACCGCTTCGATAAGGGTCTTCACCACCTCCATGATGGAGATGCGCACGAACGGGGTGGTGTCGTACGGATAGACGAAGGTAAGACCGGGCGGGAAGAAGGAGCGAGCGTTCTCCATGTAGGCCTTGACGTTGTCGGCGGTGTTGAGGGCGTTGGCGCCAGAGGCCAGCTTGATGCCCATGCCGGAAGAAGGCATGCCGTTGTAGCGCGAGGAGAAGTCATACGAATCCTGGCCCAGTTCGATGCGGGCGACGTCGCGCATCCTCAGGGACGACCCGTCCTGGTTGACGCGGATAAGCATTTCTTCGAATTCTTCCACCGTCTGCAACTGCGACTGGGCGATGATGGTGGCGTTGAGTTCGCGTTCGCCGTCCTGGGGCATGTCGCCCAACTGGCCGGACGACACCTGCATGTTCTGGCGCTGGATTACCGCCTCGAGGTCGCCGAGGGTGAGGTGGTAGTTGGACAGCTTGATCGGGTCGACCCAGACGCGCATCGACCGTTCCGCGCCGAATACCTGCACTTCGCCGACGCCGTTCAGACGCGAGACCGGGTCTTTCAGATAGGTGTTGACGTAGTCGGAGATGTCGGCCTCGTTCATGGAATGGTCTTCTGAAATGAAACCCACGACCATAAGGAAGCTGGTGGCGGTTTTTCGGACGCGCAGGCCCTGGCGCTGCACTTCTTCGGGAAGCGTCGGGGTGGCGAGGGAAAGCTTGTTCTGCACTTGCACCTGGGCGATGTCCGGGTCGGTGCCGTTCGCGAAGGTGATGGTGATGTTGGCCCAGCCGGAGGACTGGCTGGTTGAGGCCATGTACAGCATGTTGTCGATGCCGTTCATGTTCTGCTCGATAACCTGGGTGACGGTGTTCGAGAGGGTCTCGGCGCTCGCGCCCGGATAGCGCGCCTCGATGACCACCTGCGGCATGGCGATGTCCGGGTACTGCGCGATAGGCAGTTGCGTGATGGAGATAACGCCGGCCAGCATCATGACGATGGCGATTACCCACGCGAAGATGGGCCGGCTGATGAAGAATTTTGCCATAATATGCGAATCCTGTCTCTCAATTCTGGGTTGGCTGTGTTCGCTCGGGTGATGCTGACGTTATTCCGCGCTGGCGGCGGCGGCTCCGGCTGCCGAGGCTGCAGCGGCGGCGGCGGGCGCGACCTCAATCGCGTTCACCTGTGGCGCGGGACGGCCCGGAACGAACAGCACCCGTTGGCCGCCCTCGGTGATGATGCGCTCGCCGCCGGCGAGGCCGTCGCCGAGCAGCCAGTCGTTGCCGATGGTGCGGACGGTGGTGACGCGGCGCTTTTCGACCGTGTTGTCGGCGCCGACCGCCATGACGAAGGCGGTGCCGTCGGCTTCGCGGGTCACCGCTTCCTGCGGCACGAGGATGGCGTCGTCCTTCTGGGCGACGTCGAGGAGCGCGGTGACGTACATGCCGGGCAGGAGGATGTGGTCGGGATTCGGGAACTCGGCCCGGAGCGAAATCGAACCGGTAGTCTGGTCGACCGTGACGTCGGCGAAAAGGAGCTTGCCCTTTTCCGAATAAACCACGCCGTTGTCCAGCACCACGCGCATCTCGGCGTAGGACTCGCCGGTGTTCTGGAGGACGCCGGCCTGCATGCCTTCCTTCAGCCCGAGCATCCACGAGATCGGCTGGGCCACGTCGACGTAGATGGGGTCGAGTTGCTGCACGGTGGCGAGGGGGTCGGGCTGGCTGGCTGTCACGAGCGCGCCCTGGGTGACGTTCGACTTGCCGATGCGGCCCGAGATGGGCGACTTGACGGACGCGTAGTCGACGTTGATGCGGGCCAGGCGGACGGCCGCCTCGGCAATGCCCACTTCTGCCTCGGCCATGCGCGCGGCGGATTCGACTTCGTCGTATTCCTGGCGGTTGACGGCGTTGGCGTCGACCAGGCGTTCGTAGCGGGTCAGCTTGGCGCCGGAGACTTCGCGGTTTGAAATGGCGCGGGCCAGTTCGGCCTCGGCGCTGGCGAGCTGGGCGTCGTAGATGGCCGGGTCGATCTGGTACAGCGGCTCGTCCTTCCGGACGTCCGAGCCTTCGCTGAAAAGACGCTCGAGGATGATGCCGTTGACCTGCGGCCGCACCTCGGCGATGAGGTACGGGGTGACACGGCCGTTCAGTTCCTGGGTGATGGTGACCTCTTCGGGAACGATGGTGACGACACTGACAATCGGCAGCGGCGCCGCCATGCCCGGGCTTTCCTGCGATTCGCCGGTCGGGCTATTCGTGAGGAAATAGGCGGTGACGCACACGACGGCGAGAACGAGCGGGACGAAGATCTTTTTCATGCTTGCACCTTTTTATGGTCGCGGTTGAGCCGTAATAAAATAAACAGTGCGGCGTCGAAGGCCGACGCCGCCATTGGGTGGCAAGGGATAAAAGAAGGTTGGACGAAAGCGACCAGCCGGTTCATATTACCATTATTATATTTTATTGGTAAGCGGTGTGCAAGTGTTTTCCCCGGCATACAAAAGGGTCGCGAAGGCATAAAAAAACCGCCATCTCGAACACAGTGAGGTAAAGCCGGTCCGGGTGACGTCGCGGCCCGGGCCAAGGCGGGGCGGATGGCCGATCCGTCGCGCACCTCGTCCAACAGGCCCCCGGAAGCGGACTCGCCCCCACTGGGTTCGGGTTGACGGTTTTCACCGTTCCCGATACATGCCCGGACTCGTGACACCGGCCGGCCTGGGGAGCGCGCTGGTTTGCCTGCGTCTGGCAATCCTCGCGGCCCGCCCGGGCCAACCACTGCGTGGTCCAGAAATGGTCTGGAACATTATGGCGGTTTTGCACGTCTCTTCCAGGCCGGAAAATGCGCCAAAACACGCCGTCATTCGCAAGGGCTTTTCCCCGCTCGATGGGGAAGTTACTCCATCTCCACCCGCACTTGCGCTAATTCCTTATAAAACAGTTCGATGTACGCCCCGAGGGTAACTTCCGGCTCCCTGGGGAGCGGCGTCGCCCACCCATAGCCGCCCGGGCACTGCACGTCCAGGGCCTGCCCGGCGACCAGCCTCGGGGTGTGGGCGCGGTTGTCGCGCCAGCCCACATACGCGCCGTTCGCGAGCGAGAGACCGTTGGCGGTCAGGTTTTCGACGGCACGTGCGTCATCGCGCCTCGCGGCGTCGGCACGGCGTTCGGGCCGGAATTGGTTCATGCCCGGCTGAGCGCCCGGCGTATTGCCCCGCATAGCCATCAGATTTTCCTCGCCGGCATCGGCCGGTGCGAGAAAAACCGCAAGCATGGCCAGCGGCAGGCAGAGTTTGCCCAACATTGCCGATTCCCCCTGTCAGGCGTTTTTTCCTCTTCCCACGCCTCGCACCTTACTTGACCCATAAGGGGCCTCCGCTTTCAGTCATTTTTCGACCTTTCCGGCGGCCGTTGGGGTTTTTTATGGAAACAACGCCGCCCCGTGCGTAGAATCACGTGCTTTACCATATGTTTGCATGGAAACGGCACCACCTTCCGGAAAGGAATTTTCATGTCCCGCGCGGATATCATTAACGCAGAGGAAACGCTGGCGCTGGCGGAAATGCTGCGCATCCACCTGGACGCGGCCGACGCCGAACGCCTCGCCGACGACATGTCGTCCGTCCTCGATTATGTGCGTAAACTCGATGAGCTCGACGTCTCGGGCGTCGACCCTATGGGCGTCGGCCTCGGCGGCTATGCCGAACTCCGCGACGACGTGCCCGGCGAATCCCTCCCCACCGGGGAACTGGAGATCCTCTCGGGCGGCTCGTTCGACCCGCAGCAGGACGCGTTTGTCACCAAGCCGATCTTCGGTTGAAAGAGGATGTCATGACACTCACACCACAACAGTTCGCCGCCCTCACCCTGGAGGAGGCATCGGCCGGCCTGGCGCGGGGCGACTTTACCCCGCTCGACCTGGTTCAGGCCGCCCAGGCGCGGATGGACCGCTTCGAAGCGTCCATCAACGCCGTCATCACCCGGAACGACGAGGACGCCCGCCAGGCGGCGGAAACGAAAACCGAACGCGACCCGTCCCAACCGCTGTGGGGCCTCCCCATCACGGTCAAGGACAATATCATGACGCGGCACCTCCTGACCACCTGCGGCAGCCGCATTCTCGACAACTTCATCCCGCCCTACGACGCGACGGTGATGGCAAAGCTTCTCGCCGCCGGCGCAATCCTGAACGGCAAGGCGAATATGGACGAATTCGCCATGGGGGCGTCGGGCGAAAAGTCCGCCTACGGCGCGACCTGTAACCCATGGGATACGTCCCGCGTACCCGGCGGCTCCTCCAGCGGCAGCGCCGCGGTTGTGGCCTACGGCGGCGCGCTGGCGGCCCTCGGCACAGACACCGGCGGCTCCATCCGCCAGCCGGCCAATTTTTGCGGCCTCATCGGCATCAAGCCGACCTACGGCCGCGTCTCCCGCTACGGCGTGGGCGCGCTCGCCTCCAGCCTCGACCAGGTCGGCGCGCTGACGCGGACGGTCAGGGACAACGCCCTGCTTCTCGATATCATCGCCGGCCACGACCACCGCGACTCGACATCCGCCGCGCAGGCCGACTCGGCCCCGCCCTGCCTCCCCACTGTCGACGACGGGGTAAAAGGGTTGCGGATCGGCATCGACCGCTCCACCCTCCGATACGAAGGCATGTCGCCGGTGCTGGCGGGTGCGGTCAAGCGCGCCGTCGACATCTGCCGCGACAACGGGGCGGAAATCAAGGAGGTGACGATTCCCCTTATCGACTACGGCGTCGCCGCCTATTACATCATCAACTTCTGCGAGGCGTCGACCAACCTCGCCCGCTACGACGGCGTCCGCTACGGCAAGCGCCGGGACGCCGGCGGCCTGCGGGAAACGTACTGCGAGACGCGCGGCAAAGGCTTCGGCGACGAGGTCAAACGCCGCATCATGATGGGGTCCTACGCGCTGTCGAAAGGCTATTACGACGCCTATTACCTGAAGGCCGCCCGGGTGCGGGGCTTGTTCGCGCAGGAATTCCGCAAGCTGTTCGCGGACGTCGACGTCATCCTCATGCCGGTGTCGCCGCAGCCGCCGCGCAAACTCAGCGCGCCCACCACCGTCCTCGAGGACTATCTCGGCGACATCTTCACCCTGCCGGCCAACCTCACCGCCCTCCCGTCCCTCGCCTTTCCGGTCGGCGTGTTCGAGGGATTGCCGGCCGGTGCGCAGGCCATGGCCGCGCCGTTCCGCGAAGACCTGCTCTACCGGGTCGCGCGCGTCGCCGAGCAGAACACGCGCATGCCCGACGCCCCCTGGACCAAGGAAAGCCCGGAGGACCCGAAATGAGCACCGAGTACGAAACCACCGTCGGGGTGGAGGTCCATGTCGAACTCCTCACCCGCACCAAGATGTTCTGTTCCTGCCTGAACGCGCCGCAGGACGTGCCGCCGAACCATGCCACCTGCCCGGTCTGCCTCGGCCTTCCGGGCTCGCTCCCGGTCATCAACAAGGAAGCCCTCCGCCTCGGGCTGCGCGCCGCGCTGGCTCTCAATTGCCAGGTCAATGAAGTCATCTGGTTTGAGCGGAAAAATTACATCTATCCCGACCTGGTGAAGGGCTACCAGATTTCGCAGTACGAACAGCCGCTCGGCGAATGGGGCTACCTCACCATCACCGGCGACGACGGCAACGAAAAGAAGGTGACGATTCGCCGCCTGCACCTGGAAGAGGACACGTCGAAGCTGATCCACGCCGACGGCGCGACCCTGGTCGACAACAACCGCGCCTCGACGCCCTTGATGGAAATCGTCACCGAGCCGGTGCTCCGCAGCGGCCGCGAAGCGGAGGAATACGTCAGAAAGCTCCGCGCCGTCCTCGTCTATTACGGCATTTCCCGCTGCCGCCTGCAGCGGGGCGAGATGCGGGTCGAAGCGAACGTCTCCATCGCGCCCAAGGGGTCGGACACACTCGGCACCCGCACCGAAATCAAGAACCAGGCCGGCTTCAACCACATGCGCTCGGCCATCGAGTACGAAGTCAAGCGCCACGCCGAAGTGCTGGACGCCGGCGGCACGCTCACCCAGCAGACCATGGGGTGGGACGACGTCAAGGGCTGCACCTACCCGCAGCGGTCGAAGGAAAACGCCCACGATTACCGCTATTTCCCCGAACCGGATCTGCCGCCCGCCCGCATCGCCCCCGAGTGGGTCAAAACGGAAAAAACGGTCCTGCCCTGCTCGTACGAGGAATACCTGGCAGCGCTTCGGAGCCAGGGTCTGGGCGAGCCGGACATCGAGGCACTGTCCCGAAACGACGCCCTCGGCTTTCTCCGCGAAGCCTCGGAAGCGGAACCGGACAAGACCGTCCTCTACGCAAAGCGGCTCATCAAGGATGTATTCTCGCTCGTCAATTCCACCGGCGTGCCGCTGGACGAAGCCAAGCTCACGCCCGCCGCGTTCCGGGACGCCGTCGTCATGCTCGAGAGCGGCCGCCTCAACGGCGAGGGCTTCCGCAAGGTATTGGATACTCTCTATAGGGAGGGTGGCGAGGCAGAGTCCATCGCCGCCGCCGCCGACCTCATTATCGAGAAAAACGACGACGCCGTCCGCGAAGCCATCACCAAGGTCCTGGCCGAAAGCGCCGCCATGGTCGCCGAGTACAAGGGCGGCAAGGTGGCTGTCCGCAACGCCATCTTCGGCCGCGTGATGAAGGAACTCAAGAAAAAGGGCGACCCCAAGGCCGTCGGCGCGATGCTGGACGAGCAGTTGGGGCAGCCGGATGCGTGAAGACAGGAGGCGGTATGCCAAATACGGTGGACGTCCCATTCAGTGAGGAGGTCATCGTTTCGACAGGTCTCACCTCGCACGAGTTCATCGAGAAGGTGCGATTCACCACGGCCGCCACATTCTATCGTGACGGCAGATTGTCGGCCGGCCAAGCCGCCAAACTCTGCGGTATGGGCAAGGTAGAATTCCTGTTTGAACTTCCGAAACACGGTTTTGCGATAAGCAATCTTGGTCCCGAAAATGCGGAAGAGGAGCTCCGTCTTGCCCGGCAGGAGATGGCTCGTGCCAAGTGAGACTATCATTATCAATACCGGCCCTTTAATCCTTCTTCATAAGATAGGCGAACTGGATGTCTTGGGGAAATTGGGCATACGGTTTATTTGCCCCCCGGC
The DNA here is from genome assembly GCA_021203245.1 of Planctomycetaceae bacterium. Classification (GTDB taxonomy): domain Bacteria; phylum Planctomycetota; class SZUA-567; order SZUA-567; family SZUA-567; genus JAJBSZ01. Next base: position 12,112 of record JAJQBO010000063.1, read on the forward strand.
GGTCCGCGAAGAACTCGACGCAGGCGCGGCTATCGGAAAACCGCCGATAAATCCGTCCTGGCTCGAAGTTGTCCCATTATCTTCGCGGATCTCGCCTGTGACCGAGCTTTCGCTTGATCGCAATTAGCGTTGGAACAAGATATTCATGAAGTCTGTTTGGACGACCTACGAGGCAGGAGAGCGGCGAACCTCCTTGGTCTTGAGGTATCCGGTCTCTTGGCAATGCTCGCCTTGGCAAAGGTAAGGGGTGTAATTCCACTGCTTCGACCGTACACGGATAAACTTCTCGATGCAGGTGCCTACTATTCGGAAGAATTAGTTCAAATTGTTCTGACTGGAGTCGGTGAAGACTTCACCAATTAATCTAAAGGATCAACCGCCGCCCATGCTGGCAATACTCGACTACGACGCGGGAAACATCGAATCCGTCCGCCTGGCACTGCGCCACGTCGGCGGCGACCCCGTCTTTGTCCGGGATGCGGCCGAGGCGGCAAAGGCTGACAGGATAGTGTTCCCCGGCGTCGGTTCTGCGGCGCAGTGCATGACAAACCTGAAGGCGCGGGGATTTGATTCCCTGCTTCGGGAAGCGGTCGCTAGGGGAACGCCGGTCCTTGCCATCTGCATCGGCATGCAGCTCCTCTTTGACTCGTCGGCAGAGGACGGGGGTGTCGCCGCCCTGGGCATTCTGCCCGGTACGGTGAAGCGGTTTATCCCCGACGCGCCCAAGACCAAGGTGCCGCACATGGGCTGGAACACCGTCGCCATGCCGACGCCGCACCCGCTCCTCCCCGATGCGCGGGAACCGGACGCATTTTACTTCGTCCATTCGTATTATGCCCAGCCCGCCGACCCAGGCGTCGTCTACGGCACAGCCGATTACTGCGGCCTCGCCTTTACCGCCATGGCGGGGACCGGTTCGCTGTTCGCCGCCCAGTTCCACCCGGAGAAAAGCGGTCCGGCGGGACTCGATATTCTCCGACGCTTCCTGCAATGGGACGGACGGCCATGCTGATGAAACGGTTGATTATCTGCCTCGACATCCGGGGCGGCATGGTGACGAAGGGGGTCAAGTTCGTCGGCAACCAGGACGTCGGTGATCCGGTGTCGTTGGCGCATAAATATTACGAACAGGGCGTCGACGAAATGGTGTTCTACGACATTACCGCCTCGGCGGAAAACCGCCCCATCGACATAGACATGGTCCGCCGCGTTGCCGAGCAAATTTTCATTCCCTTCACCGTCGGCGGCGGGCTGGGATCGCTTGCCGACATGCGGGCCGCGTTGCTGGCCGGCGCGGACAAGGTGTCACTTAATTCCCTCGCCGTCAGCCAGCCGGACATTATCCGCCAGGGCGCGCGCGAATTCGGCAACCAATGCATCGTCCTCGGCCTCGACGCCAAGCGCCGCCCCAATGACGCGCGCTTCCCGTCGGGCTGCGAGGTGGTTGTCCGGGGCGGCCGCACCCCGACCGGTCTCGACGTGGTCGAATGGGCGAAGCGGGCGGTCGACCTGGGCGCGGGGGAAATCACCCTGAATTCTATCGACGCCGACGGCGCGCGGGACGGCTACGACAATGACATCACCGCGGCCGTGGCGCGGGCCGTAACCGTGCCGGTCATCGCTTCGGGCGGCGCGGGCACGGTGGAACATCTCCGCGACGCCTTCGTGATCGGCTGCGCCGACGCCGCCCTGATCGCCAGTATGGCGCATATCGACGGGCGATCGCCCCTGGACCTGAAACGGGAGCTTGTCTCCATGGGCATACACATGCGTTTATAGCGACACGGGGGCGGGAGTACATCCCGCCCCCGGTTTTTTGAAACATTTTAAACAGGCCCTGCCGTATAATTGCGGGGTTCCCTTGGAAAAGAGTACCGGGAGAGTTGCACATGAGCGATTTGATGGATAGGATGCTGGACCTGAATTATGTGGACAGGCGGATTGTCCGCGGCAAACTGCGGCTTCAGGAGGTGACCCGCGAAGTGGCTGCGCAGGAGAAAAGGGTCGAAGAGGCGCGGGAAGCGGCGAGAAAGATCGAACTGGCCATCAAGGACAAGGCTTTTTCCGCCGATCGCATGAATATGGAAATCCGCACCGCCGAAGCCGAGGCGGCCGACCAGGAGCGAAAGCTCAAGAACATCAAGAACCAGCGCGAGTTCAAGATCGTCTCCGACCGGATTCGCGACCTGAAAATCCGCGTCGACGAACACGAATCGAACGTCCTCGCCAACATGACCGACCTCGACAAGCTCCGCGAAGACATGGCGGCCGTCTACAACACCATCGGCGAAGAGGATCTCAAACTCACCTCGGTGAAACAGAAGGCGCAGGACGAGATCAACGAAATCAGGGCAAAACACGCCGCCCTGCTTGAAGAACGCAAGGCAGCCGTATCCAAGGTCGAAGCGGTGGACGGCTCGGCCTACCACGCCTACGACCTCGCGCTCAAGCGCACCAAAGGCGATCCCCTGGCCGAGATGTCGATGGACGGGATCTGTCAGAGCTGTTTCCGCCGGCAAAACACCAACATCATCAACATGGTCCATATCGGTGAAGACGTGAAGAACTGCAAATGCCAGGGCTGCGGCCGCATTCTCTACGTCAAGGAAAAGAAGAACGAAGAGGAATAGGCGTACCCGGCGGTTCTGAGAATTTTATGCCCATCCGCCGAGGATGGGCATTTTCGTTTTGCCCGGCACGGCCGACGCGTATGGACGGGTGGCAAAAACGGTGCGATGGTTCGGATGACAAAAAACTCCTCCCCGAATCAAAACGGGGAGGAGCATCGGGTAGTGACGAAACCGCCGGCGAGTCACTCCTCCGGCATGGTCAGGGAACTCTTCTCGGCCCGGTACCACGCGACAAGAATGCAGATCAGCGCGATGAAATTGGCGATCAGCGCCGACGACGAGAGATCGTCTCGGTAGCGGCTGATATTGTACCCCACCACGATCACCCCCAACCCGAAGGTCATCCTCGACAGGAGACGGCTGCCCTGGCCCCGCTTAACCGTCAACCACAGATTGACGCAAAACAGGACCAGCACCACCACCGCGCCGCCCAGGACCAGAATGAAATCCCCTGTTATCGATTCCATTCGTTAGCACCCCTTCCGATCGGTCGGCCGGATGTTCGAGCCGCCGTCCACGGGGCGTTCCTTGCCGAGCTTCCACTCGTGGTAGGTTTCGGTGCCTTCCAGCATCAGCCACATGACGACACCCACCAGCAGCGCCCAGCCGGGCGTCGCGCACGCCAGTGTCGCGGCCATCACCGTGGCAATGCCACGGTCGTTCGCGGTCTTGGCCATGCGCATGCCGATGTTGCCGCAGGCAAAGCACTGCACAGCCATGGTAATGCCGAAGAAGATGGCAAAGGCGGGACGGATGAGCGTGACAAGCGGCAGGGTCAGCACGGCGATGATTGTCGCCGCGCGGAACGTGCAGACACCGCCCCAGTAGGAGTGCAGGGTCGAGTAGCCGCGTTTGTAGCGCTCGGTAATGGTCAGGAGGCCGGACGCCCACAGCGGGCCGCACATCGGCACCCACGGCGCGAAGACGGCCATGATGGCGTTACGGATAAAGCTGACCAGGTTCGACCGGCCGGCGTCGAACACGACCTTTTCGTCGGGGCGCGGTTCGGTCGCCTCGGCCACGACTTCCTTGGCCAGAACAAAGTCGGAGAAGGCGATAATGTAGACGGTGATCGCCATGGGGATGGCCTTGATGAAGTACGACGCCGCAGGCCAGCCGATGCCGAAGATGGTGAAGTGATCCATGACAAAGCCGAGGTTGATGGGCGTCATGCCCCATTGAATCTGCGGCATGGGAATTTCCCGCAGCAGCCACGGCGCGAGGATGATGGCGAAAAGCTGCGCCGGCACCACGCCCTGGTTGCGCATGAGCCGCCAGAAGGCGCTTGTCTCGGCCTTGCGGGCGAAGGTCCTGTTAAACAGGAAGATGAACGACAGCGCGACGGCTATGACGATGGTATACGGTGCGTGCGGCATACGGGCCTGGATAACGTTCATGCCAGCCGTCACGCCCGCCCCAAGCACCACGCCCGCCTTGATGGACATGGGGACGCCGTCCACCAGCTTCCGGCCCAGGCCGGTCGCGCCCATGATCAGGAACGACAGGGCGACCAGCATCTGCAGGGCGATCATCGCGTGGATGCGGTCGACGTTCCCTGCGGCATAGTCCGGTACCTGCCAGTCGCTGAGGTAGCGAAGAGTCAACGGAAGCGCGGGAGTGATCCAGCCCGGCACCACCGGATCGCCCAGGAGGGACGGGAGATAATAGCACAGCGCATTCATAAAGCCGAAGGTAAGCGCCATCAGGAAGACGCCGTTTTCGGTCAGGCCCAGCGCTTCGATATTGGCCGGAACGTCGAGACCGAAGGTGGTCATGGTGGTGGTGACGCCGGCGCCAAGACAGGCCACGCCCAGGAACAAGGCCGCCGCAAATTCCGTCCATGACCATTCATGGTGGATAAGCGGTATACGGATATTGAACGGCCCTGCCTTGATGTACGGCTGTTCCCCCCCATACTCGCGCTTCTTCAGCGGGAAGCGCTCGGTGTTGAAACCGTCGGGTATTTTCTTTGCCTCGTCCTTCTTTTCGTCGCTGTCCATTTTTCTTCTCCTTATCAGGAACCCACAACCTGAAACACTGCTTAGGAACCCATATCCCCCTTGTGGACCATACCGCAGCCGTCAGGAGCGGACGGCGTCATCACTCCCGTCCGTATTCGGACGGGAGTGTTACGAAAGCGGGTAGGCGCGGTTCAACTTGGCGAATTCCTCGCCCGCGTCAGCGCTGATGCGTGTGAACAAAATGGAACGATAGGACGGTTGCCCGGTGAGGAAATCGGCCGTCCATGTCCCGCCCGTTGTGCTCACAATACACGAGAAACGCCCGGGTGCTGTCGAATATCTCCTGGACCGGCGCGGCGAACTGGCGGCGGAGACGGGCATTCCTGCCGCAGGCCAGCTCCACGCGCGCGAGCGCGTCGGCGAGCTGGTCGTACAAGCCGACGACGTCGGGCGACAAGGCGGCGGAGATGATGTCCCGGGCCGCCTTTGCCGGAGGAGCGGTTGTCACGGGTTTTGGCGCGATGCGATTGGCGAGGCGGAGAAACGCGAGGGCGAACCCGTCGATGGAACGACGGACCGCACGCTCCTGCTTTTTCCCAAAAAACAGGACGAACAGAACCGCGATATGACGATGCCATACAACAATCGGACCAACCAATCGCCGTACACGCCTGCTCTCCATGCTGATAAATGATTCAGGATATGTATAGTATATAACTCCGCGTGAACCACGTCAAGGCGGGGCAAGTAAATTGCCAGCACCTATAAATACCGACTCCACCGTAAGTAAGGAGGATTTCAGAACGGATCCGGGCAGGGCGGCCGCCAATGAACCGCGGAACACTGCACCGAAGGGCAGAACAAAAAAAGCCGGACCCGATTCGGGTCCGGCTCCTCATGTTTGGCCCTTCACTAGATAATTGACCGAGTCCAGCATTTTTTGCTGGAC
>JAJQBO010000061.1 GCA_021203245.1 Planctomycetaceae bacterium
ATTGAACTGTGCACTTACTATCTTCAATCGTTTGATAACGGGATAGACTCTTAGCGTGGGAAAAACACTTTGGGAATCTCCACCACCCGCGCCTTCACCATCGCCGGTTCGCTGGGCCGTCGCGGCTGAATCCGTTTGATGCCCTTGGTGCCGGTGATGGTCCGGAGCACCCGGCCCAGCCGGTCGATCTGGTGGTTGAGGTTTCCGGATTGGCGGTTCAGGTTGACGCTGGCCTGGGCGTTGACCTGGGCGTATCGGGCGTTCTGCTGGTTGACCTGGTCGATAGTGGCCACCGAGTGGTTTATCTGCTCCATACCGATGGTCTGCTCGCCGGTGGCTGTGTCGATTTCCGCGATCATGGTGGTGATGCGGCCTGCCGCGTCGTCGATGCGGCGGAAGCGCTCCTCGATGTCCTGGGTGATGACGGCGCCGTGGTTAATGCGTTCCACCGTGCCGGTGATGAGGTCGGAGGTATCCTTGACCGCCTGGGCCGAACGGCCGGCAAGGCTGCGGACCTCGTCCGCGACCACGGCGAAGCCTTTCCCCGCCTCGCCGGCCCGGGCCGCCTCGACCGCCGCGTTCAGGGCCAGCAGGTTGGTCTGGAAGGCGATTTCCTCGATGGTGCGGAGGATGTGGGAAATCTGCTCCGACGATTCCTTGATTTCCGCCATCGCCGCCGACATCCGCCCCACCGCCTCCGACGATTCGCGAATCTCCCTGGCGCTCGACTGCATGGCGGCGTTCGCCTCCTGGGCACTGTCCTTGTTGCGGCGGGTCATGGCGGTGATCTGCTCGATGGCGGCGGAGGTCGATTCCAGCGATTCCATCTGGCTGGTGGATCCTTCCGACAGGGCGGACGAGCTCGAAGCGACCGTGTCGGCCTCGTGGGTCAATTCGGACGCGTCGGAGGCGAGGGAGTTGATGGCCTCGGTCAGCGGCCCGGACAGCTCGCGCCTGACGGTTATGTAGAGGCCGCCCATGACGACGAGGGCGATGCCCAGCGCGGCCAGGGAGAGGATTTGCATCTGCCGCACGCCGGCGTCCCCTTCGGCGCTGGCGGCGGCGGTGTTGGCGGCGAGGTTGCGTTTGTTCGCGAGGGCGAGGTCGGTGACAGCCCCGAAGGTGCGGTCGCGCATGGCGAGCATCGGCCCCATGGTATGGTCGGCGGCGGCGCGGTACAGGCTCCGCGCCTGTTCGACTTCCTCGATAATCAGGGCAAAGGAGGAGAAGACCTCGCGCGCCGCGGTGACGTGATCGACGAAGCGGTTGTCCACCACGTCGGGGTGGTTTTCATACCCTTCCTTGATGAGCGCCTGGACATGGGCGGCGCTGCGGTGGAACTCCCGGTGCGGCTCTTCCATCGCCTCGACCGCCCGGCGAAGCTGCGGGTTGGCGCTGAAGGGTTCGCCGGCGGCGAGAAACCGCCTGCGCCACTGGCCGAACGGGCAGTTTTCGGGATCCGGCGACAGGTCGGGGCCGATAGTCACCTCTTTGGCGAGCATTTCGCCGAGCAGGCCCACCATCTGGAAATGGTCGCCGCGGAAGCGTTCGCACGCCACCAGGAGTGCGTCGGGGTCGAGGATGGTGCTGGCGCGGTAGTCGCGAAGTTTTACCTCGTTTTCGTCCACCGCGCCCATGCAGGTGGCGATGGTGGCGCGGACGGCCTTCCACTGCGAGCCGACCCGGTCCCAGCCCGCAACCTTGTCCGTACCGTCCTGGAACATGGCGTCGATGGCCGCGACGGTGGCCTGGATATTGGCCTTGCCCTGGGCGAGGTCGCGGTGCTGGATGTCTCGGGACTCGTTGTCCAAATCGGTATTGAGGAGGGTCCGCTGTGCCACGGTCAGGTCTTGCAGTTGCTGTTTGAGTTCAGCCAGGCGCGCTTCGGCCACCAGCTCAAATTCTACCAGGCGCATAACGGTATTATCAACCCGTTTTACTGTGCTCCAGCCCATAACGCCGGAGCCGATGGCGATAAGAGCCATGAGGACGAACGCGGCGAAAATTTTGTTGACCAGACTCATGTGACTCCTCCAGCAGGACAATGGGCAGGGGAATAGTCACGTAAAGTTACTGGCTAAATTAATAATTTTCAATGACAATTTCGCAGATGCAACCCATGTTTCCGGCGGGAGTTGCGGACGGCGGGAACGAAAGTGCGCCCGTATACGTTGTTCAGCAAGCGTTTGGTTCTTCGGACAAGGCTGAAAGAGAAAACACACCGGAAAGGACGGAATATCGGACTGTCGGGAAAAAGACCGCCCCGCCTCCCCCGCACGTCACACGGCGCTAAAGCGCCGACCAGCGCGCACGGCGCGATTCAGAAAACCCTGCCGTTAGGCAACTTTTCCAGTAACCCGCTGAATCTTCCCTCAAACGTCACCCCGGCGGTGAAGCGCAGACCAGCGCGCACGCGTGTAGTTGTGCCGGGGCAGTGGCGAGCGCTCCTCTGCTCCACCGCGCTCCATAAAAACCTGCCGCCCGGCAAACATTCCAGGAGCCACGCCCCGTCTCCACCCACGTCACCCCGGCGGTGAAGCGCAGCACAGCGCGCACGCGGGTAGTTGTGCCGGGGCCGTGGCGCGCGCCGCTCTGCTCGG
>JAJQBO010000226.1 GCA_021203245.1 Planctomycetaceae bacterium
CATTGATAACTACAACTTCAACCGTATGACTTGATAACGGGATAGACTCTAAGTGTGGCGCGCCGACGCGCATCATTTCCTACCGAGTAGCCGGCTACCACCTTCGCCGCCAAAGAGTATGTACCCGATGCAGTTTTCATTGCACGCGCCGCGAATAGACCCGGCTGTCGGTGGTGCCTGACAGGCAAACGGACTTTAATTGTGGGTAGATTTACGATATTTGTGGGTATCTTCCTCACGTCGAATATGGCGACGCCATGGTGGTACATTCGGTTTATAGTTACATAACATCCATATATAACTGATGTTATAAAAACGCAGAACGAAAAAGATGTCTGTGGGTGGATATCAGTTCGAATGCTATACAGGGACTCTAATCGCCTTATAACCATATGGCTATTAATGGCTTATTTTGCGTTCTGCAAAATATACCCACAATAATACCCACAAACGGAGCGGGTAGCCCGTTTTTTAAAGGGTGGAGATTGCAACAACCAATCCATACCCAGCCTCTTATCGAAGTTCACACTATCCTAATAGGGCGGATAGAGGCGCCGGAACCGAATTCGATTCAGCGTACAACAGGTTAATCAAATAGATGTGGAGCGCAAATTAAACCAACTATGAGTATTATCATGACGGTCTCATTTTGTCCCCACGTATTTCCTGAGGACTCAATTTTAATAAGTCCAGCTCCCAATATGAATGAAACCTGGACTGCGGCGAAACCGGCTGCCAATGCAATTTTTAAGGGTGTCTTCTGAAGCTTCGCCCAGAAAAAACCTGTTATGAAAGCCAGCGAAATAAAACATACAAAAAATACCAGGCTCGGTGCACGACTTTGCAGTAAGTAGATTGGCATGAAACCCAACAGTAAAGCTAGAGGAATTGAAGAAACAAAAAAGCGCATGAATTTCTTACGTTGATCGTTCCATTCTTCAGACGTTAAACCATCCATAAACATAGCATTTCCTCCTTCAGCGCGCCCAATTCAACGAAAACACCTAACACCACAAGCCGACTGCGAGCCGGATGGTGACTGCGAGCGTTCGGAATGCTTCTTCTGTAATGCACTACCCCCCTTGATAACGATCGAGCCCAATTTTCTTACAAAAAAACCGTTCGATGGTTGACCGCCCCCGAATCCCATGGTACTGTGATTTTGCTGATGAAATGTCGAAAGTGTTCAAGCGTACATATTTTTGTCCCGGAGTGGCCGGAAGCCGAGAGGCCCGGAAATACCTACCTGCGCTCACACGCGCGGCGACATTGTATTCAGCACCAGACCGGGACATTTTGAGGTCATAAGTTGTGACCTCAAAAACAGGACGGATGCACTATGGCCAGCGAACGTACCCACAACCCCATTGACGCAAGCATCCATACCGTTCGCGGTCAATCCATCATGCTGGACAGCGACCTGGGGAAGGTCTACGAGGTTGAAACCGGTGCCCTGAATCGCGCCGTGGAGCGTAATATTCGGCGCTTCCCCGAGGAATTCTCCTTTAGGCTGGAACAAGCGGAGTGGGAAAACTTGAAATGCCAAATTGGCATATCAAGATCATGGGGCGGCCGGCGGAGCTCCCTCGGGTTTTCACCGAGCATGGAGCCGTCATGTTGGCCTCGGTCCTGAACTCCGAACGGGCGATAGCCGCCAGCATTCAGGTAGTCAAGGCTTTCGTCCGCCTGCGCCACCTTCTCACCAGTAACGCGGCGCTTGCCCGGCGCATGGACGAACTGGAATCCAAGTACACCCGACACGATCGGACCATCACCGTCATTTTCCATGAATTGAAAAAGCTGGTCGCCGGCGAACAATCCGCCGAGGTGGAGGAACAACCCAAGCCCCGCATCGGATTCCGGCCTTCAAAAGAAAAACGGGAGGGCAAGGCGAAGGCCAAAAAAAGGACGGCGAAGTAGTTGGCCTGGATACTCGCCTTGGATGTCTTGTTTATTCGTGGCGAGCACCAATGGTTTTGGAAGGGCTGGACAACCAGGCGATATTCTCTACCGCACCGACGACGACCGCATGGAAATCGAGCTGCGCGCCATGGCCGGCGAGTTGTTGCCTAGGAGAACTGTCAACAATTCTTTGACACTTGTCCGGGCGGGCGCAAGTTTCGCACTGCGTCGCCGAGACCTAACTGAATCGGAGAAGTGGGAACGACAGCTCGGAGAAAGGTGGCGAGTATTATAATCCGGACGCGAAAAAACGGCCAGAAAGCCCGCTCCCCGGGCCGTTGACCGTTCCGTACCATTGGGATACCGGCCTGGCCGGGCGAAGCTCGTAAAACGCCCCAAAACGGCCTTATTTTCGATGCGACACAGCACGGACTTGCACGGACGACTACGGACTATCAACACAGGAGGAAATGTATCGGGCCGTAAAAAAGCGGGGATGCCAAGGTCTCGTACACCCTGACACCCCCTTGACCGTCTCGCTGCGTCAGCCAGACGAAACGGCCCATTCTCTATATCGGCGAAAATCGCCGAAAGAATGGAGTGAATCATGGGTAAGCACGTTGGATTTGATGGATGGGAAGCCGCGGGCCTGCCGGGACGGCCGATGGTCAGGACGCGTGGAGAGGTAGACCGCGACCTGATGCCCGACCAGCTTATTGCCGACCAAAAGGGATGCCCGATTCTGGTGCATGGGCGATGGAGCCAAGCCGACCATGCGGCAACCATCATGGGCGAACACGTGGAACGCGAAATCCAGGTAGTCTACTTTTTCCACCCGCAGCACCACCACCTCGATGTGTTTGGCTACGCCCTGGCCCGGACCACCCGCAGTCAATCACTTTCCCTTCTGGAACGCGCGGCGCTGGCGGCATTGGCCGAATATTGCGAACACTATCGACCCGGATTGAAGGTGGGCGTTCCGCTGGTTTTGCCCCGCGTTCTCCAGGACGAATCGGCCCTGGTCGATGGCTGTACCTGCGAATTCACCGACGAAGCCAGGGCATACATGGTGGCCGATGTATGCAGCGATTTGTTCGAAGTGGACGGGGAAGTTGTGGACGACTCCGACGGCTGGATAGTCGTCATCCGGGATGACACTGAAGGCATGATCGACGCCACGCGGATGGCCGCCTTGCAGGGGATTTGTTTATTGCTGCAACGCTACGCCGTCCAGGCCGCCACAATGGGCGAACGAATCGAAGCGCCCGACATCCGGGCCGTGGCACTGACCGGGAGAACCACACACCAGTCGGAAATGGCCCGAATGCTGGCCGAAATAAAGGAAAGCTGCTCGCGTCTCGAGGCCGCCCACGTCGGAGAAACCGCCGGCGTCGCGGCTGGTCAGTAGGGAGGGCGGGCAATGGCACGAATCGATAAAAACGATCCTGAATTTCAAAAATGCATTGCCGACTTGGGAACGGCTCTCAAACACTTAAAAGAAGCCTTGGAAGAGGCCATAAACCCGCAGAGGCACCTTCGCGTGGTATCCCGTCCGTCTTCCGTTGGCAATGACCAGCCGCGCATGTCCCGCCGCACGCCGAAGGCGGCACGGACGAGAGGTGTCAAATGAAATAGAGCGATGATTATTGCACTGGCCATGGTTGATGCGATGTGGTTGCGATGCACTGGAATGGACTATTGGCCATCCAACGAAAATACAATCTTCAATTCATGCAGCGTTGATGCGACGTTAATTGACCAGAGGATAGACCTAACAGATTGAGACGGGCCGAAAAGCGGATCTCGCTACCGCCTGTTTCTGGCTTGACTGGCATGAGTAATATACATTAACCGCTGGTGAGATCGACATTGGTGGCGGTAAGACTAATGAGGTGGGCATGCACGTTGGATGTGAAAGATGTGACTTCGCCGTCCTGCCGGGACGGCCAATGGTCAGGACGGGAAGAATCTATTGCCTGACCAACTCCTCGCAAACCTAGAGGCTTAAATTCGCTGCATGGGTGGTATCGCAACAAGGCGTACGATAGCCAAATGCGAGATTCTTGTATTGAAGGACGGCCGGTGGCGCAACTACAAGAATGGATGCCACGACCCGGTCACTTACCCGTTAAAGCTGTTGGCCTCCGAGAAATCGGAGGCTTTTTTTTAATATTTCCCGTTTTTTTACTCCTCTAAAATGCACTCATTTATTCATTTTTTGCATATTTTTCTATTTTACTAGAACGCACACTTTGGAACAGGATGGAACCGGTTGTGAGGTTATGGCTCACTATGTGAGGTAAGGGAAAATGTATCGCTAAATGGTATTCGTCATCAGTATATCGCGGCATGGCTTTATCTCTACATCGTCTTGTTCATGAACAAGTTACACAACAATAATCACGCATATTCCGTTGACATTTGCATTCTATATTGTAGATTGAAAATAAGAATCCGGCTTTTGGGTAGAAACTAGCTCTAAGGAAGATTTGATGCAAAATCCGCATGTCTATACCTCGGGAATGGTGGCTACGATGCTGGGGATCAATCGTGACAGATTAATGTATGCATTCGTCGCTGGATGCCCCAAACCGCAAGTTTTTGCCTGCCGCCGTTGTTACACGCCAGAAGATATTCAGAAGATTTACGAATGGTTTGTTGGGAGAGGTAGAATCGTCAATCGTCCCCAAATTCTCGACGAAATTGGGCACACTTCAACTACTTGATTCCCGCAGGAAACCGATTCCACCATCACTTAGCCAACCCGTTGCGGGTTGCTTTATGAATATTGCCGTATTTGACCTTGAAAGGTAAAAGAGTGGGCTCTCGACACTTTGAAAGCACAAACCTCACCGCCACCCCGGGCGGCATTCGCCTGTCAGGCCAAATCAAACACATATTCGAGCTGATGCGCGATGGTGAGTGGCGCACCCTGCGGCAGAGTTGAATCCGCTTCAACACGGCTGCGGGTCTTACGGAAACCGCTTTTTGGCGGCCACACAGTGGAGCGCCGACATGTGCCAGGGTATCCGGGACTGCATGAATACCGTCTCGTCCTGCGAGACCCGAAAGAATAAACGACCATGGCGGACGGGTTTTATATCAACCTATACGGAATTCAAGCGCTGTGCGAGCTCCAGGAAGCCGGGAGGCTGTCCCTGTCCGCATTTGCCGTTGGAATGGCGCTCTGCCGCTATATGGACCGTGACGGGAGTTGTTGGCCGAGTCGGGAAGCATTGGGAAGGCGTGCCGGGATTTCAAGAGTCGACACGGTAACCAAGGCGATCAAGGACCTGGTTGACGCGGGATTTATCGTGGTCAAAAAGGGCCAGCGATTCAACCATTACCAGCTTTGTGCATACGACCAATTACAGTCTATTCCTGTCGACGCGGAAAACGCGTCAACAGAAGAGTCCTGCCGACACGAAAAGCGCGTCAGCAGGAACGACTCTGCCGACGCGGAATCCGCGTCAGCACAAAATCCTGCCGACGCGTTTTCCGCGTGCTCTGTCGACGCGGAAAACGGGTGTTCACTATACATAATGAACGAATATAAGAACGAATACACAGGTCAGTGTGTTTCAAACAAGCCCGCTTCGCCGGTAACGGCACCAGCTACCGCGAATACACCGGTCGCACGAACAAGGCGCAAAAGGACGGAACCGACCGATTCTCCTACTTGGCGCGAATGGGTGACTGCATGCCGGGAAGCTGGACGGAACACACCGGCGCCGTCAAATGGCGCACTGAAGGCGGCCAGGACCCTTGCGGATTGGGTGCCCGACTTGATTGAACAGTGCCGCATCATGAAGACCTTCCTGGCCCTGGATGACGAATGGGTCCGCCGTCAGGGCTTCCAGCTTTCGATTTTAGTTAACCATCGTTTTGAAGCCTGCCGACAGCGTGTCGCCAAAACCGGCACGGTCGGCGGCGACCTTTCCGACCTTCTTTACAAAACTGGCCGCGTTGAAGCTGCCCATGGCGAGGATATAGCCAGGCGCTACGACGCCAAGGCCCGGGAACTGAAAAGCACAGCCGCTGCGGACGAATGGCTGAAGGGGGAGTTGGTATGCTTGAGAGCTTGATGGATTTTCAAACAGGCGACGAACTCAAAGAGGACGAGTACACCATGCTCACCGCCTTCTTGAATGGCGCGGTGGAAATCGCCGGGCTCGTCCCGGCCGTCGCCGTAAGCGACGTGTTTTGCCGCCAGGCGTTCGAAGCCTATCACCGCAGCCATAAGCGTGGCGAGTCCGTCGATACGGTCAGGCTGGCTGCGGCCATGGACGGCGGCAAGGCTCACAGCAACCTTCTGCTTGTCCGCGATTCCCTCCGCGCCGATCCCGCCACCGGCCTGTCGATCGCCCGAATGCTGCGCCAGCGTCACGAGGGTGCGATATTGGCGGGAGAATTGGAGGCGAACGTATCCATGCTGCGCTACGGCTTCGAGACGCAGGAAGCTGCGGCGCGGTGTCAGAAGGCCCTCGAGCAGTTCCAGCAAGCGGTCGGCGGCCGGGAACAGGAAACAGACATCGACTCCATTTTGCGCGACCACGGCGATATGATTCTAATGAGCCGTGAGGAAGGCGGTTTGCCCTTCAATATACCATCATTGGACAAGTTCCTCGGCGGCAACCATCCTGGCGAACTAATCACGGTCGCGGCCCGGCCAAAGCGCGGCAAAACCTCGCTGCTTGCATCGCTGGTCGAGGCGGCGAATCTGCGCACAGTGATATTCTCGCTGGAAATGACAGCGCTGGAATTCTTGAAAATGCTGGTATGCATTCACGGCCGCATCCCTTCGGATGAGCTCCGCGACCGATTGCACGACGTGGACGCGGCAAAGGAATCGCTCCGCCGTCGCAAAATCGACATCGTGGACACGTCGGGCCTGACTGTCGATGAAATCTCGGCGGCCTGCTACGCGCGCCGCGGCGTCCAACTGATCATCGTTGATTATCTGCAAATTATTGGCCGGATGCGCGGAGCCGAATCCGCGCGGGATAGCCTGGTCGAGTCCATAAAGAGTTTGAAGGTGTTGGCCAAGCGGCTCAATGCCACCATCATTACGGGCAGCCAGATCGCTCGAACCGGAGACGATAAACCCTCGGCACGCGACCTTGCCGAGTCTGACGAAATTCTCCGGTCGAGCGATGCCGTTTTGGTCATGAAGTGGAAAGACGATGAACCGCCGGCCGAAAACAGGTGGCAGCGCGCGCCCATCGAGGTGGAGATTTCATTGACGCAGCGGCATGGGCCCTCGGCAAAGTTCCCGCTGGCTTTCCACCGTTCCCAGCGCCGCTTCGGCGAACTTGGTATCGGCGATGGCCCGGGCCTGGAGCCGACCGAATGGTGAGTGACGACGGATTTGCTCTGCCAGCGTTGTCACATGTGTGCGGGTTGCTTGGTCTGGATATTTGCGAACTGGCAGAGCCGGTCCTTTCCGCACTCGACACAGGCGTATCGGAAAGAGAGGCGATCAGGATGAGCATCATCGACATTCTTCGGCGGCGCGGTCGATACCAAGGCGAACTGCGGCGGCGGATCGAGGACGGGACCATCTTCCAGATCGACGCCGAAGGCCGGCGGGTGACGTTACGCGATACCGTTGGTGTTGATACCAACAGCGAAGATGCTGTGCCCGCGTCGGCAGGTGACGTTGCAGTGGAGGTCGCGTCATGACATTTCGGAAATCTGGGGATTCATGGGTCGTGCGGCGTAACGTTTGGAAACGCGTTCCCACAAGGAAGGACGCCGAAGTGTTCGACACCATCCTCGAGTCCTCACTTGCCGAGGCCGAACGCAAGTTTGGCGAACAGATCAAACCGTGTTGTCGCATTCGCGACAAGCTGGACGAATTCCTTTCAGATAGCGAGCTGGGGCTACGCCGCCGGCCGTGCAACGCGATGACGTTGGCTCTGCATCGGAAACGGTTGCTTGTGTTCGATGCCGCATTTCACTCCAAGCCTATCGACAGCATTACCCGTGAAGAGGTGGAAGCCTGGATGCGCCGTCGTACCAAAAAAACGGCCGTCGAGGTCGCATCGAACCCGGCACCGTCAACGCCGACATGAACAGTCTACGGGCCTTTGCCAAGTGGGCGCAGGAAAAAGGCCACGCCCCGGCCGCCCTGGCCCTCATGACAGTCGGGAAATTGCGAACTAAGGGCAACATACCCGGAACGAATCGGAAGCCGCCCAAGGCTCTGGAAATAGCCGAGGCCATAAGCATGATCGCCCAAGTCAAGGAATGGCGACCGGACGCCGGTCTCCTGCTCGAGGGTATGGTGCTGTTTTGCCTGCGACCGCACGCGCTGTGCCGCTTGCGCCGCGGTGACGTGAAACTCCCGTCGGGAGGCAGTCCCGGGAGTCTACACAGCGTTGGATTGAAAGGCTACCACGACCGCCTATTGCCCATCTTTGCCGGCACCTGCCAGCACCAATAGGTGAAAGAATGCATCGCCCTCCCAAAAACTCTGCGCCGCCGCGCACCGCGTCCGGACGACGCACTGATACCTGCCAAGGCCGGCCGGTCGAAAGCTACGGGCGGCGGCTGGACGACATCCGGCCTGGACATGGTAGTTGCCCGCTTCTGTCGTCAGGTTGGTGTAGTATTCACGCCGTACCAGATTCGGCATTCGGTCATTTCCTGGCTGCAACAAAACCCCGGTATGTCGTCGGCGACGGTGCAGGCCGTGGCGGCACACGCCAGCGTCACCACGCAGGATGCCTACGGCAAGCGCCACGGCCTGGAGGCCGTCCCAGCCTTCCAGGCATTGTCGGATTTGATGGCGAATCACAGCCAGCCGGCGGAAACAGCGGGGGATCAAGGGGGGGATGTTTCGGCTGATTGATGCGGTTGACCCCGATGGAATGGGGTCCAATCGCCATTTTTCCCCGTGTGTGTGGCGCGACCGAAAGAACGCTGGTTTTTTGGACCTATCCCGTTATTGGCATGATGGATGGAAAAACAGAAACGAAATGACTACGAGCTATTTGCACTTTTTTGGGGGCCTGACCGGTCGGGAGGCACGGCCGGCGGGTCCTCCCGAGGGGGTAGGCCCCTGCGGGTGCCTTGCGACTCACGGATTTCGGTCAGTTGCGTAAACCTATTTAGGGTTTACGCAAGAACGGTAAACAAACGGTGGCGTACTATTTAACTGCGCTAAAATACGTGCCTTATGACAACGAGCGGCCAAATGTTGTGTAAACCCGGTTGCCAAAAGGTTGCCACAGGTTTACACAACCGCCCCTTGAGCTTTACACAAAGGAAGATTGTATGATCACATCGGAAAACCTCCTGATGGACGCCAATGGTGCAGCCGCGCTCTGCGGGGTGAGTCGTTCGACCTGGTTCAAGCTGGCGGCGACGGGAAAACTCCCCAGGCCGATCAAACTTGGCCGCGTCACCCGCTGGAATCGCGAAGAACTCCAGGCCTGGATCGCCGCCGGTTGCCCGGCGCGGGAAAAGTGGGACAATATCCGGGCAAAGGCATAGCTACGTTTTCCGTTTGATTATCCGCCCTACAGATAATATAGTGAAATAATGACTCCACACGACGACACGCCAAAACGGCCCCGCGGCAGGCCCCGCAAACCGCCGCCAGCAAATCCGCCTCCGAAGCGGCCGAGGGGAAGACCATCCCTTGGCGACGACGCCAAGGTTCATAATATCTCGATTCGCCTTGCCGACGACGAATACCAACTGTGGAAGCGGCTGGCCGCTGAAGAAGGGATGACGCTCGCAGACTTTGTCGCTGCGCCGTTGCGACGGTTACTGCATGCCAAGGGGAAAAAATGAGCGTTTTCAAACGCCGGCGTGCCGGCAAGAACGGAAAAACCCAGGCCGATGCAACGTGGACGGTGGAGTTTTCCGACCATGACGGTGTGACGCGACGCCTGGCCGCATTCACCGACCGCTCCGCCAGCGCCGAGCTTGAGCGCCACGTCAAGCGGCTGGTCTCCCTGCGCATGGCCGGCGCCGGGCCGGACGCGGAGTTGTCACGCTTCCTTGAAGCCTGTCCTGTCGCGGTCCGCGACTCCCTGGCAAAATGGGGAATCATCACAGGGCAGCGGGCGGCGGCTGGTAAGCGGCTCCAGACTCACATTAGCGACTGGCGTCTGGCGCTTGCGACAAAGGGCAATACTCCCAAGCATGTCCGGTCCTTCACCGCGAAAGTGGCAGCTATCGGGAAGTGGTGCGGGTGGCGGACGATTACCGACATTTCGCTATCCAGCGCGCAACAGTGGCTGGCTGCATTCCGTGAGGGCAACAAGAGTGCGGCAACCGCGAACGTGTACATCCGGGCCGCGAAGGGCTTTTGCAAATGGCTGGCGAAGGAAGGGCGGACTGTTGAAAACCCCCTGCATCATTGGCCGCTCCTGAACGAGCGCGCCGATCGTCGCATGGAGCGTCACGCCTACACCATCGAGGAACTTGGACGGCTGCTGGCCGCTGCGGAGTCCGGGCCGGTGGTGCAGGGCATGGCAGGTCGGGAACGCTCACTGCTGTACTGCCTGGCCGCTACAACCGGCCTCCGGTGGAGTGAATTGCACAGCCTCACCCGTGCCTCATTTGATTTCGAATCAGAGCCCGCCACCGTCACCATTGCCGCCGCCTATGCAAAGAACGGCAAGGACGACGTGTTGCCATTGCGCCCCGAGGTTGCGGTCGCAATGAAACAACACCTCGCCTTTTCACTTCCGGCCGCGAAGGCATTCCCGGGCATGTGGGTGGATAAGGGCGCGCAGATGATCCGAGCCGACCTCGAGGCCGCCGGTGTATTGTCACGGAATGAGGAAGGCGATTTGAACGTCAGGGACGAATACGGCCTGGTCTACGATTTCCACGGCCTGCGCGCCGCCTTCGCCACCTTCCTGAATCGCACCAAGGTGCCGCTGGCAACCGCGCAGCGCCTTATGCGGCACAGCGACCCGAAGCTGACCAGCAGTATTTATACGCACGTCCTGATTGATGACCGGGCCGCCGAGCTGGCGAAGATGCCCGCCATCGTGCCGAGCGTGTCCGGAAGCAGCGCGGAATCCGCGCAGAAAACCGGCACCGATGACGCGCCCGCGACTCTCGAAAACATGGACAGGAAAAGGGACAGTTTCGCCACGGACTTTGACGGACAAGCAAGGACTTACACGGACTGTCGCAAGGTGAAAATCGAGGACGTTTACGAGAGGCCAAAAACGCAAAAACCCCTGTCCCACAAGGGAAAACAGGGGCAAGATATTGGAGCCAACTGTGGGATTCGAACCCACGACCTGCGCTTTACGAAAGCGCTGCTCTACCCCTGAGCTAAGTTGGCATAGTGGCATTTCAAGGCCAATATTGTTACGGAAAAGCGCGCCACTTGCAAGGGTTTTATCCGATTTTGTTCCTGATGCCGGATGATTCGGCCAGTGCCGTTCCACTTCATCGCGTCAATTGCGCGAAATATGGGCTGGTTGCAAAGCGAATGCCGGTATATCCCCAATATGCCGCTGGAAGCCGGTACGGCCCACCGGCACGCCCCCTCACGTTCTCCCACCCCACTCCCACCGGTGGTGTTCTCCTAAAAACCTCTTTACATTTCCGCCATTTTCATACAATCGACTACGATACTGTCGGGCTGGATGAGGGTGTCCCGGCACAGGGACGCCCCGGACAGGGCGCGGGCGGTGGTCATTGCCGTTTGCGGTCCTGTTGCGCGGGCCGATCAGTATGGGATTGTGGCTATGCGCGGTATGCTCAGTGTGAAATGGAAGTTGATCATCGCCGTGGTCGGCGTGTCGTTCATCTGCCTCGCGGGCATGATGCTTCTCAACCGGCACCAGGCTGAACAATACACCCTCGACCGCCAGCGCGCCCTCATGATGGAAGCGTCGGCCCTCAACGCCTCCCTCTACAACCAGGCGGTCGAAAATGTCTCCACCATCGTCGGCGCCATCAGCGCCAGCGTCATGTCGGAGGTGGAGCACGCCACCGCGTCGAACGGCGTGCCCGATTCCTCCCGCATCGCCGCCTTTGCCCGGTCGTCCCTGGACCAGTCGAACACCTTCCTCACCAGCGTCGGTCTCGCCACGCTGCCCGGCGTGCTGCCGGACGGGCCGGATTTCAGCCGGTACACCACCGCCGCCGGCGCATCCGTCATCGTCTTGGACAAGGCCACCGGCAGGGTTGCGATGGTCGAACCCGACCGCCTCGGCCGCTTCGAGGACGAACCGTGGTGGAACCATGTCTCGCGCTACCACGCCTTCCACATCGCCGAGCCGCGCCTGAACATCCACCACGCCGTCAGCGGCAGGGACGAGGAACATGTCGAGTGCCGGTTCGTCCAGCCGCTCATGATGGACGGCCGTTTCGTCGGCGCGGTGTGGGCCGATTTGTGCCTGACCGAGTACCAGCGCACCCTGCGGCGTCAGAACGAAAACCGCGGCAACCAGGAATCGATTCTCATTTCGCCCGGCGGGGCGGTTGTCGGCAGGCCGACGGGGGTCGACGTCGACGGCCTTATCGAACCGTCGACCACCGACCTCTCGCGCCTCAGGCCGGACGTCTACCCGGACGTCATGCGGGCGGTGCAGGCGGGCAGCGAATTGTCGGCCGTCTATCAAATGGGCGGGCACGAGGTGCTGGTCGCCGTCGCCGCCGTCAACCGGACCTATTTCGAAAAGCCGTGGGCGGTCATGCTGTTCCAGCCGGCCGACCAGGTTCTGGCGGATTCCGACTCCACCCTCTCGCGCCAGTTGTATGAAATGGCCGGCATGCTGCTGGTGTCGATTCTTCTCGGCTATCTGGTCGCGCAGACCATGGGCCGGACCCTGACCGATTCGGAAAAATGGCACCGCACCATTCTCGATCGGGTGCCGATGCCGCTTGGCATTCTCGACCTCCGGTCGCAGTGGATTTACGTCAATCCGGCCATGGCCGAACTCCTGGCCGACGGCAACCCGCAGACCCTGATCGGCCGCACCTGCGTGGAGACCCTGCCCGAAACGGACGCCCGCTTCATCGCCGCCACCAACAGTCCGGACGCGCCGGAGATCCAGAGCATGGAGGTCCACGTCGGCGACAACCGCATCCACCGCATTTCCTCGTGCCGGGTGCTGGACACGGACGGCAAATATCTGGGCCGCATGACGGTCGGCGTCGACGTCACGGACGCGAAGGAAATTTCCCGCACTCTCGCCCTCGCGTCCTCCATCGCCAGGAGTTTGGACGCGAAGTCGGAGCGCATCCTCACGGCGGCGCAGTCCCTGTCCGACCCGGCGATGGAACAGTCGGCCGCCATCGAGGAAATCACTTCGACAACGCAGAAAATCGGCGAAGCCTCCAGCGATTACGCGATTTCCGCCCGCAACAGTCACGCCAAGGCGGAGTCGACCCACGACCGCTCCGACAAGGGCGCGAACGAGGCGCTCGGGGCCGCCGCCGCCATGAACGGCGTGCGCGAGTCGGGCCACAAGATACGCACCATCATCAAGCTGATCGACGACATCGCCTTCCAGACGAATCTGCTGTCGCTGAACGCGGCGGTCGAGGCCGCCCGCGCCGGCCGGCACGGCAAGGGCTTTGCCGTCGTCGCCGACGAGGTGCGCAATCTCGCCGGCCGCAGCGCCCGCGCCGCCCGCGAGACCTCGGCCATGATCGAGGAGATGACCGGCCGCATCCAGGACGCCACCGACTCCATCGAGCAATTGGGCGGCACCCTCATTGACATCAAGGAAAACGCCCAGGATCTGCGCACCGATTCGGATACGGTCGCCAAGCTGGCGGACGAACAGTCGCATTCGGTGCACCAGGTCCATGTCAGCCTGGAGCAGATTTCGAAATCGGTCGATCATACCATTATCGTCTCCCGCGAGACAGCCGCCGTCGCCGAATCGATATTCCAGCAGGCGGCATCGTTGCGGCGCATCACCCATGACAGTACCATGGACCCGAACCACCAGGGCGAATCGCGGCAGCCGCCGGTCATCGATCTCGCCCGGTACGGCGACAATCCGGAGCCGGGACGGCAGCGGGCCTCGCTGCCGCCGCCCCGGGAGGAAAAGTGAAATGAGCGATAAAGCGACCACCAAGATCCACCGGAGGCCCATGTCACCCACCGACACGGCCGATTTCGAAGGCCATCCGCCGCCGGTGTTTCTCGAGGCCATCAACCTCGAGAGCCTCCTCAATCACCTCGAGGACGCGCGGCCGTCCATCATCGCCGACATTTCGGAGGACCAGACGCCGCCGGCCCGCTACATCATCGGCCAGGAGTTGGGGTCGGGGTCGGTCGGGCAGGTGATTGAAGCGCGCGACCAGCACCTCGGCCGTCAGGTTGCGATCAAGATTCTCCACGACGGCGAGGGGTTGTCCCGGGACGGCATCGCCCGCTTTGTCGCCGAGGCGCAGATCACGGCGCAGCTCGAGCACCCGTCGGTCGTGCCTGTCCACGAGATCGGCATCATGCCCGGCGGCATGCTCTATTTCAGCATGAAGCTGGTCAAGGGCCGCAGCCTCGGCGACGTCATCAACCACCTGCGCATCGGCGACCGCGAGTTCCGCCGCGCGTACAATTATCTCGCCCGGTTGCGGCTCTTTCAGCGCATCTGCCAGGGGATGGCCTATGCCCACGCCAAGGGCGTGGTGCACCGCGACCTCAAGCCGGGCAATATCTTTATCGGGGAATTCGGCGAGGTGCAGATCATGGATTGGGGCCTTGCCAAGACGGTGAAGTCGCCTCTTCCCGATTTCGACGAAGACCCGGTCGCGACTGTCCGCCAGGCGTCGGGTATGAATACGATGGGCGGCGCCATCGCCGGCACGCCCGCCTACATGAGCCCCGAGCAGGCGCGGGGCGACTACATCCATATCGGCCCCCAGTCCGACGTCTATGCGCTCGGGCTTATTTTGGCCGAATTCATGAGTCTGACCCGGGTCTACCGGCAGGCGACGTTCCAGGCCACCCTCGAGGCGGCCCGCAGCCCGAAGGGCGAGGTCGATATCCGCGCCCTCGCGCCGCGCGCGACCTTCAGCCACGGCGTCGACCGGGTCATCCGCAAAGCCACCCACCCGGATATCGAGCAGCGCTACAGCCACGCGGGCGAGTTGTCGACCGACATCGCCAAACTGATCGAGGAGCAGTTGCCGCCGTCGTCCATCAAGCGCTCGATCAAGCCGGACGACTACGACGAAGATCTCGACATGAGCGGCAACACCCATGAAGATGAGGCAGACAATTCGGACGAAAAAGACCGGCCGGCATCGTGGCGTCCCTACCTGATCGGAGCCGCCGCGATGCTGGCGGTGCAGATAATCGTCTATCTCTTGTGGTAGCGTCACCCCGCCACCCCCGCGAACGCGGGGGCCCGGCGGGCAGTTCAATAAGGGAACGGTGGGACATACCCATATAACCGTACACGTCACTGTCACTCTTATCGCTGCCGGGCCGCATCCACCGTCATCGTCCCCTCGGCGTGCAGGGCAAACGGCTTACGAATCCGGCCGCACCCACCGCCATCGTCACCCCGGCGTGCGGACCTCCATCAGCGGAAATAACAGGCGGTTCGGCCGGGGTCCACGCCAGGAACGGTGAGTACACCAAACTCTGGCGTTCTCCCCCCAATCTGCCCGGTTTAACCGCAAGGGCGAGGCAACCCCCACGCCGCGCGAACTGTTGCAAACCTTTTAAAATGTTTTTCCCGCACCCGCGTCCTCCTCTGCATCCAACCGGGCCGCCCCAGGCCCGATTGAAAAGCGGGGCTGACATCGGGAATTCTCACTTAATTTTTTATAGTACGCAACTCCAATGATTATAGGCTGTTGAAGTAATTCACTTAATTACCGAATAAAAACCGCTTTACTAAGCCAAACCGTAGGATATACTGCCGTAAATACTTCAGAGTCGAGGCGGCGCGACGGCGGGGCTCTTTGCACTCCAGCAGGTTTTAAAAACGTTTTGAAAAAGAGCTTGACTTTACCCCCGGTTCCGGGTCATATGCAGGTATCTGACATCGTTGCCGGACGCGCCGTGCCGAATAATCCACGCTCCTTCCCGGTCTGAAGCCGGGATCAGCTTGTGTCTGCAGTTTTTTGGAAAAACCACACCAGGAGAAATCACAATGCGCGCGTTCTATGTCGAGGCCGATTGGGCTCCCAAGCCCGGATACAAGCTCTCACCGCGGGAGCTGGAAACAAAGCGAGCCATGCGCGGCAACAGCATCTTCAAGAACATCCGTGGTTCGGTCGTCGATCGCCCCAATCCCAAGATCAAGCCCGACGAAGTCCTGATCAAGGTCGGCGCGGCCGGCATCTGCGGCACCGACGCGCACCTCCTTCGCAAGGACGACGACGGCTATACCAAGTACGACGGCCACTCCCGCTATCCCATCATCACCGGCCACGAGTTCGCCGGCACCGTCGCCGAAGTCGGCAAGGACGTCACCACCCTCAAGGTGGGCGATCTGGTTGCGGTCGAGTCGATGCACTGGTGCGGCATGTGCGACGCCTGCCGCCGGGGCATGTTCAACCAGTGCAAATTGCTGGACGAGCCCGGCCTCACCTTTGACGGCGGCTTTGCCGAATTCTCCGCCATCAAGGCCAAGCACTGCTATCCCCTCAACGACCTCAAGGCCTTCTACAAGGACGACACCATCGCCCTCGAACAGGGCGCGATGATCGAACCCGTCGGCGTCGCCTACAACGGCCTGTTCGTCTGCGGCGGCCTGCAGCGTCCGGGCGGCCATTCGGCGGTCTTCGGCGCGGGCCCGGTCGGCCTCGCCGCCGTCGCGCTCCTCAAGACCACCGGCACCGCCAAGCTGTTCTGCTTCGAGACGACCCCCGAACGTCAGGAACTCGCCAAAAAGCTTGGCGCCGACTATGTCGTCGACCCCACCAAGTTCGGCGAAGGCGAAGCGTCCGAGTACCTGATGGACATGACGAACGGGCAGGGCATCACCACCTTCGCCGAGTGCGCGGGCGCGAATCCCTTCACCTACCCGGTCATGGAAGGCGCGCTGGCCATCGGCGGCAAGACCTGCCAAATCGGTCACCGCGTCGGCAAGACCCCGGTCGACATGTACAAGTTCATGTGGAACGCCGCCCGCATCTCCGGCTCCAACGGCCAGTCCGGCTGCGGCATCTACCCCGACGTCATCAACCTGATGGCTTCCGGCCGCATCGACATGCGTCCCGCCATCACCGGCCGCGTCTCCTTGGAGAACATCCAGCAGGGCCTGGACGCGTCGTCGAAGGGTGCGGCGGGCAAGATTCTCGTCAGCACCATGTACAAGTAAGAAGGTCGGGAACCAGGGGAAAATACCTTTACTCACGAGGAACAGCAGATGAAGAAAATCGCGAAAATCGGCTCCATCGGCCTCGGCCGCCAGGGCGAGCAGCACGCCATCAACCTCGCCACCCGCGTTCAGGGCTGCGAACTCACCGCCATTTGCGACATGGACGAACCCAAGCTGAACGCGTTCGCCGACAAATACGGCGTCAAGCACCGGGTCAAGACGTTCGAGGATCTCATCGCCATCGACGAACTCGACGCCGTCGTCATCGTCTCGCCGTCCGTCTTCCACGCGAAGCAGATCGAGCAGGCCCTCGCCGCCGGCAAGCACGTCTTTTCAGAGAAACCCCTCGGCGTCAGCATGGAAGAATGCGTCGCGACCGAGAAGGTGGTCAAGAAGTACCCGGGCCGGTTGTTCATGCTCGGTTTTATGCGCCGCTTCGACCAGTCCTACCGCTATGCCAAGGCCAAAATAGACGCCGGCGAAATCGGCAAGGTCGTCCTGTTCCGCGCCTACAGCCAGGACCCGATCAAGTACATCAAGGGCGCCATCGCCTACGGCCCGACTTCTGGGGGCCAGTTCCTCGACATGTCGGTGCACGACATCGACCTGGCGCGCTGGATGGTCGGTTCCGAGCCGGACCAGATCTGGGCCATCGGCGGCTGCTACGCCTATCCCGAATTCGGCTCCTACAAGGACGGCGACAACGTCTCGGCCCTGATGAAGTTCAAGGACGGCGCGATGGGCTTCCTCTTCGCCGGCCGCACCGCCAACCACGGCTACAACATCGAGACGGAGATCATCGGCACCAAGGCGACCCTGCGTATCGCCAGCGTGCCGCAGTGCAACCTGGTGGAAATCCTCGACGGCCACGGCGTCCGCAAGGAATGCCACGACAACTTCCTCGAACGCTTCGAAGCCGCCTATGTGAACGAGATGCAGGAATTCGTCAACTGCCTGAACGAAGGCCGCAAGCCCAGCCCCACCGTGGACGACGGCTACCGCGCGTCCCTGGTCGCCTACAAGTGCCGCGAAGCCTTCGAAAGCGGCAACCTGGTCACGACCGGCCTGTAATTCCCGTCCGGCCGCCTGCGGACGCGGCGGTTTATGGTGGAGGCGTGCAGCATCAGTAATCGTAATGTGGCGCATTCGGCCACACGTTTGGATATGTTTATCCCGGGAGAATTATCATGGCGGAAGTGCTGAAGTATTACCTCAACAACAAGTACGTCGAGTCGAAGACCGACAAGTTCTACGACGTCTACAACCCCTCCACCGGCGAGTTGCAGGCCAAGATGCCGCGCTGCACCACCGACGAGGTCAAGGCCGCGGTGGAATCGGCCCACAAGGCCTACGCCGGCTGGTCCGCGACCCCGCCGATCAAGCGTTCCCAGGTGCTGTTCAACATGCGCAACCTGCTGGAAAAGCACATGGACGAACTCACCATGATCTGCGCCAAGGAGCACGGGAAGAACTGGGCCGAATCCCAAGGGGACATCCTCAAGGCCAAGGAAGGCACCGAACACGCGTCGGGCATCTGCAACCTGATGATGGGCGACTCCCTGATGGACGCGTCGAAGGGTTACGACACCGTCCTCTACCGCGAACCGCTGGGCGTTTTCGTCGGCCTGACCCCGTTCAACTTCCCCGCCATGATCCCCATGGGCTGGATGGCCCCGATGTGCATCGCCTGCGGCAACACCATGGTCCTGAAGGTCGCGGGCGCGACCCCGATGACGGCCCTCCGCATCGCCGACCTCTACCGTGAAGCCGGTCTGCCCGAAGGTGTCCTGAACGTCCTCTCCTGCGACCGCTCCGGCGTGCCGGAACTCATCCAGAATCCGGTCGTCAAGGGCGTCAGCTTTGTCGGCTCGACCTCGGTCGGCCTGCACGTCTACTCGACCGCGTCCGCCGCCGGCAAGCGCGTCCAGTGCCTGACCGAGGCGAAGAACCACGCGCTCGTCCTCAATGACGCCGCCCTCGACCGCACCGCCGCCGGCATCATCAACGCCGCCTACGGCTGCGTCGGCGAACGCTGCATGGCGCTCCCCACCGTCGTCGCGGAAGAAGGCATCGCCGACAAGCTGGTCGCCAAGCTGGTCGAACTCGGCAAAACGCTGAAGATCGGCCCGGCCTACGAAAAGGATACCCAGCTCGGCCCGGTCTACTCCGCCGACCACAAGAAGTCGGTCATCGAGTGGATTGAGAAGGGCGTGCAGGAAGGCGCAAAGCTGGTCCTGGACGGCCGCGACTGCGTGGTCAAGGGCTTCGAGAAGGGCTTCTACCTCGGGCCGACGATTTTCGACCACGTCAGCGAGGACATGTCTGTCGGCCGCGAAGAGATTTTCGGCCCCGTCCTCTGCGTCAAGCGCTGCAAGAACTTCGCCCACGGCCTGGAAATCATGAACAACAGCCGTTTCGCGAACGGGTCGGTCATCTACACTCAGAGCGGCTACTACTCCCGCGAGTTCGTGCGTCACACCGACGGCGGCATGGTCGGCATCAACGTCGGCATTCCGGTTCCGGTCGGCTACTTCCCCTTCGCGGGCCACAAGCAGTCGTTCTTCGGCGACCTGCACTGCCTCGGGAAAGACGGCATCCGCTTCTACACCGAGTCGAAGTGCGTGACCACCCACTGGTTCGACGAAGAGGAAATGAAGTCGACCAAGGTCTCGACCTGGGACGGCACGATTTAATTACCACGAGCCATTACCCTGTACCGCTTGGGCGGGCCCGTTCTGCTGCGGGTCTGCCCATTTTTGTACCGGTACGGGTTATGGCGCGGCTGTCGCCGTTTTTCGCTGGAAATGTTCCGGCGGTGTCAGCGGGCGGGGCGCAGGCTGACGGAGTCTTTATCCCAGGCGAAGAGCGCTTTCTTGCCCAGATCGCCGCGAATGCCGTCGACCGCGCCGATATAGAGGTAATGGTCCCCCACCTCGACGACTTCGGTTATCGAGCAGGCTATCGCCAGACAGCAATGGACCGGAATCTGTATGGCGCTGCCGTCCAGCGGCTGCATGTCGATGGCGAATTTCGTCACCTTGTCCGTATTCCTCCCGGCGCTGCCGCCGCAGGCCATGGTGGCTTCCGCCAGTTCTTCGGTCGGCATGGCCAGGACCGCTTTTTTGTTTGCCCGTATCAGGTCGCCGCTGTACGACGTCTTGGCCATGGCGAAGCCGACCATTTCGGGCGTGAAGGACAGCTTGGTCCACCACGATATGGGTGCAAGGTTGGTTTTCCGTCCGGCGTCAGGCTGCAGACAAGCGTGAGCGGGTTAGGCGAAGAAATCTTGTTGGATTGAAAAAAGGTGATCGTGTCCATGCTGTCTCCTTGAAATCGAGAAATTCCCCCGAGCGGATTATAGCGGTTTAAATCGAATGTAAACCTTTCTCTGCGCTTTTCGGCTTAATCGGGTAGTCACCGTAAAACGCAGGCAGGAACCAGTCATCCTTAAAAAAGATCGAAGCCGGACAGGAACGGCCCCCGGCGCACGCCGGGGGCCGTCTCCACGCCTCCAGTCCATCGCCCCCCTACCACTGCCGCGTAAACGCCGACGGCTCCCAGTAATCCGGGCTGGCCTCGACCGCCTCGCGGAAGCTGGCGTATTCCGGCCGGTACGCATCCGGGTTGACCAGGGCGTCGACCGCGAAGGCGGCCAGCTTGTCCTTCATGTACTGGAGGTTTTCCGGGCCGAACTCGTTTTCCGAGTGCGGACCGCGCACAAACACCAGTTCCTTCAGGCCGGTGGCGCGGCGGTAGGTTTCGTAGGTGCCTGGCGCGCTTTCGTGTTCGTCCCACAGCCCCTTGCCGATAAATACCGCCGCCGGCCAGGTGTGGATATTTGCCAGCACTTCCGACGTCGGCCGGTAGACGATGCCGAATTCATTGCGGTAAATCGACTCCACCATGTTCCTGGACGTGTTGCCGAGGTAGCCCGGGCCGCCGGCGAAGCTGCCCAGCAGGAACACCGCCTTAATGGTGTAGCCGCGCGCGGGGGTGAACGACATGTCACCGCCCATGTCTTCGTAGCCGACGAAGTTCTTGTGCGCGACATAGCTGGTGATCATCGACCCGTGCGACGGCCCGCCCACCATCACCGGCAGTTCCTTGGCGCTGTAGCCCCGCGTCAGCACCCCGGCCGCGCCGCCGCCGCGCCTGATTTCGCCGTCGGGGCCGAGGATGGTCAGGCCGTTCCCGGATTCGAGGGCGTCGAGCATCCGGAAGAAATCGTCCGAAACGGCGTTGACGTTCCGGGGATTGGCCCCGCCCGAGATGCCGTGGGCGCGCTTGTCCACCGTCAGCACGTCGAAGCCGGCCCGCCACAGGGTATAGATGTAATCGCGCCACGGCGCGACGCCCCACTTTTCCGTCCTGCCTTCCGGATTCGGATAGGGGATGCCCGTGTATTCCTTGCTGGCCCAGTCGTAGTAATAGAGCGGGTCGTCCGGGTGCTGGGCGGCGGTGAGTTCGATGGTATAGCCGGAGAAGAGCACCACCAGCGCATGGTGGAGCCGCCCGTCCGGGCCGCGCACGCCCGAGCCTTCCAAATACCAGCCGCGCAGCTTAAGCTCGTCCGCCATCCCCTTGGTTTTTTCATAGGGATCGGCGGGCACGGTGAATTCCACCGTCCAGGCGCTGTTTTCCGCCAGGGCGATGTTTTCGTGGTAGGGGGCGCGGCCGAAATATCCGGGCCGCCGGATGGCCCGGATGTCGACGTCGCCGTGGGGGTCGATTTTGCCGAACGGGTCCAGGAGGCCGGTCCAGCGGAACTGGTTGTCGACGTCCTTTTGCGTGTCGGACAACGCCTTGCCGGCCGCGCTTGGATCGCGTTCCTTCAGGTCGAGGTAGAGCTGTTTGATCTTCGCGTCGGTGAACTCGTCCACATAGTAGTCGCCCACGTAGTCGGCGGGCGGCACGAACGAAACCGGCAGGTAGGGGATAAGGGTGCCGTCCTCCGCCTGGATGGCGGGCAGGTACCCGTTCCAGCCGTAGCCGACATAGGCGCTGCCGTCCTGCGCCGGAGCAATGCCGCACCATGCGGCCAGGAGCACTGGAATCACCAGCGGGAACACTCGCCGAGTTTTCGCCATGTCTCTCTCCTTTTTCCGATATCGCCCACGACGCCCGCACGCGCGGGCGTCTTCGAATACGGCACGGGAGGGATGTACGTCGCCCGGTCAGCCCTCCCGGTGGAAATACATCGGCCGCAACAGTTCCGCCTGGTGGGGGGCGATTTCCTCGCGGTAGATGCGGAAGTATTCGTCCGGGGCGGGAATCTTCCCCAGCCGGGCCACGACGGCGGCGAGGATGCCGGAACCGAGGTAGACCTGCGCGCCCGCGCCCATGCGGTTGTTGAAATTGCGGGTGGAGGTGGAGAAGACGACAGCGTTGTCCTCGACCCGCGCCTGGTTGCCCATGCACAGGGAGCAGCCGGGGATTTCCAGCCGCGCGCCCAGCTTTTCGAAACACTGCAAAACGCCTTCGCTGGCGAGGCGGTCGTGGTCCATGCGGGTGGGCGCGACAATCCACAGCCGCTTGACCCCGAGGCGCGCCTTCGGCCCCATGAACAGCCGGGCGGCGGCGCGGAAGTGGCCGATATTGGACATGCACGAGCCGATAAACACCTCGTCCACCGGCTTGCCCGCCTCTTCCGACATCCACGCGACCAGATCCGGATTGTTCGGAGTCGCGAGGACGGGTTCACGGATGGAAGAGAGATCGATAGGGACGGTGGCGGCGAATTCGGCGCTGTCGTCGCGGCGGGTGAGGCTCGGGTTTTCCAGCCATTTTTCCATCTCGGCCTTGCGGTTTTCGAGGGCGGCGGCCGACTGGTAACCGTCCTGGAGCATCGACTCGATCAGTTTGACGTTGCTCCGGAGATACTCCGCCACCTGCCCGACGTCCAGCGCGACGGTCGAGGCGGCGGCCGAGCGCTCGGCGGTGGCGCAGGCGAGTTCGAACGCCTCCTCCACCGTCAGCCCGGGCAGGCCTTCCATTTCCATGATGCGGCCGTTGAAGACGTTTTTGTTGCCCGTGCCCGGCCGGTCGAGTAGTCCCTGCTCGACGGCCAGGAGCGGGATGGCGTTGACGACGTCCCGGAGGGTTATTCCCTCGGACAGCGTTCCGGAAAACGACACCAGCACCGATTCGGGCATTTCAATGGGCATAAAGCCCATCGCCGCCGCCAGGGCCACCAGCCCGGAGCCGGCGGCAAAGGAGATGCCCAGCGGGAAGCGGGTGTGGGAGTCGCCGCCGGTGCCGACCCGGTCGGGCAGGAGCAGCCGGTTCAGCCACGAGTGGACGATGCCGTCGCCGGGCTTCAGGGCGACGCCGCCCCGTTCCTGGATGAAGGCGGGCAATGTCGCCTGCATGGTTTTGTCGCGGTCGGTGGGGTAGGCGGCGGTGTGGCAGAACGACTGCATCACCATCGGCGCGGTAAAGGAGAGGCAGGCCAGGTTGTTCAGTTCGTCCCGGGTCATCGGTCCCGTGGTGTCCTGCGAGCCGACCGTCGACATGGCCGGTTCGCAGCTTTCGCCCGGCAGGACGCCGTCCTTGCCGCAGGCGCGGCCGACCAGCTTTTGCGCCAGCGTATAGCCCTGGCCGGGAGCCGGCTTCGGGCTGACGGCGGGGACGAAAATTTCCGGAGCCGGAAGGCCCAGAATCGCCGCCGCCTTGGTCGAGAGTTTGCGGCCGATGATAAGGTTGATGCGGCTGCCGGCGCGGTATTCGTCCGCGAGGCCGCGCGGGAAGGTGAACGCCGCCACCTCGCCGCCGCCGTCCCGCTCGATGCGGCCGGTTCCGGCTG
Organism: Planctomycetaceae bacterium; assembly: GCA_021203245.1. Classification (GTDB taxonomy): domain Bacteria; phylum Planctomycetota; class SZUA-567; order SZUA-567; family SZUA-567; genus JAJBSZ01. Next base: position 23,974 of record JAJQBO010000226.1, read on the forward strand.
TCCTGTCGAGACGGACGACGATGCGGTCGCCGGTCTTGAGTGACGAGACGTCCGCCATCAGCGGCAGCCCGCCCGCGTCTTCGAAGCTGTTGTAGAAGATGGGCGCGATGCGCGCGGCCAGGACGACGCCGCCCTCGCGTTTGTTCGGCTGGTGCGGCACGTCGCGGCCCAGCACCCAGACGAGGGAGTTAATCGCCGACTTGCGGCTCGAGCCGGTGCCGAGGGTATCGGCGACGAACACGGGGGAGAAGCCGGTCGTTTCGGCCTCGGCGCGCATGGTCTGCATCTGTTCCAGCCCGCCGGGAAAGCGCGTTTCGCCGAGCGCCAGCGCGTGGAGCGGGATATCCGGCCGGGTCGGGGCCTGTTTCGCCGGCGAGAGGTCGTCGGTGTTGACTTCGCCCTCGACCCGATAGACGATCAGCTTTATTTCGGCGGGCAGGGCGGGCGCGCCGGTAAACCATTCCGCCGTGGCCCACGATTCGAGAAGCCTCTTGGCGTGGGGATTCCCGGCGGCGGCGAGGTCGGCCACCGGCTCCACCGCGTCGGCGGCGAGGATGCAGGTGGACAGGGCCTGTGCCGCGTCCGCGCCCAGGTCGTCGTCCTTGAGGCAGTCGACCAGGACCGGGATGGTGTAGCCGCCCTGCATGTCGCCGAGCATCGCCACCGCCTTGGCGGGCGGGACGGGGGACGACGCCGGCTTCGCCGAGACGATGCCGGCCAGGTAGTCGCATTTGATTTTCGCCGCCGGGTCGACGCCGGCCGGGACGCGGTTTTCGAGAAGATTGACGAGGTCGAATTCGCCGTCAGGCGAGGTCGTCCGCCCTTCCTGCAGCCAGGCGACTATCTGTTCGACCCGGGCCGCGTCGAGCGGCAGGGGGGGGATGTTCTGGGCGGCGCGTTCCATAACGTGTTGTTTGTAGGTGTCCATGCGGTGTCTCCGGTGGTTGTGGGATACCTCCTATACTATGGTTTTTCTCATTTGGGCAAAAGCCTAAACCGCCAAATCAATGCCATTCGGAAACCTTGGCCATCACGCCCGGATTGGCTGAAGCCGGTTGGCACGAATTGCCGTTGTTAGGTATACCCGTGTATAAATACGGCATCCGGGACCGGCGCGTCTTCTCTTATTTAAGTTTTGGGCCGTCAAGGAGTTCCCTCTTTCTATTGCGTTGTTTCGGCGTATCCGTAAACTTGTGGAGATCGTCGTTACACCGCGTGTTGTGACGAGGATGGACCATTGTCTCCATTATTGACGCCATGTATGAAGTATAGAGCAGGTAAACTCCCCATGCCGAAGCGCGAGCAGCCGAGCGTCTCCCCGTGCCCCAGCCGTCCCCGGCGTGGGTATGGCCGCGCGGCGACGCTGCTTCTGGCTCTTGTCATGGCGGCTGCGGCCGGCATGGCGGGCGAGAATTCACTCAGGCCCGCGTCGACCAGGGGCCGTTCCGGCCCGGCCATTCCCTCCACCCTTATCGAACTCGACGGCAGCATTTCGTCCAGCCCCGACGGGGCCGAACTCGGCTACCAGTGGCGGCAATTGAGCGGTCCCGCCGTGACCCTGTCCGATCCCACCGCGGCCAAACCCTTTTTCCGCACCGCCGAACCGGGAACCTATGTCTTCGAACTGGTGGTGACAGCCGACGACCTGGCGAGCGAACCCCATATCGTGCAACTGGAAATTGAGGCGGAAAACCTCCCGCCCGTCGCCAAGGCGCCGCGCGAACTGACCGGGCAGGTCGGCAAGGTGCTGGAGGTCGACGGCAGCGACTCCTTCGATCCCGAAGGGGAGGAGTTGTTTTACCGCTGGCGGTCGTTGTCGCCCGGGCTGGAACTCCCACCCGACGAATCGACCAGCCCGGTCCTGACGTTCGAACCGGCCGAGGAAGGCGTCTACGAACTTGAACTGGTGGTGTTTGACGGCGAATTGAAAAGCGATCCCGCCGTCTGTCGCCTGACCATCAAGCCGCGCCCGCGCCCGCCGGTGGCCCGGGCCCGGGTGGTGACCCGGGAGGTGCCGCCCGATCCCATTGCGCCGACGCTGGCCGGAGAGGCGTTGCCCGGTGCGGGCTTGGCCGCGTCCATAAACGCTTCGGCCGACATGTCGCCCGCGCCGCCGCCCGCCGCGCGGAGCGACACGCCGGTCAGCGAACTGGCCGCCATGGCCCCGCCGTCGTTCCCGTCCCGTCCGCCCGCGACGGCTGCGCCGTCCCTGCCGGTGCTGGCGTCGATAGCCGACATCGAGGCGTCGCGGCCGGTGGCGCGCATCGAGGGGCCGACGGCGGCGCAAACCGGCAAGCCCGTCGTCCTCGACGCCCGCGCCAGCTTCAACCCGAGCGGCAGCCGGCTCGAGTACCGTTGGCAGCAGACCGCCGGGGCGCTGGTCGAGAACCGCGAAAACGTCTATGACGGTGCGGCGGAGCGCTTTGTCGCGCCCCATCCGGGCGAGTACGAATTCCGCCTGGTCGTGGTCGACAACGGGGTGGAGAGCGATCCCGCCGTCCACCGGATGCGGGTCGACCCTGCGCCCGAGCCGCCGGTCGCCGCCATCGACGCCCCGTCCCGGGCGGCGAAGGGCGAACTGGTGCGCATGAACGCGACCAGCTCCTTCGATCCCTCCGGCAACCGGCTGGTCTACCGCTGGCGGCAGACCGGCGGCCCGGCGGTGCGCAATTACATCATCGACGAGCGCCTCGGCGACGCCGCTCCCGGCTTCCAGCCCTCGGCTCCCGGCACCTATTCGTTCGAACTGATCGTGTCCAACGGCACCTTGAATTCCAAGCCGGTCGAGGTGGACATCGTCGTCGCCGATGTCGCGCCCACCCCGGGCGTCACCATCGCCGGGCCCGACTCCGCCCGCGCCGGCGACCGCATCGCCCTCGACGCCGTGCCCCACAACGTGGAGGGGCGGACCTTGTCCTATCTGTGGCAGCAGGTCGACGGCCCGGCTCCGGCCCTGTCCCAGGGCGGGGGCATGCGCACCTTTGTCGTGCCGCCGGTCGACGGCCGCTATGTCTTTTCCCTCACCGCCATCGAGAACGGGCAGATACTGGCAGTCGCCCAGCGCACCATCGAGATCTACGGCAGCCCGAAGGGCGGCAGCGTCGCCGTGCCTGTCCACCTGCCGCCGACCGGCCGGGTTCCGGCACTGACGCCGCTCCCGAACACGCCGCCGCCGCGCCCGCCGCCGCTGGAGTCGTTCCCGCCGGCGCGTCCTCTGGGCAATCGCCCCGCGCAGGTGATGCAGCGATAAGAGAAAATAACCGGGGGCCGCGCAGCGCGCGGCCCCTCTTGTTTTCAAACCGCCCGTATTTGCGGCTTGTGAATTGCCCGAACCGTGCCGAACCGGTTCACGGAATATCCTCGGTCCGTCCGCATCGCCACCCCCGCTCGTCACCCCGGCGGTGCAGCGTCGACCAGCGCGCACGCGTGTGGTTGTGCCGGGGCAAGGGCGAATGACCGTATGTTCCAAGGCATCTCAAGAATACCCAGCCGTCCTGCCCAGCCCCGCCCACCCGCACCACTCAATCGGGCCAGCGCAGCAGCGCCTGTTCCTTGGCGCGGTTCCGGTCGTCCAGGTTCGAGCGCACCGGGGCGGGCTGGGTCCTGGCCCAGGCGCATTCCTGCTCGACCCGTTCGGCGACGATCGTCTCCTGGCCGGGATGCAGGTTGCACGGGTCGAGGAAAAAGTAGTGCCACTCGACTTCGTGGTCGCGGACGATGACCGGCGGGTCGCCGGCGGCGAGGCGGTCGGCCAGGTCCCAGGCGGTGATGTTGGCCTTGTCCGGATCGACAGCCACGTGGAGGCGCGACAGCGGGTTGTGGGTCGGGTCGGGGGTGATGGTGGGGGTGATGCCGGGAATCTTTTCCAGCCGTTCCTTCCACAACCGGAGGGTGCCGTCCTCCTTCGCCCTGACGGCGGCGTGGTCCCGCTTCGCCCAGGAGCGAAGCGCCACCATCGCGCCGACCACCCCTTCCTTGCCGACCTTCATGCCCCGGCCGAGGGCGTAGCTCTGCAGATAGACGCCGCGAACGACCACTTTCGGCCCGGCGACGATGCCGGAGGTGGTGCCGCTCAGGAATTTATGGCCGCTGTAGACGACCACGTCCGCGCCGGCCTTGAGGAATCCGGTGAGGTCGTATTCGGACGCGGCGTCGCAGATGACCGGCACGCCGTGGGCGTGGCAGACCCGCGCGAACGCGGCGAGGGAGAGCTGGCCGTAGTGGACGACGTGGTGCGAGACGACGTAGAGGCCGACGGCGGTGCGTTCGTTCAGGGCGGCGGCGAGCTGGTACTCCTTTGTCTCGGTCGAAGTGCCGACCGGCACCAGCGTCGCGCCGGTGAGGCGGACCGCCTGGTCGATGGGCGCGCCGTAGTTGACCATATGGCCGATTTGCATCACCACTTCCGTGCGCGCCAACCCGTCGACGTCGGGCAACCGTTCCGCCTTGCCGAGATCCGCCCCCACCATATAGGAGGCGATGGCCTGGCTGACGCCGGCCGAGGCGGAGGCGGTGACGACGCCGAATTCCGCGCCTGTCGCCTCCGCGATAACCGCCCCGGCTTTCCGCTGCAGGTCCGACATCTCGACAAAGTGCGGCAAAAACGATGCCACCGCCTCGACCGTCTCGGGCGAAACGATGGACGCGCCCAAGCCGGTCATGGTACCGGAAGCGTTGATCACCGGCCGGAGGCCGTATTCAATTCGCGGGTCGTTCTGGAGTGGGTTCATTCTTTTCCCTTCCATATAATGCACAATTCACAATGCACAATGCACGCTGTAAATCGGCAAAACATTGAATCATTGTTCCTTGGTAAATAATTGTGCATTGTGAATTATGAATTGTGAATTCTACTTTTTGATCTGCACAACCGCCTCAATCTCCACGCTTATCCCGCCGGGCAGCGACGAATACCCGACCGCGGACCGCGCGTGCTGGCCGCGTTCGGCAAAGACCTCGACCAGCAGGTCGGAACAACCGTTGACGACCTTGGGGTGGTCGGTGAAGTCGGGCGTGGCGTTGACCATGCCGAGCAGCTTGACCCAGCCCTGGATGCGGTCGAGATCGCCAAGCGCCTCCTTCGCCACCGCCATGAGGTTGAGGCCGACCTGGCGGGCGCGGCGGTAGCCTTCCTCGACCGAGACGGTTTTCCCGAGCGTCCCCTGGTGCAGCGTGCCGTCGGCCTCGCGCGGGCCCTGGCCGGAGAGATACAGGATGTCGCCGACGATGCGGTAGTTGACGAAATTGGCGATAGGCGTCGCGACGCTGGGCAGGGACAGGCCCAGTTCTTTGAGTTTTTCTTCAGGGTGCATGTGCTTTCCTTTTATAGGCAGAAACAGTGGTCAATACACTTCAGTCCAAAACAAGACGCGTCTTCGCGTCAACAATGCCGCACTCTTCCCCAAACGTCACCCCGCCGTCTGAACGATGAACCGGGAGACGGACGGGAGGTTGTTTCGGGGCAAGGGCCCCTCTGGCGGCTATGGGCTTACACCGGTATCCATGGCCTGCGTTCCTGTTTTGGACAAGAGTGGGGTCAAAACACAATGTCGTCCCGGATGCAGGCGCAGGTCCGGCCTGGCCGGCGTTCCACCAGCGGCGGCACCGTTTTGGCGCATTCTTCGAGCGCGTGCGGACAGCGGGTGCGGAAGACGCAGCCGCTCGGCAGTTTTATGGGCGAGGGGATGTCCCCCTTCAGGAGTATCCGCTTCGACTTGCCGCCCGGCTTCGGGATGGGGGACGCCGACAATAGCGCCCGCGAGTAGGGGTGCAGCGGGTCGTCGCACAAGGCTTCGGTGGGGCCGGCTTCCATGATGCGGCCCAGGTACATGACGACGAGTTCGTCGCAGAGGAAGCGCATCACCGCCAGGTCGTGGGTGATGAAGAGCATGGTCAGGCCGAGGCGGCCCTGGAGTTCGAGGAGCAGGTTCAGGACCTGCGCCTGCACCGAGACGTCGAGGGCCGATACCGGTTCGTCGGCGACGATGAACTCCGGTTCGGCGGCAAGGGCGCGGGCGATGCCGATGCGCTGGCGCTGGCCGCCGGAGAATTCGTGCGGGTAGCGGCGCAGTTGGCCCGAATTGAGGCCGACCATTTCCATCCGCTCCACCACCCGGTCGCGCCGGGCCGAGGCCGAGGTCATGCCGTTGGCGAGGAGCGCCTCGCCGATGATCGACTCCACCCGAAGACGCGGGTTGAGGCTGGAGAACGGGTCCTGGAAAATCATCTGCACCCGGCTGCGGTACTCCTTCAGGGACGCCCCTTCCATGGCGGTGACGTCCTCCCCCTTGTAGAGGATTTCCCCGCCAGTGGGTTCGAGCAGCTTCACGAGCATGCGCCCGACCGTGGTTTTGCCCGAGCCGGATTCGCCGACCAGGCCGACGATATGGCGGGGCATGACGTCCAGGGACACGTCCTGCACCGCCTTGACGACGCGCTTTTCGCCCGACCAGGAGGAGCCGACGGGAAAGTGCTTCTGCAGAGTGCGAATCTCGACAAGCGGCTTCACGCCGGAGGCGGGAGCGGATTGTTCCGTTGCGGCTGACACCATGATTAGACCTCCTTCCAGTACAGGCAGCGGCTGACGTGCGCGTCGCCCGTCTCCACTAGATCCGGTTCGCGGACGTTGCAGTCCGGGCGCGCCATGGGGCAGCGGGTGGCGAAGACGCAGCCCCGGGGCAGAAACGCGGCGTTCGGCATCGAGCCGGGGATGGAGAAGAGGCGGCGGTCGGAGCGGTCGTTCCCGAACACCACGCCGCTCCCCGGGATGCACGCCATCAGGCCCTTGGTGTAGGGGTGGCGCGGTTGCTCGAAGATGGATGAGACCGAGCCCATCTCGACGATGCGTCCCGCGTACATCACCACCACCCGGTCGGCCATTTCCGCCACCACGCCCAGGTTGTGAGTGATGAACATGATGCTCATGCCGATTTCCCGCTGCAGGTTGCGCATGAGGTCGAGGATTTGCGCCTGAATCGTCACGTCGAGGGCTGTCGTCGGTTCGTCGGCGATGACGAGGGACGGCCGGCACGACAGGGCCATGGCGATCATCACCCGCTGGCGCATGCCGCCGGACATCTGATGCGGGTAGTCGCGGAGCCTGTCGCGGGGGGCCGGGATGTCGACGAGGCGGAGCATCTTTTCCGCTTCGTCCAGCGCTTCCTGGCGGCTGCAGCCGCGGTGGAGCTGCACCGCCTCGGCTATCTGGTCGCCGACCCGGAACAGCGGGTTCAGGGAGGTCATCGGCTCCTGGAAGATCATGGCGATTTCGCCGCCGCGGATGCGGCGCATCTTCAGGAGAGGCGTCTGGACGAGGTCCTCCTCCTTGCCGTCGCGGGTGCGGAAGAGGATTTTGCCGCCGGTGATGCGCCCGGGCGGGTTGGGGATGAGCCGCATCACCGACAGGCTGGTGACGGATTTTCCCGAACCCGACTCGCCGACGATGGCCAGGGTCTCCCCTTGCTTGACCGAGAAAGACACACCGTCCACCGCCTTGAAGTCGCGCTTCCCCGAGGTAAAGGTGGTAAAGAGGTTTTGCACCTCGAGTATGTTGGTAGCGTCCATCAGGTTGTTCCTCCTGCGTGGTGGGCCTGCGCGTCGACAGGCAGGCGGCTCGCGGCCGGGACGAGTTCGCCCCGCCACAGCACCGCCTTGGGGAGAATGCGTTTCGACAGGGTCAAACTGTCGCCGAGAGAGTCGGGCAAGGAGAGTGCGCACTCGGCGATATCGAACAGGGTGAAGTCGGCCGGCTCGCCCGCTTCCAGCAAGGCCGGCTGCATCCGCAATGCCGCCCGCGACGCCCAGGTCGCGCCGGCGACGACGTCCCGGATATCCATGCCGAGCGCCAGCAATTTCGACAGCACCACCGACAAGTCCCACACCGGCCCCTCGATGTTCCCGGTATGGAGATCGGAACCGATGACGGTGGGAAAAACGCCCCTGTCCATGCACTCCCGCGCCACACGGTACGAGAACGACGCCGATCCGTGACCGATGTCCAGAACGACGCCGCGGTCGCGGGCCGCGACAAGGGCGGCGAAGGCGCGGTCGTCGTCGACGACCGAACTGGCGGGTTTTCCCTGGAAGCAGTGAGTGCAGATGTCCCCGGCGTCGAGACGGTCGAGGACTTCCTCCACCAGCGGGAGCGGCCTGCCGATATGGGTCATGAGCGGCAGTTTGGCGTAGCGGGACAGCTTCTTCGCGAGCTTCAAGGGCAGCAGATCCGACTCCGCCTGGATGATGCTGCACAGCCGCACCTTCAAGCCGGCGATGAGCGGCTTGTACTTTTCGATTGTCGCGAGGGTGCGCTCGATATCGATGTCCTGCATCAGCCGCACCTCGGGCACGTGGTTGGTGGCGACGAGGCCGATGGAGCCGACGTTCAGGAACGGGACGATCTGTTCGCGGGCGCGTTCGATGACGTATTCGACAAAGCCGTTGAAGTGGCCTTCCCCGGCCGAGCCGGCGTCGACGAGGATGGGCGTCCCGGTCGCCGCGCCGATCGTTTCGGGCCGGAGCGCGATATCGGAGCCGCCGTGGTAGACGTGGGTGTGGATGTCAATCCACGCCGGCGACAGGTAGGCGTTCGCCATTTCCCTGATTTCGGCGTTGTCTGTTTCGAGGTCGTAGCCGACCCGTTCGATGCGGCCGCCGTCCACCAGGACGTCCACCCTGGAGCTACCGTCATAGCCCGGGAAGCCGATGGGCTTGACGTTGCCGAGAAGAATGCGGGCCATGTCAGCACTCCTTCCGCAGCCGCGGGTCGAGGACGTCGCGGAGCGCGTCGCCGGACAGCTGCAGCGAGAACACGGTCAGGACGATGAACAGCCCGGGGAACCACATGATCCACGGCGCTTTGCCGATATAGGTCTGGCCGGCGTTGATGATGCCGCCCCAGGTGGGGATTTCCGGGTTCACGCCCGCGCCCAGGTAGGACAGCCCGGCTTCGGCCAGGATGGCGTAGGCGAAGATAAAGGTGCCCTGGACAATGAGGGGGCTCGTGATATTGCGGAGAATATGCTGGACCAGGATGCGCGGCGTCGACACCCCGAGCACCCGGGCGGCGTCGACATAGGCGAGTTCGCGCACGACCAGGGTCGAGGCGCGGGCGACCCGGGCGACGCGGGGCGTGTAGACGATGCCGAGCGCTATCACCACGCTGGAGACGGACGGGCTCAGGACCGACATCAGGGTGATGGCGAGGAGGATGTCGGGGAAGGCCATCATGGCGTCGATGATTCGGTTGACGATCATGTCGACCTTGCGGAAATAGCCGCCGACGATACCCAGGATGGTGCCGAAGAAGCACGAGAACACCACGGTCAGGAAGCCGATGAGCAGACTCGTGCGGCCGCCCACGATGACGCGGGTGAACAGGTCGCGGCCGTATTCGTCGGTACCGAACCAGTTGACGGACGACGGCGGCCGCAAGCGCCGCGAGGCGCGGATGGCGGTGGCGCTGTGGGGCGACACCACGTCGGCGAAGACGGCCAGGAAGGCGATGACGAGGATGATCAGCAGGCATACCGCAACCGTTTTCCGCTGCCAGATGATGGAAAACGCTTTTTTGAGGATGCCGCCGTCGTCGGAGAGGCGATCAGACATGGTTGGCCTCCTAATATTTCACGCGCGGGTCGACGAGCAGGTACAGGATATCGACCGCGAGGTTGACGAGGACGTACGCGCCGGCGATGACCAACAGCGATCCGCCGATGACGGGATAATCGCGCCGCAGCACCGACGACACCACCAGGTTGCCGATGCCGGGGATGTTGAACACGGTCTCGGTCACGACCGCGCCGCCCAGCAGCAGGGCGAGGGTGAGGCCGACGACGGTGAGGATGGGAATAAGTGCGTTCTTGAAGGCATGGCGCATGATGACCGGCCATTCGCCCAGGCCCTTGGCGCGGGCGGTGCGGATATAGTCGTCCTCGAGAATGTCCAGCATGGTGGTGCGGGTAAAGCGGGTGATGAGGGCGGAGTTCACCAGGCCCAGCACGATGCCCGGCAGGATCAGGTGATACATGCGGTCGAAGAATCCCGCGCCCGGGTCGCCGTAGCCGGAGGCCGGGAACCAGCCGAGCCGCACGGCGAAGAACTGGATGAAGACCAGGCTCATCCAGAAGCTCGGGGCCGAGGCCAGCAGCATGGCGACGGAGATCGTCGCCTGGTCGGTGATTTTGCCCCGCTTGTAGGCGGAGAGGATGCCGGACGGGATGCCGACCAGGCAGGCGATGACGATGGAGACTATCGTCAGGGCGATGGTCGGTTCGGCCCGGTCGGCGAGGATGCGCAGCACCGGCAGGCCGCCCAGGAAGATGGAGTTGCCAAGGTCGCCCTTGAGGATATCGCCGAGAAAGCCCAGGTATTGCGACCAGATCGATTCGTCCAGCCCCATCTTCGCCCTGAGGGCGGCGACGTCGGCGGCGGTGGCGTCGGGACCGAGCATGAGGCCGGCCGGGTCGCCCGGTATCATGCGGATGATGACGAAGGTGATGGTCGCCACCATGAACATGACGGCAATCATGCCCACCAGTCGTTTCAGGAGATAGATTTTCATGGGAGTCATCCTGAGGGAAGAGAGACGAACTGCGCCTTGACGCAGCGGGTTCTGTCGCCCGCGAAGGCGAAGGCTTCGGCCGCCTCCTCGAAGGGGAATTGGCCCGACAGCATCGGGAGCGGATCGATGCGCTTGTGCAAAAGCAGGGCGACGGCGGTCTCGAACTCGGTCGTGAACTGGCTCGAGCCGCGCACCTGCAGCTCCTTGGCGGTAAAGAAAACCCAGGGGACGGTCGCGCCCGTGACCGGCGCGGTGCCAAGCTGCACCAGCGTGCCGCCCTTCCGAAGGGCGTGCATCGCGCCGACGATGGCCGACGCCGCGCCCGAGGCTTCGATAGCGGCGTCGACGGGGCCGACCGCCCTGGCCATCGCTTCCGGGTCCATCCCGGCGGTGTTGACGCCCGTGTCCGCGCCCATCCGTTCGGCCACCTCCAGCGGCTGGTCGGCGATGTCCGTAATGGTGATACGGCCCGCGCCGGCGACTTTCGCGGCGGCGGCGGCAAGGATGCCGATAGGCCCCGACCCGGTGACAAGCACGCGCTTGCCGACCAGGTCGCCGGCCCGGAGCACCGCGTGCAGCGAGCACGACAAGGGTTCGGCGAAGGCGAGGGCCGCCATGTCGGTGTCAGCCGGCACCGGAACGCAGCAGCGCGCTTCTGTTTCGAAATACTCGCGGAAAAAACCTTCCACATGAGGGACGATCATGGCGGAGCAGGGAAAGCGCTTGTTTTCGCACAGATTGGCTTCGCCCCGGCGGCAGGGCATGCAGACGCCGCACGGCATCACCGGGTTGACCGCCACCTTGTCGCCGGGCTGAAGGCCGGTGACGCCTGGCCCGACGTCGTCGACGCTGCCGCAGGCCTCGTGACCCATGCACAGCGGGTGTTGCAGCGGATAGCCGACATTGCCGAAATCGTGGTAGTAATGCAGGTCGCTGCCGCAGATGCCGCCGGCGGCGAATTTGACCCGCACCTGGCCGGGCCGGAGCGGCGTGCGTTCGCGCCGTTCCACCACAGCGTCCTGCTTGCCCCGCAACACCAGGGCGCGGTAGGGAGTGTTGTCCATCGTGTCACCTACCAGACCGTATAGCCGCCGTCCATGACGAGGACAGCGCCGTTCATGTAGTCGCTCGCCGCCGAGCAGAGGAACACCATCGCGCCGCCGAGCTCGTCCGGCGTCGGCATGCGGCCGACGGGGATGAGGTCGAGGGCGAACCTGGTCCATTCGGGATTGGCTTCGAAGAAGCGGCTGTTCCGGTCGGTGGCGATGTAGCCGGGCGCCAGCGCGTTGACGGTGATGTGGTGCTTGCACCATTCCGAAGCGAGAGAGCGGGTCAGCGCGACGACGCCCAGCTTGGAGACTTCGTAGGGGCCGCAGTGGACGCCCTTGTTGGCGATGATGCCGGACATGGACGCCAGGTTGACGATTTTTCCCTTTTGCCGTTTGATCATTTCGCGGCCGAAATATTTGCAGCAGATAAAGGTGCCGGTGATGTTGTTGTCGACGGTGCGCCGCCACTCCGCCGTCTCGATATCCTCGAACGGCTTGTTGACGCGGCCGAGGCCGGCGTTGTTGACAAGCACGTCGGGCGGGCCGAAGCGGTCGAGGCAGAACGACACGGCCGCCTGCACCGCATTTTCGTCGACGATGTCGGCAACGGCGACGTCGAAGCGGCCGCCCGAATCGGTGATTTCGTCGCGCAGGCATTCGAGTTCCTCGCGGTTCCGGGCCATGCCGAGGACGGACGCGCCGGAGGCGGCAAGCGCTTTCGCGAAGGCGCGGCCGAGTCCTTTCGACGCGCCGGTGACGACCATAACCTTGCCGGTGAGATCAAAAACAGGGAGCATACAATTACAGCCTTTCTGGTGTGGGAAAATCTTCTGACTCTTACGTTGTTCGTACCCCCCGGCGTACAAAACGATCGCCGAAGCGTGAAGTTGTGCCGGGGCAGCCAGGCGACCATCTGCTGCACATTCAGCTTCGTTTCGGCACAGCATAGCCAATCGCGTCCGCCCGGTTCACCGCTTCACCGCCGGGGTGACGATAGAGTTACAGTGACGCTTTTGGGATGAACAGTGTCCTTGCCCCTTACGTCACCCCGGCGTGCGAACGGTCGCCGAGAGAAAAACGGGTGGTTGTGCCGGGGCAGCCAGGCGACCATCTGCTGCACATTCAGCTTCGTTTCGGCACAGCATAGCCAATCGCGTCCGCCCGGTTCACCGCTTCACCGCCGGGGTGACGATGAGGGAGGTCGCCACCTTTCAGGTGCGACCGGCCATAGCGCGACCGGCCGCCCCCCATATTCCTACCGAATCGACACGTTCCAGAAGCTGGGCCAGGACGAGGGCTGATACCCCTTCAGGTTCTTGTCCTTGGCGCCGAGCAGGTTGAAGTTGCCGATCTTGATGCTGGACGCCGATTCGTACAGCAGTTCCTGGATATCGCCGAAGATTTCGGCGCGCTTGGCGAGATCCGGTTCGGCGTTGAACTTGTTGGCCAGTTCGGTCTTTTCCGGGCTGACCCACCAGCCGGGATACTCGTCGTTGAAGAAGTTATTGAGGTACGGGTCGGGCACGAACGGGCTGTGGGTGAAGTAGAGATCCCACTTTGTCGGGTCGGTGCGCTGTTGGGTCAGGGTAGCCCAGTCGACGACGTCGATGGAGACTTCCATCCCGGCTTCGCGGAGGTTCTCGGCCAGCACCTGCGCCATCTTGAAGTGGAACTCATACTGCATCGAGGTGAGGATGCGGACCGGCGAGCCGTCGTAGTTCGCCTCCTTCAGGAGCGCTTTCGCCTTGTCGATGTCGTACTGGTTGTAGAGGTCGAGGCCCTTTTCCGAGTGGTAGAAATAGCCTTCCGGATAGAGCGACCCGTCGACGGAGAAGAACTGTTCCTCGCCGAAGGCGATATACATCATGTCTTCCTGCGACATCGCGGCCTGCACGGCCTGGCGCATGGCCAGGTTGGTCATCTTGCCGTCGCGGCAGTTCAGGAAAAGGATGGGCCAGCCGTAGGGGTCGGTTATGACCGGTTCGACCCTGTCCTTGCCGACGAGGCGGTCGTAGTTTTCGATGGGGAGCTGATCCGAATACTGGTACTGGCCGGCCAGCGCGCCTTCGATGCGGGTGTTGGCGCTGGGGACGGGGATAAAGCGCAGTTCGTCCACATAGGCGACGCGTTCGCCTGCGTAGAGGTCGCCCGCTTCTGGGCTCGGCTGGTAGTCGTCGTAACGGACCAGGCGGACATAACGGTCCGGCTGGTGTTCGGCGAACTTGTACGGCCCGGTGCCGATGTTGTCCTTTAGGTCGCCTTCGCACAGTTCTTCCGGGATGATGATCGCCATCGAGGTGGGGATGGACAGGAGGGCGAGGAGCGGCGTGTGCGGGGCTGACATCTCGATACGGACCGTGTATGTGTCCGGCGCCGAGACGTCCTTGACCATGTCCGCCACCTGCTTGCCCCGGACCGAATTCCTCAGCCAGCGCTTTACCGACGCCGCCGCGTCGGCCGAGGTCAGTTCCTTGCCGTTGTGGAACTTCACCCCCTGGCGGAGCGCGATGGTGTAGACCGTGCCGCCGTCCGTGACCTCCGGCATGGCTGCGGCGAGGAGCGGCTTGATGGCGAAGCCGTGGCCGAAGGCGTAGAGCGTTTCGTAGTAGTGCTGGGTAATCATCCCGACCACGTCGGCGGTGGTGGAGGTTGGGTCGAGGGTCGGCGGTTCGCCGATGGTGGCGATGTTCAGGACGCCGCCCCTGGTCAATTCTTCGCCGCGGGCGGTGGGGATCACGGCGACACATGCCAGCAGGCACAGCGCCAAACAAAACTTTTTCATGCTCTCTCCTTGTCTGAAGCAGGTCCAAAATTCCCCGCTGCGCGGGACGGTGCGTCCGCGACCGGAACGCATGACGTTCCGGCTGCCAGGCGCGGCGGCTCGTGGTGGTCTTGGAGGAGGAAACGCAGACGGCGTTTCGGCAACAGGTATGTGATACCCCCCCGCCAAATGCGGGAGCATGGCGATTACGACGCGTCGGGGCGTCTGGCCCAGGTCGCGGGCTGCCATCCCAACGCTTTTTCAATGTTGCGGGCCGAGGCCATGACCAGCCGCGAGAGGCGTTCGCCCTTTTCGGCGGCTGTCGTCTCCGGCACCACCAGGCTGATGGTGGCGCGGCAGGTGCCGTCGGCGTCCTTGACCGGTGCGGCGATGCAGGCGACGGCGAAATCGGATTCGGCTATCTGGATGCAGTAACCCTGTTCCCAGGCTTCGGCGCAGGCTTTTTCCAGTGCGTCCGGATCGACCAGGGCGCGGCCGGTGGCGCTGGGCGTGGCGCGGGCGAAGATTTCCGCCCGTTCTTCCGGGGTGAGGTGGCCGATAAGGAGCCTGCCGCTGGCGCTCCAGTTCAGGGGGGTCCGCGATCCCGGCCGGGAGGAGATGTGGAAATGATCCCCCGCCTCGACCATGGCGGCGACGACCATGAAGTCGCCGTCGCGGATGCAGATCTGCACGTTTTCGCCGCTGGCCCGGCTGAGGGCGTCTGCCTCGTGGCGGTAGATGTCTTCCTCTTCCATTTGACTGGTATAAGCGAGGCCATAAAAAAGGAGTCGTGGGCCGAGGAAATACTTGCCTTCGCCGCCGCTGCGGCGCAGCACCTCCATGCGTTCCAGGAGGGCGATGGTTTCATAAATGGTCGACAGGGGCGCGCCGATGCGTTTGGCTATCTGGTAGGCGGTGGCGCTGTCGCCCAATTCGACCAGGCACTCCAGAATCTGAAAGGCTCGCTCAATGCCATTTGTTCGTGGTTTGCGGGGCGGCATGACGGTATTCCTTAACGGCGGAATATATTGCGAAGTTATATTGTTACCATACCCGCTGGAATGCGGTAGTCAAGCACAGGGCCGGAAAAAAGCCAGTTTTTCCACAGAAAAGCAAGAAATCGGTCCTCGACTCCGGAATGCCACCCTCAGCTAGTATGGTAGTCTGGTTAAACGATGCAAAAAAATCCCCCTCGCCCCGGAGGGGGAGAGGGCCGGGGTGAGGAGTCTTCCAAAAATCTCTACCATCCGTCCCATTCAAACCCTCACGCCCACGCATCGTCACCCCGGCGCACAAATCTTCCAACCGGGCAAAAAACGGGCGGTTCGGCCGGGGTCCACGCCCCCGACCCCGGCTCCGCGAAAAACGCCCGCATAAAAACCCATAAAAAAACCCACCACCGTACGTGAACGCCGCTACCCTTTCATTATGAGAAAGGAGGGCGAACATGACCGACCCCCAACCCAACCGACCCGAATCACCCCAGCCCTCCGAAAACGAGGTCTGCGAAAAAGCCTGGCAACTCGCCCTGGCCGACAACCCCGACCTCGACCCGGGCCAGCGCCACCTCTTCTTCTACCCGCCCACCGCCACGCCCCCTTCGGGCGAGGCAGGCCGCTACTGGCGTGAAACAATTCGAGGCCGCTGGATAAAACAGGCCTATGCAGCCCTGACCGCGCCGAAGGAAGAGGAACCCGAATGGCAGGAAGAGGACGGGGCCGGGTCGTACCAGCGCCCCAACCCCACCGAGTACGAGGTGGGCATGCTGGCGTGGCGACTGGCCCGCCGCCACCTTCCGTCCATGCCGCTGCATTACCGGCGGCTGTTTGTCCCGAAAAAGCCGCAGCCCGCGTGGGTCGTCACCACCGATCCCTGGCGGCTCCAGACCTATGTTTTTTTCACCCGCATGGCCCGGGAACGGCTCACCTTTCCGGAGAGGTTCCAGTCGCTGAACCACGACCTCGGCCCGGTCGCCCCCATCGCGCAGAAGCGCCACGACCGGTACTACCCGGTCCGCACCCCCACGCCGGAGGAGGTCCGCCGCAAGGCGCTGGCGCTGGACGACAATCCCTCTCTTCCTGCTGAATCCAGGCAGTTGTTCCACTATCCCGAATGGGTCGCGCCGCCCCCGGATCATCAGGGTGTCTATTGGCGCGGCGTCGTCAGGGGGTATTGGTTCAAGGCGGCACGGAATGCGTTGCAGCGGGAGTATAACGCGCAGCCGCGCGTCCGCATGCCGCAGCGGAAGAAGTTTCGCCGCCAGCCGAACCGCTACCGGTTCTGGACGCGGCAGCCGCTACAAAACGACCCGCCGCGTCAGAGGCGGCGGGTCGTTTTGTTGTCTCATCTCTGCGTTCGGTCCGCTGTCCCGCCGCCCCTGGTGGCGACCCGTCCGGGTGCGCCGCCGGGCCGGCCGTGGGAGGAGGGTACTCCCGCGCGGTTCCGGCTCCCGGAGGAAGACAGGGCTCCGCACCCTTTCCCTTCGGGGCGGCCGGGCGGATTCGATTCCGCACAAGTCATGCTCTTTGACATGTGAAAGTGTGTACGGTCGACGCGTCCGTTACTTTTCCGGGCCGACCGGCTTCTTTTCGACCATGATCGTTTCGTAGTCGACGCCGCATTCGGTGGCGATGTCCATGATCTCCTGCAGCGACTTGTCGTGGATGGCCACGCCTTCCCAGTCCACCCGGCGTTTGGTCTTTTCTTCGACCTCGCCCTGGGTGCTGATGCGTTCGTGACCGGCGGCCTTGGCCGAGTCGCGGATTTCGTTCAGGTAGGTGGAGAAGTGGCCTTCGATCTCCTTCTGGTCCCCGAACATGCTGTAGTCGATAGCCATGAACATGTGGCAGCACTTGTCGACGTTCGGCACTTCGCGGACGTGGTTGGAGGTGCAGCCGCCGGCGAAGACGCCGGTCATCAGCTCGACCATGAGCGAAATCGCATAGCCCTTGTGGCCGCCGAAGGTGGTGCCGAAGCCGCCGATCGGCAGCAGGCCGCCGTCCAGCTTTTCCTTGCGGATCTTCAGGAAGGTCTCGGGGTCGGTGTTGATCTGGCCGTCGGAGCCGACCGACCAGCCTTCGGGAAGCGGCTGGTTGTTGCGGGCATAGACTTCAATTTTGCCGGCCGGGACGACCGAGGTGGCGATGTCGAAGTGGAACCAGACCGGGTTCGCGGGCATGGTCAGGGCGATGGGGTTGGTGCCCATCATGGCGCGGCGGCCGAAGGTCGGCACGACCATGGCTTCGGAGTTCGTCATCACCAGGCCCATCAGGCCTTCGCGGGCGGCCATCATCGAGTAGTAGCCGCCGATGCCGAAGTGGTTGGAGTTGCGGACAACCACCATGCCGATGCCCGACTTTTTCGCCTTGGAGATGGCGAGGCGCATCGCCTTGATGGCGGCGGGCTGGCCCATGCCGTCGTTGGCGTCGATGACGCCGGAGACGGGGGTCTCGCGGATCAGGCTGATTTCGGCGGTGGGGTTGATGCGGCCCAGCTTCATGCCCTGCATGTACATGCCCAGGCGCAGAATGCCGTGGGATTCGATGCCCATGCGGTCTGCCTCGAGCAAGACATTGGCCACGTCCTGCGCCTTGTCCGGAGACAGACCCTGCGTTTCCATTACCGCCTTGACCAGGTTTTTCAAGCTCTTTACATCAAATCGTCTCCGGCTCATGGTTCTTTCCTTTGTGTGCAATGGTTGCATTGGTTGTTGTACTTCAGACGGTTCCGTTGCCCCTGATGGTCCATCCTGTTGCGTTGGTTCCGCTTGCTGCGTTTGTCCCGCGTGTTCGTCGTGCGGGTGGGTCGTTTCGATCGGTGCGGCGTCTGCCGGGTTGAGCGGCGCGTCCGCTTGGGCTTGTCCTGTCCCGGCATCGCGGGCGGCGGTTTTTTTTGCGGCTCTTAGCCACGGCTATCCCCTGCTGGCAAGGTAGTTTTGGACGCCAATCTCGTAGAGGTTGTTGCCCTCGGAATCGATAATCACCGTGGCGGGGAAATCCTTCACCGTCAGGCGGCGAATCGCTTCCGAGCCGAGGTCTTCGTAGCACACCACTTCGGCGGCGGTGATGGACTTGGCGATCAGGGCGGCCGCGCCGCCGATCGCGCCGAAGTAGACGGCGCCGTTCTTTTTCATGCTGTCGATGACGTCCTGGGAGCGTTTGCCTTTGCCGAGCATGCCCCGGAGGCCGAGATCGAGGAGGCGGGGCGCGTAGGCGTCCATGCGGTAGCTGGTGGTCGGCCCGGCCGAGCCGATGACCTGTCCCGGCTTCGCCGGCGTGGGGCCGACATAATAGATAACCGCGCCCTCGACGTCGATGGGCAGTTTTTCGCCCTTGTCCAGCAGTTCCACCAGCCGGGCGTGCGCCGCGTCGCGGGCGGTATAGATGGTGCCGGAGAGGAGGACGGTGTCGCCGGCGCGCAATTTTTTCGCATCGGCCTTGGAGATGGGCGTGGTGAGTGCGATATTATCCATGGTTTGCCCTTCATCGAATTCACAATTCACAATTCACAATGCACAATTATGAACTGCAATTTTATAATTATCCAATTATCCCTGACGCACATCCGATTCATGCACCAATCATCAAGAGCGTTACCCATTGTGAATTGTGCATTGTGAATTGTGCATTATCATAGGTCCCGGCTCACATGCCTGGTCACGTGGCAGTTGATGTTGACCGCCACCGGCAGCCCGGCGATGTGGGTGGGGAAGGTCTCGATGTTCACGCCCAGCGCGGTGGTCATGCCGCCGAAGCCCTGGGGGCCGATGCCGAGGGCGTTGATGCGCTCGAGCAGTTCCTTTTCCATGTCGGCGTAGTAGGGGTCGGGGTTCGGCTGGTTGATCGGCCGCTGCAAGGCCTTTTTGGCCTGGAGCGCCACCCGGTCGAAGGAGCCGCCGATGCCGACGCCGACGACGATGGGCGGGCAGGGGTTCGGGCCGGCGATGCGTGCCGTCTCGACGACGAAGTCCTTGACGCCCTTTTCGCCCGCCGACGGCGCGAGCATGGCCAGACGGCTCATGTTTTCCGAGCCAAAGCCCTTCGGGGCGACGGTGAGGTGGATTTTGTCGCCAGGGACGATTTCAACGTGGATAAGGGCAGGGGTGTTGTCGCCGGTGTTTTTGCGGCGAAGCGGGTCGGCGACGACGGACTTGCGGAGAAAGCCCTGGTTATAGCCTTGGCGGACGCCTTCGTTGATGGCATCATTAAGGTACGCGCCGGTGATGTGGACGTCCTGCCCAAGCTGGACGAGCACGACCGCCATTCCCGTGTCCTGGCAAAGGGGCATGCTGTCGCGCTTGGCGATTTCCATGTTCTCCACCAGTTTTTCCAGGGTGTCCTTGGCGCCGGGCCAGGGTTCGGATTGGCTGGTCTGGCGGATGCGTTCGGCGACGTCCCCGGGCAGTACCAGATTTGCCTCGATACACATGTCGCGCACCGCGGCGGTGATGGCGTCGGAAGTTATTTCCCTCATCTCTACCCCTTGTGCAAACGGTTTTTAACAGTTGATAGTGGTATGGATACTCTACAACTTGGGCGGGGCCGCGGGACGGACGTGCCTTCCGTGCCGGGCATTCAGTAATTCTTTATCAATAGTTTTTTATCAATATGTCTTACAGTATAACACTTTCGGGTACTTCGTCAAGTCAAATTAGTAATAAAATATTGATATAAAAATATTGATTTAAAAGGAGTTGGCGGCTCGTTCGCCTAAATTTCCCTCCTGCTTGGGTTTTCGCACCAAGGTATGGATATAAAATTATTGATATGGATATATTGATAAAAAAATATCGATTTGGTATTGACAAGGCCGACGCTATAGTGTATTGATTAAATATCTCTTAAAGGCACCTACCGGCAGTTTTCGAAATTGCGTTTCTCCTTTCGTTTGTTGCGTATTTTATTCGTTATTTTTGCCAAATTCGGCTGCTATGAAATGTAGCTAGTGGCTGGATATCGCGACGGAATTGTCGACTTGGCAGACAGATATGGGATATGGCAACAATATCCGCGTCGGCGTTGTGTTATCGTTAATTCGGTAAACCCCGCCCGAAGCTCTGAAACGGGAAATGGCAATTTCCATAAAATCCCGTCCGCCGCGTTCCGGGAACGCGGCGTGTGGAATACCGTACGCTCTTGTAGGGCAGGGGTGTTGTCTGTCCTAGCCGCCTGAAAGCACACGACCATGAACTATTACCCGGGTTGTACCTTGAAGACAAAGGCGCGGCAACTCGACACGTGCGCCCGAAACGCGGCCGCCGCCCTGGGGGTCGACCTCCAGGAACTGCCCGAATGGCAGTGCTGCGGGGCTGTTTATCCGCTCGCCCGCGACGAAATCGGCACAAAGTTGTCGTCGGTGCGCGCCCTTGCCGCCGCCCGCGACAATGGGGGCGAGTTGGTCACCCTCTGTTCCGCCTGTCATCACGTCATCAAGCGAGTCAATGACGACATGGCGAACGACGATCTCATCCGCACCCGCGCCAACAACTACCTGCAGCTTCCCCAGCCCTATGCGGGCGAGACCAAGGTCATTCACTACCTTGAAATGCTCCGGGACACAGTCGGCTTCGCCGCCATCAAGGAAAAGGTTCAGAACTCCCTCGGCGGCAAGAAAGTGGCGGCGTACTACGGCTGCCTCCTGCTCCGGCCCAGCAAGGTCATGCAGTTCGACAAGCCGGACAACCCGTCCATTGTCGAAGACCTCATCGCCGCCATGGGCGGCGAGCCGGTGAAGTTCCCGAAGCGGAGCCAGTGCTGCGGCGGCTACGTCACCCTCGGCAACAAGGAAGGGGCGCAGGCCCGCACCGAGGCGGTCCTCGCGTCGGCGGCGAAGAGCGGGGCAGAACTCATCCTCACCGCCTGCCCGCTGTGCCTCTACAACCTGACTCAGAACGCCACCGAGACCACGGTCCCGGTCAAATACTTTACCGAGGTTTTGGCCGAAGCGCTTGGCGTGCCGGCCGAGGCCGAAGCCGGGAGGGCTTGCGCATGCACTCACTGAATCCCGCCCGCGACATTGAACGCATCTCCGGTATCAACGCCCGCCGCTGCATGCACTGCGGCAAATGCAGCGCCAGTTGCCCCGCCTTCCACGAGATGGACATCCACCCGCACCAGGTCGCGGGCATGGTCGCCGACGGCGATATCGAAGGGCTTGCGAACTGCAAGACCCTGTGGCGCTGTTTGTCCTGTTTCGCCTGCGTCGAACGTTGCCCCCGCGACGTCCAGCCCGCCAACCTCATTGAGGCGGTGCGGCTCTGGCAGATTCGCCGTTCGGGTGAAAACCACATGCATCCCCAGGACATCCCGGAAATGCTGGACGACGAACTGCCGCAGCAGGCGATTGTCTCGGCCATGCGGAAATACGCGAAATAGGTATGAGGTGAATTCGTGAATGCACAATTCACAATGCACAATTATGAAAGACAATTCAGCAATTTTACAATGTGCGAACGCGTCAACGATGTTGCGGTAATCATTGTGAATTATGAATTGTGAATTATGAATTCAATTTTCAGTTCCACCCTAATCAAGGGGGATAACGTATCATGCATAGAATCGGCGTATTTGTCTGCTGGTGCGGCTCGAACATCGCCGCGATCGTGGACGTCAAGGCGGTGGCGGAAGCGCTCGGCAAGGAACCCGGCGTCGTCTTTTCCATGGATTACCAGTATATGTGTTCCGAAGGCGGGCAGGGTGCCATCCGCGCCGCCATCAAGGAACACGAACTGACCGGCATTGTCGTCGCGTCGTGCTCGCCGCGCATGCACGAAAACACCTTCCGCAAGGCCGCCGCAGCCGCCGGGCTGAACCCGTTCCTGGTGGAAATCGCCAACATCCGCGAGCAGTGCTCCTGGATTCACCGCGACAAGACGGACGCGACCGAAAAGGCCCTTATCCTCGGCCGTGCCGCCATCGCGAAGCTGATGCTCAACACGCCGCTCCAGGCGGGCGAGAGCAAGGTCGTCAAGCGCGCCCTGGTTATTGGCGGCGGCATCGCCGGTCTCCAGACCGCCCTCGACATCGCCGACGCCGGTTTCAAGGTCGACGTGGTTGAGCGGAAGCCCACCATCGGCGGCAAGATGGCGCAACTGGACAAGACCTTCCCCACCCTCGACTGCGCCGCGTGCATCCTGACGCCGAAGATGGTGGAAGCGGCCCAGCACGAAAACATCACCCTCCACACCTATTCGCAGGTGGAGGCGGTCAGCGGCTTTGTCGGCAACTTCACCGCCACTATCCGCAAAAAAGCCCGCTATGTCGACGAAAAGGCCTGTACCGGCTGCGGCGACTGCATGGCCAAGTGCCCGTCCAAAAAGGCGAAGAGCGAGTTCGACCAGGGCCTCAAGAACCGCCCGGCCATCTATATCCCCTTCGCCCAGGCCATCCCGAACGTCCCGGTCATCGACACGACGGAATGCATCAAGTTCAAGACCGGCAAGTGCGGCATCTGCCAGAAGATTTGCCAGGCCAAGGCGGTCGATTACGAACAGCAGGACACGGTCTTTAAAGAAAGCTATGGCGCTATTATCGTCGCCACCGGCTTTGACACGATGTCGCCGGACAAGTACGGCGAATTTCACTACGAGGAATACCCGGACGTCATCACCTCGCTCGAGTTCGAGCGCCTCTGCAACGCGGCCGGCCCAACCGGCGGCCACCTCGTGCGTCCGTCCGACCACAAGGAACCGAAGAAGGTGGTGTTTGTCCAGTGCGTCGGTTCCCGGAACGGCGGCGACTGCGACGGCAAGACCTATTGCTCGAAAATCTGCTGCATGTACACGGCCAAGCACGCGATGCTGACCCGCGAGAAGTATCCGGACTCCGAAGTCTATGTCTTCTACATCGACGTCCGCACCCCGGGCAAGAACTTCGACGAGTTCCAGCGCCGCGCCATCGAGCAGTACGACGTGCATTATATCAAGGGCATGGTCGGCCAGGTGGAGCAGAACGGCGATACCCTCACTGTCCAGGCGTCGGACCTCCTGAACGACAAGCAGATTATCCTTGACGCCGACCTGGTCGTCCTGGCGATGGCGGTCCAGCCCGAGGAAGGCGCGCGCGCCATCGGCACGATGCTGACCGCGAGCATGGACACGAACGACTTCTTCACCGAAGCCCACCCCAAGCTCCGCCCGGTGGAAAGCCCCACCGCCGGCATCTTCCTGTCCGGCCTGTGCCAGGGGCCAAAGGATATCCCCGAGACGGTGGCGCAGGCGGGCGCGGCCGCGTCAAAGGCCATCGGCCTCCTCGCGAAGGACCACCTGGTCACCAATCCCTGCGTGGCCGGCTCGTCCAACAGCCTGTGTAACGGCTGCTCGATGTGCGAAAACGTCTGCCCCTACGGCGCGATCGGCTATGAAGACCAGCAGGTGGTCCGGGACGGCAAGCGCGTCATGGCCCGTCAGGCGGTCGTCAACGAAGCGGTGTGCCAGGGCTGCGGCGCCTGCACCGTGACCTGTCCCTCGGGCGCGATGGATCTCAAGGGATTCTCGACCCGGCAGATTTTGGCGGAGGTTGATGCGATATGTCGATAGCGAACGAAGACGTCAAAACCAAGCCGCTGATCGTGGCCTTTTGCTGCAACTGGTGCAGCTACGCCGGGGCCGATCTGGCCGGCACCAGCCGCCTGACGTACCCTGCGGACGTCAAGATTATCCGCGTGCCCTGTTCCTGCCGCGTCAACCCCATGTTTATCCTCCGCGCCTTCCAGCGCGGGGCGGACGGGGTCATTATCGCCGGCTGCCACCCCGGCGACTGTCACTACACCTCTGGGAACTACTTCGCCCGCCGCCGGATGTCACTCCTGTTCAGCATGCTGGACTACTTGGGCATTGAGCGCCAGCGCACCCGGGTCGAGTGGATTTCCGCCGCCGAAGGCAGCAAGTTCGCGAAGACCATGTCCGAATTCGCCGAACAGGTTGCCGCCCTGGGCAAGCCGAACCATTTGGGGGAACTGCGCTGATGAGCATACAAGACAAAATCCTCGCCCGCGCCAAGGAGCTCATGGCGGACGGCACAGTCACGAGCGTGCTTGGCTGGAAAAAGGGTGAAACGTATACCGACCCCAGCCCCGCCTTCTTCACCTCGGTCGAAGAGCTGGAGCGCGACTTTATTTTCAACCACTTCTGCGGGCAGAACCTTTCCCGTCTCCTGAACGGCCGCAAGGCCGAGGACGGCAAGGTGCTGATGCTGTGCAAGCCTTGCGACGCCTTCAGCCTGAACCAGATGCTCGGGCAGCACCGGCTTGAACGGGACTCCGTCTATGTCCTGGGCATTCCCAGCCCCACTATCCTGGATGCTGACAAGCTTCGCGCCGCCGGCATAAAGGGGATTCGCGGCTCGCGGTTCGCCCGTGGCGGCGAGGTCGTCCTCGACACCCTCTATGGCGAAAAGCGCATCGCCGGCAAGGACGCGGTCCTCGAGAAATGCCTCTCCTGCAAGACGCACAAGTTCCCCGTCTCCGACGAAATTCTGGTCAAGCCGAAGGGCGAGGAACACGACGAGCCGGAAAACCCCTACCGCTTCGCCGGGGTCGAGGAACTGGAAACGATGACGCCGGACGAGCGCTTCGCCTTCTGGCAGTCGCACCTCAAGCGCTGCATCCGCTGCAACGCCTGCCGCAACGCCTGCCCGGTCTGCGCCTGCGTCAAGTGCGTGTTCGACAATCCGGGGTCGGAAGTGGCGGGCAAGTCCAACATCGACGCCTTCGACGACAAGCTTTTCCACGTCATCCGGGCCTTCCACGTTGCCGGCCGCTGCACCGACTGCGGCGAATGCAGCCGGGCCTGTCCGGAAGGGATTCCGCTGCACCTGCTGAACCGGAAGTTCATCAAGGACATCAACCGGATCTACGGTCCGTTCCAGGCCGGCGCGTCGGACGACGGCGTGTCGCCGCTGACCGAATACAACACGGAAGACATGGAACCCGGCGAAGCCATCCTCAAAGGGAGTGGAAGCTGATGAAAAAGATTTCGACAGAAAAGCTCCCGCTGCTCTACGCCGCCCTGAACGGCGACCGGCAGCTCTGGATTCCCGTCCAGGACGGGGATCGGGTCGAGTTCGGTTTGTGGCGGGAAGGCGCGGCCGTGAACCTCGCCGGCAAGACCCTGAAGAGCGGCAAGGATTTCTTCTTTCCGCAGAACGAGGACTTCGTCTCTTTCCAGAAGGAAGGCAAGAAGATAACCATCACCGAAAAGAAGCGCCCGACCGACGAGTTCGTTGTCTTCGGGATGCGCGGCTGCGACCTGGCCGGCCTTGAGGTCCTGGACCTCGTCTTCCTGGCCGAGCCGAAGGACAGCTTCTACGAAGCGCGCCGTGGGGCAGGCGTCATCGTCACCCTCGCCTGCGGCACGCCTGACGAAAGCTGCTTCTGCACCGCCTTCGGCGTGAACCCGGCCGAACCCAAGGGCGACGTCGCCGCGTGGCTCGTCGGCGACACGCTCTACTGGAAGCCCACGAGCGACAAGGGCGAAAAACTCACCGCCGAATTGGGCAGCCTCCTCGAGGACGCCGGCGCGGACGGCGACAAAGCGGTTGCCGAACAACAGGCCGCCATTGCCGACATCCTTAAACAACTTCCCAACACCGAACTCGAACTGCCGAAGGTCGGCGACGCCGAGTTCGATGCGTGGTTCGAGTCGCCCAACTGGGCGAAGATGGCGGAAAGCTGCCTCGGCTGCGGCACCTGCACCTTTGTCTGTCCCACCTGCCAGTGCTACGACATCCAGGACCGGGACACCAAGGACGGCATCCGCCGCTTCCGCTGCTGGGATTCATGCATGTATTCGGACTTTACCCTGATGGCGCACGGCAATATCAGGAACACCCAGATGCAGCGCTTCCGCCAGCGTTTTATGCACAAGCTGGTCTATTTCCCGCAGAACAACGACGGCAAATACTCCTGCGTCGGCTGCGGCCGTTGCGTCGAGAAATGCCCGTCGTCACTCAATATCGTCAAGGTCATCAAAGCCATGCAGGCCATGGAAGCCATGGAAGGGGTGGGCAAATGAGCGGCTGCTCCTGCGGTACTAACACCACCGCCACGAAGGATATGCTGATCCCGATGCTGGGCGTGGTGACGAACATCAAGCAGCAAACGCCGGACGTGCAGACCTACCGGGTCGAGGCTCCGGGGGGCGGTGTCGTTTTCCCGCACCTGCCGGGCCAGTGCGCCATGGTGTCGGTGCCGGGCGTCGGCGAGGCGATGTTCTCCATCACCTCCAGCCCGACCAACACCGAGTACATGGAATTCTCGGTCAAGCGCTGCGGCATGCTCACGGACTACCTGCACCATATGGACGCAGGGCAGGAGGTGACGGTGCGCGGCCCCTATGGCAACAACTTCCCGGTTGAGACCGAGCTGAAGGGGAAAGACCTTCTCTTCATCGCCGGCGGCATCGGCCTTGCGCCCCTGCGCTCGGTCATCAACTACGTCCGCCACAACCGCAAGAACTACGGCACCGTCGACATCGTCTACGGGTCACGTTCGGCCGCCGACCTCGTCTATTTGGATGAAATCAAGAACGAGTGGGACGGCAAGGACGACGTCAAAGTTCACCTCACCATCGACCGCGAGGAAGACGGCTGGGACGGCCACGTCGGCTTTGTCCCGAACTATGTCAAGGAACTGGCGTTCCCCCCGACCAAGACGGTGCTGGTCTGCGGCCCGCCAATCATGATCAAGTTCGTCCTCCAGGCCCTGCAGGAAATGGGCTTCGCCAAGACGCAGGTCTACACCACCCTGGAACTGCGGATGAAGTGCGGCATCGGCAAGTGCGGCCGCTGCAACATCGGTCCCAAATACGTGTGCCGCGACGGCCCGGTTTTCCGCTGCGACGAACTCGACGAGATACCGGACGAGTACTAGTAGAAGCGTAGTCATTATTGTTCGAATTCACAATTCACAATTCACAATGCATAATTATGAACCACAATGATCCAATGGTCCAATTGTCGCATTGATGAATTGGTGTAATAATTGTGAATTATGAATTGTGAATTGTGCATTATTAAAGAATGGACTCACTATGGAAACGACGCCGCAAAAAATGGTCCACGTCTATATCATGGGGAAACGCTACGAGGTGCCTTCGACCCTCACCATCATGGGCGCGTACGAGTACGCGGGCTACAGGCTGGTGCGCGGCTGCGGCTGCCGTAACGGCTTCTGCGGCGCATGCGCCACCATCTACCGCATCGCCGGCGACCGCGAGCTGAAGGTCTGCCTCGCCTGCCAGACGGCGGTCGAAGACAACATGTACATCGCCTCGCTGCCGTTCTTCCCGCTTGTCAAGGAACTCTACGACATCGAAAAGGTGCGCCCCACCGAACAGATCATGATGCAGCTCTATCCGGAAATCTACTCCTGCATCGGCTGCAACGCCTGCACCAAGGCTTGTACCCAGGACCTGAACGTGATGCAGTACATCGCCCATGCCCAGCGGGGCGAGTACGACGTCTGCGCCGAGGAGTCCTTTGACTGCGTCATGTGCGGCGTCTGTTCGTCCCGGTGCCCGGCCGGCATCTCGCATCCGCAGGTGGCGCTCCTCGCCCGCCGCCTCACCGGCAAGTACCTGGCTCCCGAGTCGAAGCACCTCACGAATCGCGTGAAGGAAATCGACAACGGCGACTTCAACGAGCTCATCGCCAATCTCATGGGCAAGCCGCTGGAAGAAATCAAGGAACTCTACAATAACCGCGAAATCGAGGTGTAGCGAAAGGGGGTGCCGAGTTGTACACACAGGAAATGTTGGATTCCATCGCCAAGGTTGAAGCGGCCCGCAAGGACAATATCGCCGCCACGCCGCGCCGCATGACCGCCGAGGAAAAAAGCGACCTGCTGGCGAAGTTCCACCCGGACTACCGTCCCGACAAATTCATGAGCCTGTCGATCGGCCCGAACAAGGGCGAAAAGGTGCCGCTCGAACTCGGCGCGCTTCTCCAGGGCCGCAGCCGCGTCCTCGACCTGAACGTCGACCTGAACCACCCCGACTACGACGTCGACGTCCTCGTCATCGGCGGTGGCGGTTCCGGATCGTCTGCCGCCATCGAGGCCCACGAGGCGGGCGCGAACGTGATGATGGTCACGAAGCTGCGTATCGGCGACGCCAACACCATGATGGCCGAGGGCGGCATCCAGGCGGCTGACAAGGAAAACGACTCCCCCGCACAACACTATCTCGACGCCTTCGGCGGCGGCCACTACGCCGCCGTCCCCGAACTCCTCCGCAAACTCGTCTGCGACGGCCCCGGCGCGGTGCAGTGGCTGAACAAACTGGGCGTGATGTTCGACAAGGACGAGAACGGCGTCATGATCACCACCCACGGCGGCGGCACCAGCCGCAAGCGCATGCACGCCGCCAAGGACTACTCCGGGGCGGAAATCATGCGCACCCTCCGCGACGAAGTCCTCAACCGCCAGATCCCGGTGGTCGACTTCACCGCCGCCATCGAACTGATTCTCGACGACAAGGGCCGCGCCGCCGGCGCTGTCCTCATGAACATGGAGACCGAGGAAATCATGGTCGCCCGGGCCAAGGTGGTGGTCATCGCCACCGGCGGCGCGGGGCGGATGCACTACCAGGGCTTCCCCACGTCGAACCACTACGGCGCGACCGCCGACGGTCTGGTGCTGGCCTACCGGGCCGGTGCGCGGCTCCTCTACCAGGACACGCTGCAGTATCACCCGACCGGCGTCGCCTTCCCGAACCAGATTTTCGGCGCGCTGGTGACGGAAAAAGTGCGTTCGCTCGGCGCGAAGCTGGTCAACCGCGAGGGCGTGGTCTTCATGCATCCCCTGGAAACGCGCGACGTCTCGGCCGCGTCCATCATTCGCGAGTGCAACGAACGCAAGCTCGGCCTCGAGACCACGGACGGCCTCGGCCTGTGGCTGGACACTCCGATGATCGAAGCCATTCACGGCGCGGGCGCAATCGAGAAGCGCATCCCGGCGATGCTCCGCATGTACTCGAAGTACGACATGGATATCCGCGAAAAGCCGATTCTCATCTACCCGACCCTGCACTACCAGAACGGCGGCATCCGCATTTCGGCGGACGGCCAGTCGGACATTGAAAACCTGCTGGTGGCAGGGGAAGCGGTCGGCGGCATCCACGGCCGCAACCGCCTGATGGGCAACTCCCTCCTCGACATCATCGTCTTCGGCAGAAACGCCGGCCAGGAGGCGGGCCGCCGCTACAAGAACATCACCCCCGGCACGCCCAACCTCAATCACGTGGACAAATACGAGTCCATGCGCCGCGAGGCAGGCATCGAGACGGCGAACGCCAGCCCGATGCTGCTGCCTGATTACACCCGCAGGCGGGAAGCGGTGGCGAACTAGTAGTCATTGGATTCACGAAGAGATTTAGCATGAAGACCCGCTTCCCTGGAGGCGGGCCTTTTTTAATAAAGAGCAAGGCCAGCCGATTTGGCGGCGGCATTGAGCTGCCGATCTTTCGAAGCCAGGGGAAGTCCCGAAACCAATGCCAACTGCAGGTAGGCGGCATCGTATGCCGTGAGCCCAAAACGGCTCGAAATCACGAAAATGTCGAAAGCCATGGTAGCGGGTGCGGATTCGTCGGCAACCACGCTAATGGGGAGTGTCGATAGCAGCCGTAGAAATCTCAGCGCCTGGCCCTCCACCAGCCGATTACGCTTTACCCCGCTGTACAGTATATTGGCAACTTCAAGGGGCCATAATCCCGGTACGATTGCTCCTTCCGCTCTAACGGCCTCAAAGATCCGCACCGTTTGGTCATCGCGTTCATCTTCGAAGGCAAGACTCAGCGTGGCGGAGCTATCGAGAACAAGTGCTGGCATTAGCGCCGTCCCTCCGACACCAGCTCCTGTAACGATATGCCGTCAAGACGGTTTCCCTTGTGGAAGTTCATGAGCTCTTCAAAGGCATCATCTTCAGCATGGACGGAATCATCCATACCCTGAACGATAACAAGTACGTCGACCTCGCCTGATTTGGTTCCAGCGGGCAAGGTGACCACAAGTCTGCCTGTATCGTCAACGAGACCCTTTAGTTTGATTGTCTGCATATTGCTCTCCATGGACTATATTGCGACTATGTGGCAGCTTGTCCTCCATATAGTATATCCTGTATCCTTCTCGGTCTCAACCAGCCTCGTTTGAAAGGCTTTATATCACCACCATGACAGACTAATGGATATGAAAACAACGCCGCCACCCCGCGCGCTCCTGGGCGTTCAGACCTATTATTCCCTCAATTGGGGGACCGGCTCGCCGGCGGACTGGTTCCGCATCGCGGCGGAACTGGGCTATACCCACCTGGGCATTACCGACCACGCTGCGCTGTACGGTCTTCCCGAAACGGTGGGGCTGGCGGGAAAATACGACGGCGTCCGCCCGTTGTACGGCGTTTCGTTCCCCTACGCCGACGGCAAGGGCGTCCTCGCCTTTGTCCGGCTCCATATCGGCTATGGCAACATGTGTCAGCGCATTACCGACTGGCACGAACTGGCCGCCTCCGCGCCGCCGGCGAATGCGGGCGGTCTTCCCGTTCTCGAGCCCGAGCGGGGACGACGCTTCTTTGCCGAAGGAAAGCGGTATGACGGCCTCATTTTCCTGACCAACGATGCGCCCACCTGGCACAGTCTCCGCCGGGGCGGCGCGGAAGTGTATTGGCGCATCGGGCCGACCATGGCGGCTCCGCCCCGAGGCGTCGACCCGCACAGCGCGGTGTTTGCACCAGGGCCGGTTTTTCGGACCCCCGACGACTACCTGACCCACCGGCTGCTGCGGGCGGTCGGCGCTGCCGACACCGTGGATCGCATCCCGGAGGCGGAGCGCTATGACGCGCTCGGCGGCGTCACCCCCTACCTGTCCGCCCCGCCCGGACTCGTCGCCGCTTCGCCGGACAGCTATGACGATCGCTTCGCCGCCTTCGCCGACGCAATCGACCGGGCGAACCGGCTGGCGGAGGAACTGGCCGGATTTGAGCCGAATACGGGCGTTATTTTCCCGCCCTTGCCGGATAACGACCGCGCCGGCGATGCGGGGGAATCGGCCCTGGCGCGGTTGCGGCGGCTCGCGTACGAGGGGGCGGTCCAACGCTACGGGTTTGTCAACGACGCGGCGCGCGAACGGTTGGAAAGGGAACTTGGCATTATTGGGCAAAAAGGCTTTGCCGAATATTTCCTCATTGTGCAGGACATCGTCAATCGTCTCGCCGGCGGCGACAGGCGGGTGAACCGGGGCCGTTCCATCACCTGCGGGCGCGGTTCGGGCGCTGCGAGTCTGGTCAATTATTGCCTCGGCGTGACCAACGTCGACGTCCTCAAGCACGACCTGATGTTCGAGCGCTTCCTGAACGAAGGCCGCACGGATCCGCCCGACATCGACGTCGACTTCGCCTGGGACGAACGGGACGGCATCCTCGACAGCGTTTTCGCCCAGTATGGCCGGGACAAGGTCGGCCGCGTCGCCAACCACAACCGCTACGACTGGCGCGGCGCGTTCCGGGCCGTCGCCCGCGCCCTCGGCCACGCCGACACCGAAATTTCCCGCCGCCTCTCGACCCAGCCGGAAATCCACGCCGCCGTTTTCAACAGCCGCCTGCCTGCGCCGAAGCCGACGGCGGCGCACCAGTTTATGCCGTCCCGGGTGATGCGGCAGTTGACCGCGCTCGGGAAGGTGCAAGCGTCGAATTGGGAGACGGTGGCGGAATTGTCGAAACGCCTCGCCGGGTTGCCGCACGGCCTGTCCATGCACTGTGGCGGGCTGGTCGTGTCGCCCGGGGTGCTGGCCCGGACGGTGCCGCTGCAGATTTCCCGCAAGGGCCAGCCGACCATCCAGTGGGAAAAGGACGGCGCGGAAGAGATGGGGCTGGTGAAGATCGACCTCCTCGGCAACCGCTCGCTCGCGGTTATCCGCGACGCCGTCCGCGCCATCTCCCGCGACTACAGCATCCCCGAGGAACAGGTCATTACGGGCGACCCGACCGAGGACAAGGAGACGCAGCGGCTTTTGCAGACCGGCAACACCTTCGGCGTGTTTTATCTGGAAAGCCCGTCCATGCGCCTTCTCATGGCGAAGGCGCGCCAGGGCGACTTCAAGCACGCGGTGGTGCACTCGTCCATCATCCGCCCCGCCGCCAACGCCTTTATCCAGGAATACCTCACCCGCGTTCATTCGGGAGGCAATTGGGATTGGGACAACAATATCCTTCGGGAAAAGCGCGCCTTCGAGGAGAGTTACGGCATTCCCGTCTACCAGGAGGACATCGTCAAGCTGTCGATGTATCTGTGCAATTACAGCTATGAGGAAGCCGACAAACTCCGTAAAGCGCTGGGCAAGCGGAATGCGGAGGAACGCTTGCGGGAAATGTACCCCGATCTCGAGCAGGCGGCCAAGGAAAACGGCGTCGACGACAAAACGATGCACAATTTCTGGCGCGCCCTGATGTCGATGACAGGTTATTCGTTCTGCAAGCCGCATTCGGCCAGCTTTGCCCAAGTGTCGTTCGAATCGGCCTATATCCGCGCCCATTACCCCGCCTATTTTATCGCCGGGGTGCTGTCGAACGGCGGCGGCTATTACTCGGCCCAGGCCTATGTCTCGGAAGCGATGCGCATGGGGCTGGGTGTCCTCCGGCCGGATGTGAACGCCTCGACCATCGCCTGGACGGCCGAAGGCGCGGCAATCCGCACCGGCTTGATGGCTATTTCCGGCCTGTCGGCCGACAGCATGCGCGCCGTCGTGGACGAACGCGGGCGCGGCGGCCCGTACCGAAGCCTCGAGGATTTCCTCTCCCGCACCGCGCTGGCGACGGACGATGTGCGCCGGCTGGTCCTCGTCGGGGCGTTGGACGGGCTCGAACCGGGCTGGAACCGGCCGCAACTGCTGTGGAAGGGCGTTGACGGCAGACACGAGGCGAGCGCCAAAGCCAGGGTTCCTCGCACCGGTTCCCTGTTCGCCCGCGCCGAACCGAAGGAAACGGACGCGACGCCGCCCGATCTGCCCGATTACACCGAGGCGCAGCGGCTCGAGGCCGAATACGCCTCCATGGGGTTTATTCCCGGCTGTCACCCGATGATCCTCTACCGGGAGGAGATCGCCGCCGGGATGGACTTCTACCGGCGGCGCAAAAAGCCCCGCCTTATCGAAGCCGCCGACCTCGCCAAACACAGCGGCGAACTGGTGACGCTTCTCCTTTGGCCGATCACGGCCAAGATAGTCGAGACGCGGCACGGCGAGGCGATGATGTTCCAGTCGTTCGAAGATCCGCGTTCGCTGTGCGAAGCGGTGGTGTTCCCCGAGGAGTTCCGCAAATACCGCAAACTCCTCGCCTCGGTCCAGCCCTTGTGGGTGACGGGCAAGGTGGAGGAGGAGTTCGACGTCTGCACGCTCCGGGTGCTGGCAATTGAAAGCGCCCGCCAGCGCGCCCTGCGCGAGTGGGGGGAGGACGGGTCGGAGTGACGGCACGGACTTACTGAGGATAAATGATGCAATGACCGGTACGATATAAGGCCTACCACGAAAGCGCGCCGCCCGAAATACAGGCGGCGCGCCCGTATGAAGTGGAACGATGACTGTTTTTAAAACTCCAGCTTGTCCGGCCATCCCGCCTTGCGGCTGGCGTCGAGGACGCGCTCGAGGTTGGCGGGGAGTTCGTAGATGCGTTCTCCCAGGGCCATCTCGATAGCGTTCAGGATGGCGGGTGCGGTCGGGACCAGGGCCGGTTCGCCAATGCCTTTTGCGCCGAACGGGCCGGACGGCTCGTGATCCTCGACAATGATCGGCACGATCTCCGGCATGTCCATGACCGTGGCGATGTGGTAGTCGGTCAGGGATTCGGTGACGCCTGTCTCGAATTCCTCCGTCAGGGCAAAGCCCTGGCCGATGCCGATGCCGCCGCCGATCTGACCGACCAGGTTGGCCGGCGACACGCCCCGGCCGACGTCGTGGGCGGCGACGATCTTGATGACGTCGACTTCGCCGGTCAACACATCCACCTCGATCATGGCCATCTGGCATGCGAAAGCGTAGGTGCCGTACGGCACGCCCTGGCCGTCTTCGGCGGCGAGCGGGGTGGTGTCGGGGTCGAAGAAGCCTTCCCAGCGGAGCGCTTCGCCCGCCTTGGCGATATGCTTGGCCGCGTCGGCGAACGTCACCTTTTGCGCATGGTCGGCGATGACCCGGATCAGGCCGTCGTCCAGTTCCAGCGTTTCCGGCCCGACTTCAAGGATGGCCGCGGCCGCCTTCTTGAGCGCCTCGGCCATTTCGGTGGTGGCGAGGACGACGGCGTTACCGGAAATATAGGTCTGGCGGCTGGCCGACGACGCGCCGGCGTTGGTCGTATACTTCGTGTCGGCGCAAACCAGCCTGAACTTGGACGGATGTAGCCCCAACACCTCGCCCGCCAACTGCAGCAGCACGATGGACGAACCCTGGCCGATGTCGGCGCAGCCGGTGAACAGGGTGACGATGCCGTTTTCGTCCACCTCGACCTGGGCGGTGGCGGGATTGGCCGCGCCGGTACTGCCGCAGCCATACCACATCGCGCCGACGCCGACGCCGCGCCTGCGGGTCGGGGACGACGGTTCTTCCTTCACCCACGTGGTAACCGCGTCGTGGTAGTAGGGCTTGACCGCCTCGAGGCAGTTCGGCAGGCCGCAACTGGCTGTCATCAACTGGCCGGTGGCGGTGTGCGCGCCGGGCCGCAGGGCGTTGCGGAGCCGAATCTCGATCGGGTCGAGGCCGAGGGCCTGGGCGTGCAGGTCCATCTGGCTCTCGTAGGCGAAGGCAACCTGCGGCGTGCCGAAGCCGCGCATGGCGCAGGCGAAGAGGTTGTTCGTATAAACTTCAAGCGCGGTGATGTCGACGTTCGGGCAGGCGTAGGGGCCGGTGGCGTGCACCGCCGCGCGGGTCGCCACGGCGATGCCGTAGGAACCGTACGCGCCGCCGTCGCCGGTAATGTGGGCATGGCAGGCGACCAGTTTGCCGTCCTTGTCGACGCCGGTCTTTATCGTGATCCACATCGGGTGACGCTTGCCGGTGGCCAGGAGCGCCTCTTCCTTGTTATAGAAATACCGCACCGGGCGCTTGAGATGGTAGAGGGCCAGGCCGATATAACCCTGGACGGTGATGTCCAGCTTCGACCCGAAGCCGCCGCCGGTCACCGCCTGGATGATGCGGACCTTGTCCTCGGGCAGGTCGAGGACGGCGCAGACCTCGCCCAGATCGAAGTGCGGATTCTGGGTGCAGACGACGATGGCGAGCGCGCCGTCTTCGTCGACATAGCCGTAGCCCGCGTCCGGTTCCATATAGCAGTGCTCGATGGCCGGGGTTTTGTACTCGCGTTCGATGATGTTGGCCGCCGTGGCGAAAGCCGCTTCGGCATCGCCCCGTTTGACGACGCGGGTGAACAGGAGGTTGCCGCCTTCGTGAATCTTGGGGGCGTCCTCCTTCAGGGCGTCGAAGGGGTTGAGGAGGGCCGGGAGGTCCTTGTATTCGACCTTGATGGCCCGCAGGGCCGCCTGGGCGGCCTGTTCCGTCTCGGCCGCGACCAGGGCGACGGCGTCGGCCATGGAACGAATCTTGCCTTCGGCCAGGACCGGCCAGTCCTTGTTGATGATGCCGGTGGTGTTGCGGCCGGGGATGTCCTTCGCCGTGAAAATGCGGACCACGCCCGGCAGCTTTTCCGCTTCCGAATAGTCGATGGAGACGATCTCGGCATGGTGCCTGCCGGCCCGAAGCGCCTTCAGGACCAGGCAGTCGTCAGGGGCGAGATCGGCGGCGAAGAGGGCGTCGCCCATGGCCTTTTCCCAGATGCGCGGGTGGGTGATGTCTGTGCCGATGAATTTCGCTGTCATTTCGAGGCCCCCTTCACGAACGGGATGCACATCCGGAGCATGAGTCCTTGGATTGCCGGTTCCTTGTAATAAATGGATTTGCGCCTGCCGGTGATGGCGATCATCTCCGCCGCCATGTGGGCGGCCGCTTCGCGGAACACCTTCCAGGTCGGCTTGTTGCCCTTGAGTATCGCCTCCGTCTCCGGCATGCGGCCGGTGGTGGGCATGCAGGCGCCGAGGACGACCCGCACCTCGTCCATGACGCCGGACGCATCGACGTCGAGGAGCATGGCGAGGCTGACGCGGGAAATGGCCAGGTCCTTGCGGCGGCCGATCTTCTGGAAGTCCTCGAGCGCGGCCTTGCGGGGCCGTAGGGTGAAGCGGGTCATCAGTTCGCCCTGCTTGAGGGCGGACTTGCTCGGGCCGGCGAGAGTCTCTCGAAGCGGGACGACGCGCCTGCCGGACGCGGAGGCGATCTCCACTTCCCCGTCGTACAGGATAAGCGGCGGGTGGGTATCGCCGCACGGGGCGGCGTGGCCGACGTTGCCGCCGATGGTGACGGTGTTCCTGACCTGGAGGCTGGCGAACTTTTCCGTCGCCTTGTACAGGGCGGGGAGCTTTTCACGGACGAGCGGGCTTTGCCGCAGTTCCTCGATACTGGTCGTCGCGCCGATGGCTATCGCGCCGTTTTCCTCGCGAATGCCGTGCATTTCGGGGATGTGCTTGACGTCGACGAGGCAGTTCCCTTTGAACCAGCCGGCGCGGATGTCGATCATGAGATCGGTGCCGCCGGCGACGATCGCGGTTCCTTCCTTCGCCAGCATGGCGACCGCCTCGTCGACCGTGGCCGGGCGGACATAGTCGATGGCGGAGCGGTCGGGCTGGTGGTAATTCATGACGTCAATCATGAGCCGGCTCCTTCCCGAATGGTCTCGGCCGCGTCCATGACCGCGTCGACGATCTGCTGATACCCGGTGCAGCGGCAGATGTTGCCGGCGAGGGCCTTGGAAACCTCCTCGCGGGTCGGGTCGGGTTTTTCGTCGAGGAGCGCCTTGGCGTTCATCATAAAGCCGGGCGAGCAGTAGCCGCACTGGATGGCGTTGTGCTTGACGAAGGCGGACTGCAGCGGGTGCGGATTTTCCTCCGTCCCCAGGCCTTCCGTCGTGATAACGGTCGCGCCGTCGAGCTGGCCGGCGGGCATGAGGCAGGTGTTGACCGCCTTGCCGTTCACGATGACGGTGCACGCGCCGCACTCGCCGATGCCGCAGCCCTCCTTGACGCTCTTCTGGCCCATGACGTCGCGGAGAAAGGAGAGCGCGGTCTGGGCGGGCTGCGCATTTCCTTCCCGTTGTTCCCCGTTCAGGGTGAGTTTGATGGTGATTGTGGGCATGGTGAACCTACCTTCTGTATGGTGCCAAACGCGCCCGGGAGGACGACCGTGCCCTCCCGGGGACGTTCTGTAAAAACCGCGCATGGAAGCCGTATATACTTATATGTCCAATTTCTGGTCGCCGAACTTGATCCAATTCTTTTTCCGCATGTATTCGGCAATGACCCAGGTCAACACGGCGGGCAGCAGGATCTGGAGAACGAGAATCCAGGTCAGGACGCCGCCGCCCGATCCCATGGCGTTGATGGTGCCGATCTGGCCGACCAGGCCGCTCGTGCCCATGCCCGCGCCGATGGGGGGTGTTTTCCATCTTGGCGACGGTGGTGGCGATGGGACCGAGAATGGCCGAGGCGAGGGTGGGCGGAATGAGAATCAGCGGATTCTTGACAATATTCGGCACCTGCAGCATGGATGTGCCGAGGCCCTGGGCGAGGAGGCCGCCCAGTTTGTTTTCCTTGTACGACGCGATGGCGAAGCCGACCATCTGGCAGCAGCAGCCGACCGTGGCCGCGCCGGCGGCGAGGCCGGAGAGGCCCAGCATGACGGCGATGGCGGCCGAAGAAATGGGGGCGGTCAGGGCCAGGCCCATGATGACCGAGACGAGGATACCCATGGGAATGGGCTGGAGATCCGTCGCCCACATGATGAGCTGGCCGACCCAGGTCATGAAAGTACCGATATAGGGACCGACGAACTGGCCGACGGCGATGCCGACAAAGACGGTGACGGCCGGGGTGACGATCAGGTCGATTTTCGTCTCTTTCGAAACCATCTTGCCGCATTCGGCGGCGATGACGGCGGCGATAAAGCAGCCGGCGGGGCCGCCTCCGGCCAGCACGGCGGCGTGGCCGACCACGGTGGCGGAAAACAGGACAAACGGCGGGGCCTTGAGGCCGAAGGCGACGGCGACGGCGATGGCCGGCCCCATCATGGCCATGCACAGCTTGCCGACCTCGTTTAGCCAGGCGATGCCGGTGACGTCGCCGACCATATTAATGATGGTGCCGATGAGCAGGGACGCGAACAGGCCGAGGGCCATGGCCCCAAGCGCTTCAATGCCATAGCGATGGAGCGTAAACTCGATATTCTTGCGCTTGAAAAACCCCTGACCCCCTGCCGGTGTGTTGGTGCTCATACAATCTCCCTTGAACCATAGCTGACCTGCAACCCGCTTGACCGGACGGCATACCCTTTTCTGGTGTCGGGCTTCCCCTGCCACCGCCGGCCAGCGACGCGAACGCGAGGGCAGTGACGCCGCCTCTCGCCCGATAATGAATCAGTTGTGTATGCGTGTAATTTTCCGTAATGCGTGAATAAATTCCGGGTGGCGTCCTCTCCCTGTACCAGCCGTTTTCGTGAAAAATCGCTCCGATTCAACGCTTACTAATTTCGGCCTTTATGAAAAAAGGTTTCAAAAGTGAAACGCGACTCGGCCCTCGAATGGCACTGGAAAAAATTTTTGAGGAGTGTTTAGCTATTTATATAAAAATTAACATATAATCAATGCGTTGTCAAATTATTTTTGATATACTAAGAGTAGTGGAACCGCGCTGCGGCGCCCCTTCTTGCATCGATACAATGGAATGACGC
>JAJQBO010000242.1 GCA_021203245.1 Planctomycetaceae bacterium
CTGACCGATAACGGCCAGCGCACCGGCCCGGAAATCCGCTTTATCTTCGACAGGGCCGGCGCGAAAATCGGCAAGCAGGGTTCTGTCATGCACATGTTCCAAAGGAAGGGCGTCTATCAGGTCGAGAAAGACAAGGCGGACGAGGAAACGCTCATGGACGTGGCGATTGAAGCTGGCGCGGAAGACGTGGTCGACCAGGACACCTTCTTCGAAATCTACACCGATCCGACCGCGTTCATCGCCGTCGGCGAAGCGCTGGAAAAGGCGGGCATCGAATCGCAGATGTCGGAATTGCAGCTCATCCCCGACAACCGCATCGAAGTCGGCCTCGAGGCTGCGCAGAAAATCTCGAGGCTGATCGACCAGCTTGAAGAAAACGACGACGTGCAGAACGTCTATACCAACTTCGACGTCTCGGCCGAAGCGGCGGCTGCCCTGGAAGCCGAAGAATAAGTATTTTTGCGGAGTAGGGAAACGATTCACGTTTCCACGTCCGTCACCCGGCGTCAAATTGTGCACCAGCGGAGCAAGCGGGCTGTTCGGCCGGAGTGATGTCTTGAGCGAACCGGAAGGCGGGCGTGCGCAACGCCCGCATTTTTTATGAGTGAGACAGGATGATCCCCCGAGAGGAATTACTCAGCGTCAAACGCATCGCCAGCCGCGCCAATCCGCGCGTCAAGGATTGGGCCGGGCTGGGCGACCGGAAGAACCGGGACGCCCTCGGCCTGACCCTGGCCGAAGGGGCGAAGCTGGCGTGGGAAGCGCTGCAGAACGGGCCGGAACGCGCCGTTTTGCGGCCGGTGACGCTGCTCGTTTCCGACTCGGGTTCACAACGGCCGGAGGCGGGCGAACTATACCGGCTCGCGGGCGAAATGCAGGTGGAGCGAATCAGCCTGGCCGATGACGTCTATGACAAGATTTCCGGGTTGAAGAACGCCGACGGCCTGGCGGTGGTGGTTTCGATCATTCGTGAGGCCGTCTCCCTGCCGGAACTGTTCGCTGGCGCCGATGCGCGCTGGCTGGTGGCGGCGGGCGTGCAGGACCCGGGCAACGCCGGGGCACTGGCCAGGACCGCGCTGGCGGCTGGCTGCGGCGGGTGCCTGTTCCTGGACGGCGCTGATCCGTTTTCACCGAAATTCTTGCGCGGCAGCATGGGTGCCGCGTTTCGTCTTGCCTGCCTCGGCACCACGACCGACGAGTTCGTCACCGCCTGGCCGGGGCTCGGCGCGCGGCTGGTGATGGCAGCGACCGAAGGCGAGGGCGCGCTCTCGTTTCGCGAGGTTGAGTATCAACCGCCCCTGGCGCTGTTGGTGGGCGGCGAACGCGGCGTCCCGGACGAACTGGCCGCTCTCGCCGACGTGCGCACCCATATCCCCCTCCTGGGCGGCGTTGAAAGCCTTAACCTCGCCGTTGCCGCCGGCGTGGTATTGTTCGAAGCCCAGCGGCACTGGCAGCTGAATCGGGACGCCGGCCGGATGTAGTTACGGGGTTCCGTCCCAGCCCTCGAGGGCGGTGACGCTGGCGACGGCGATGTCTGTCCCATCGGGACGGCGGAGGCAGAGTTCGCCGTTGTCTCCCAGGCCGGTGACGACGCCCTCGACCCTGCCTTTGGCCGTCCGGGCGGATACGGCCTTGCCCATGCCCCAGAAATTCGCGAGCAATTCATCCCGCACCGCGGCAAAGCCGCGCTCCTGCCAGGCGTCGATGCGTGGTTCCAGACTGGCGAGCACTTCCTGCAGCAGCACCTGTAATGACGGAAGATCCGGCACATACTCCTCAAGCGTCGCAATGGCCCGGTTGAATCGCCCGGACCGGCCGTCGACGCGGCGCAGGTTGACGCCAATTCCCACCACCAGGCCGTACTTTCCACCGTTGCCGAGCGAACCGCCTTCGGCGAGGATGCCGCAGATCTTTGCGTCGCCGACAAGCACGTCGTTCGGCCACTTGCACAGCGAGGGGACGTTCCGGAGGGCGAGAAAATCCCGCACGCCGAGGGCGCACGCCATGGCGAGAGAACCCAGGGCCGCCATCGGCACGCTGCCGCGCCAATAAAACGAAAAGGTCAGGTCGCCTTCCTGCGACGATTCCCATGCCGCGTCCATCCTGCCGCGCCCGCGCGTCTGTCGCCTGGCCGCAACCACTTCGCCCGATTCGGCAACGCCTTCGCCGACCCGTTGCTTGACGACGTCGTTGGTCGAGGTCACCTCATCCAGCCACACCGTCGGATAAAAGCGAAACGCGGGGGTGTTCATATCCTCAAGCCTTTCAGGCAACAGCGGGGCGGAATTTATACTGGAAAAGGATTGCCGCGACAGTATGCTATATATGTTGTAACCATAACAGGACGGTCTATTACGTCAATGACCAAAGCGGCGGATTCAGGTCAGCGATCCATGCAGCGGCAATAGTATCGATTGTGGAGAAACAGTATGTACGTTGGAGTCGGATACAGCAGCCACCCCGATACCGAACAGGCCGGCACCAACGCCGCGCACCGCGCGCTGCGGATGGCTGGCAGAACCGATCCGGATTTTGTCCTCCTCTTTGCGTCCAATCTGCCCGACCCCGGCTCCTTGCG
>JAJQBO010000149.1 GCA_021203245.1 Planctomycetaceae bacterium
ACGCGGCGGGGACGGGGGCGCCGACGCCGGGGCCAGGTTTTCATGAGCGCGACCAGGTTCCTCTTGGCCTGGCGGGCGTAATAAAAAATGCGGTCCCAATTCTTTTTGCTGATCACGCCCTTGGGCCGCTCCATCCCCAGATAAATCTCGAAGAAAAAATGCTCGTGCCGACGCGGGATATCGCCGGCATCGTAGGCCAGGCCGTGGGCGGCGGATTGGATGGTCGGGATATCGGGATAGGGCGGCGGATAGTGTTTTTCGGGTTTGTAGCGCATGGGCGATTTCCCCTTTTTTCGATGGCATACGGTACATGGTAGGGGCGTTCACGCACGGTGGCGGGAAAAAGCGCACTTTTTTTTGGATATCGTGCTTTGACCGATTGAGTTTGGTGATTCGCCGCTTTTGGCGTGGACCCCAATTCACAATTCACAATTCACAATTCACAATGCACAATGCACAATTAACAATGCACCACATTTCGCAATTTGCACTGCACTGTTGTCCAAAACACATCTGGAGCATAGATCGGCCCGCCTGCCCGGCACAACTTCCCGTTTCTCGCCCGGTTCCTTGTTCTCCCGCCGGGGTGACGTTTGGGGAAGAGTGCGGCATTCTGGCGCGAAGACGCGTCTGTGCCCTCACACGACAGGATTTCCTCAAATGTCGCCCCGGCGTCTAAACGATGAACCGGGTGACGGACGGGAGGTTGTGCCGGGGCAAGGCTCCCCTGAGTGGCTATGGTGTTTTGGACGGCAGCGGTGGCGGCAATAGGTCTTGATTCGGGGCGGTCGTTGACGATAATGGCGAAAAAGCCGGTACTTTTGTAAAACGACCATTTTACCAAGGAAAAACAAAACCTTTGGCCCATATATCCATGCATACTCGATCCGCTCGCCAGCATACGAGCGCCCGCCCTCCCTTAGCGAATTGCCGTTCCCTTGTCGCCGCCCTGGCGGCGGCGATTGTTTTGCTGGGCGCGGGAATCTTACCC
Organism: Planctomycetaceae bacterium; assembly: GCA_021203245.1. Lineage (GTDB taxonomy): Bacteria > Planctomycetota > SZUA-567 > SZUA-567 > SZUA-567 > JAJBSZ01. The sequence goes on from JAJQBO010000149.1 coordinate 992, forward strand.
GCCGCCGCCGCGTCGTTCTCCTTCGCCGATGTGGAGGAACGGGCGCGGCAGGCAGCCGCCTCCGCCTATACGACGCCCTCGGCCGGCGCGCCGGATTTTCTCCAGGCGATGACCTTTGAACAATGGCAAACGATCCGCTACCGACCCCGCGACGGCGATCTGTGGCAGGGCGCGTCGCCCCTGCTGCCGCGCGTTTTTTTGCCCGGATTCTTCTTCGGCCAGACAGCCGCCATTAATGTCGTCGAATCGGGCGAGGTGCGGCGGCTCCATTTCGAACCCGAACTCATCGTCACGCAAGACCCCGACCTCGCGGCAAAACTCGCCGCCGCAGAATTGGGCTTTGCCGGTTTTTACCTCGATTACCCGGGCGGCTCCGGCGATGCGATGGCGGAATCCGATTTCCCCGGCATCATCGCCGCGTCGTATCTGCACTTTCGCGGCAGGAACTCCCGCTTCGGCCCCTACTCCCGGCCGATTATCCTCGATCTCGCCGCCCAGACCGGCGAACAGCCGGCCTTCTTCCGCGAGTTCTGGCTGTGCGAACCCGCGCCCGAAGGGGAGGCCCTCACCGTCTATGCGCTCCTCGACGCGCCCGCCCTGACCGGGGCGTATGAGATAGTCGTCACGCCCGGCACGACGTCGGTTCTCGATATCCGCGCCGTCCTCTACCAGCGCCACGCCGCTGCCGCGCCGGTGAAAATCGGTATCGCCCCCGTCGTCGGCATGTACCTGTTTTCGGAAAAGGACGCCGGCGACCCGGCCGACTTCCGGCCGGAAGTGCATACCTGCGACGGCATGCTTATCCGCCAGTCCGACGAAGCCTGGCTGTGGACGCCCTTGCAAAACCCGCAGCGCCTGGCAGTCGCCGGCTTCGACCTCAACAACCCGCTCGGGTTCGGCCTGCTGCAGCGGGACGTGGATTTCGACCATTACCAGGACCTGCACCGCCGCTATGAGCGGTGTTCATCCGTATGGGTCGAGCCCAAGGGCGGCTGGGGTCAGGGCCGCCTGGAACTGATCGAGATTCCCAGCGCAAAAGAATTCCATCCCAATATAATGGCCTATTGGGTTCCGGAGGCGGTGACCCCCGACGCGGCCGACAAAACCGCCGACAAGGCAAAGCCGCTCCTGGATATCGCCTACCGGCTCTTCTTTATGCCGCCCGGCGGCAGGCTGCACGAGCTGGGCGCGGTCAAGGACACCCGCACCGCCCGCTCGGCCGAAGACAACAGCGTCCTCGTTGTCGTCGATTTCGAAGGCGAGGCCCTCAACGCCCTGCCTGCAGACACCGGGCTGACCAGCGTTGTCGAAGCGCCGCCGAAAGCGCCGCTTCTCGAGAAAAACCTGATGAAAAACGAGGCCACCGGCGGCTGGCGGCTGACCATGAAGTTCTCGCTGCCGCAGAGCGGGGTGTTGCAAAACCTCCTGGCGGCCCGGGAAGGCCCACCGCAGTTGGCCTTTTCCGCCTATCTGAAAAAAGGCGAAAACCTGTCGGAAGTGTTGACCGAAACCTGGCGTTACAACTATATCCCCTAAGAGTCTATCCCGTTATCAAACGATTGAAGATAGTAAGTGCACAGTTCAA
>JAJQBO010000034.1 GCA_021203245.1 Planctomycetaceae bacterium
CCCTGCACCTGCGTCATCACCTCCTGCACATCCTTCCAGGTCTGGCGGTCGGCGTCGGTGCGGTCGGCGTCGTGCTGGCGCTGCCGCAGCAGATACGACGGGTGGAAGATGACCCGCATCGGGATGCCGGCATACTGGTGCCATTTGCCCCTGAGGCCGGGCGAACGCGGCGGCAGGCCCAGGAGCGCGCACCCGGCCACGCCGCCGACGGCGACGATGACCTTTGGCTTGATGACGTCGATTTGCGCCCGCAGATAGCGGCTGCAGGCGTCGACCTCGACCGACCGCGGGTCGCGGTTGCCGGGGGGGCGGCACTTGACCACGTTGGTGATAAAGACCCGCCCGCGCGGCGTTTTCATGCCTTTTTCAATAATATCGGTCAGGAGCCGGCCCGAGCGCCCGACAAAGGGCCTGCCTTCGCGGTCTTCGTCGCGGCCCGGCCCTTCACCGATGAATATGACGTCGGCGTCGAGGCTGCCTTCGCCCCACACGACGGAGGAGCGCCGCTCGCACAACTCGCACAAGCCGCACGCCATGCATTCGGCCCGCAGCGCGGCCAGGGCCGCCTCCTTGGCCGGACTCGCCGCCACCTCCGGCACCGGCACCAGGGTGGTGCGGAAACGCCCGGACGGCGGCCGCACCGTCGCCGGCGGCGCTGACGGCGGCTGAGCCGACGGTCGATGCTGCCGGGCGGCCGGTTTTTCCGGACCGCTCTCGTCGACCGACCTATTGGACGCAGGGGCGGCGGGGACGGCCGAGCGGTGCACGGGCGAAGGGTGCGGTTGGGTCGGCGGCGCCTCGTCGGCCCGGGCGGCAAGCCGGATGACGGCGTCCAGGGCGGCTGGTCCGTTCTGGATAAGGTCGACGCCCAGATCCTGGTCCATTTCCAGCCTGGCGATGAGGCCCTGGAGGGCGGCGTCGGTTGTTTCGAAATCCAAAGTCATTCAGTTCCACCGTTTAGAAAATCAGGCAACCACGAACGTGGTTTTCGCATCAACCAGGGCCGGAAGGCGGCGCATGTCAATCATTTCCTTCTCGACAGTTTTCTGCAAGAGAATAAAGCAAAATCGTCGCTTTTGTTTTATTTTCTATTGAAGGTTGTCGATACATTATTATAATGAGGGTCGCTCCGAGGCAGGAGCCCCGCCGCGCCGCAAGTTTACAGTACGGGAACCACATGGCCGCCCCGGGGATGGTAGAATTACGCTTTTTTGCATTGCAATTTTTACGATATGCGGTAGTATCTCAACTTCGTTCGTAAGACCGACCGCTTCGAGGGGTGACAAGCGGGTCGACGGAATGCACAAAGGCTTATTGGGATTATGTGGACAATGGCTACTTTTGCGACGAGAAAAGCGACCGGGACAGCCCTGACGGCTTTACTCGCGATCATTGCTATCGCCGGCACGGCAACTTCCCTCGAATTTCCGCGTTTTAAATTTCCGCGTTTTACCAACTTGATCGGTCTTTCCGAAAAGGCGTCCGACGAGATGCGTGAAGAAGAGCGCGTCTCCGAAGTGCTCAACCAGGACGCCAGCTATATCTCCCTGTTCCGTTCGGTCAACAACCCCGACATTCCGCTGCAGGACTATGTCCAGCCGGGCGAGGAACTGCGTTTTCAGGCCAAGTGGCGCGGCCTTCCCGCCGGGACCATTCGCTGTAGCGCCAAACGCGTCGCGATGCTGAAAAACCGTCCCGTCTTCGTTTTTGAAGTCAATGTCGAATCCAACGACTTCCTGAACGCCTTCTACCCCGTCTCCACCAATATCAATTCCTATGTCGACGCCAAGACCGGCCGCAGCTATCTTATCCGCCGCCGCGTCTCCGAGCGCAATCGCGAGTACAAGGACCGCCTCGAGTTCAAGTACGATTTCCGCCGCGACAACGGTATCCCGGACCCGGTCTCCAAGTATTCGATGGTGGGCGAGAGCGGCAAGGAAGAGGCGAATCAGCCCTTCCCCATCCCCGGCAACATGCAGGACATGGTCTCGGCCATCTATTACATTCGCGGCATGGACCTGAAGGAAGTGGGCGACTCGTGCAACTTCCTCCTGGGCGGCCGCAAAAAACCGGTCGTCACCCACATCGAGGTCGTGGATACCGAAGAAGTCCGCATCCCCAACATCGGCACCTTCGATTGCCTGGTTGTCGAACCCCACACCGACGGCACCAACCTGTCCGGCAACCTGATGGCCACCCGAGGCGGCGAGCGCATCTGGCTGGAACGGAACACCCTTGTCCCCGTCATGGTCCAAGCCGAACTGCCCAAACCCATGGGGACGGTTCTGGCGACCCTCATTCACGCCGACAACTGCGATTTGATGGAACACGCCAAACCGGAATAAGCCGTATTAACGAATTTGAATCACCACCACCGCACGGGCTGACAGGTCCCGTGCGATTCTTGTGTAGCGCGCCGTTCGGCCGACTTAATCCAAATACGCCGCACCATCCCACTCGTCCAAAAACCCCGTCACCCCCGCGAACGCGGGGCCCAGAGGGCAGATCATTCATGGAACGGTGGTACATACCCGCAAGCGCGACATCGTGCAGCTTTATCT
>JAJQBO010000129.1 GCA_021203245.1 Planctomycetaceae bacterium
AAAAACTCCTGCGCCAGAAACTCCAGCCGCTTGCCGATTTCGCCCCCCTTCGCGATGGCGTTCCGGTATTGCACGATGTGGCTGGCGAGGCGGTCGAGTTCTTCGCGGACATCCGCCTTTTCGGCGATCAGGCACATCTCCCGTTCCAGCGCCTGATGGTCGGCGGCGGTGAAGCCGGCGGGGCAGATCTCCTCAAGCCGGACGCGGAGGCGCTCGCGGGACCGGTCCAGCGCGACCGGCGCGAGGTCGTTCGCCTTGGCGAGGAAATGGTCAAGCGGCTCCGCGAGGGCGAGGAGGATTTCCGCCAGCTTCGCCCCTTCGTGGCGGCGCATGTCGCCGACCTGGCGGAGCGCCTCGATGAGGGCGAGTTCAACCGTGCGCCACTCTTCGGCCGTCGCCGGTTCTTCGGCCGTGTGTTCAAATACGCCCGGGATAAGGGCGAGGTCGCGGGCCGAGAGGGTGTCGTTGAGATCCAGCTCGGCCGCGAGGCGGCGCAGGCTGGCAACGGCTTCGCGGGCGGCGTCGACGCGAATGGGGCAGGCGACCCCTTCGCCGAGCCGCTCAAAATTGACGTAGACGTCGATGGAGCCGCGCACCAGGTGTTCCGTTATCATGTCGCGGAGGTTTTTCTCGCTCGTGCCGAGGCTGGGACGCGAGCGGACGGAAATCTTCAGGCCGCGGTTGTTGACGCATTTGAGTTCGACGCGGACGGCAAGGCCGGCGGCTTCCGCCGCCCCGACGCCGAAGCCGGTCATGCTGTTGATGGGCTTGGTCACTCGTGACTCCCGATGGGCTGTTTTTCGATTTTCATGCGGCCTGGCAAGCGGCGGATGCGCTCGAGATCCGCCGGATCGATGCGGACGCTGACGATGACGTCCGAGCCGTCGTAGACGGTGTTCTGCACAGACGCGACTTCGTTCAGAAGGGCGAAGCGCCTGCCGTCGCCGGAATTGAAACGGAGCGAAATGCGCCGCATCCCCGCCTCGGCGCGGCCGCGCAGGAACTCGACCAGTTCCGGCAGGCCCTGGCCTGTATGGGCCGACACCGCGAACGCGGGCGACACCCGCTTCAGCAGGGCTTCCAACTGCGCCGGCGACTCGACCCGGTCGACCTTGTTCAAGGCGTAGACGCGGGGCAGGTCGGCGATGCCGATTTCCTCCAGTGTGGACGTCACGGAATCGATTTGCACCATGGCGAGGGGGTCGGCGGCGTCGACGACGTGGATAAGGAGGTCCGACTTCGCCGCCTCCTCCAGCGTGGCGTGGAAGCTGGCGACAAGGTGGTGCGGCAGGCGGCGGATAAAGCCGACCGTGTCGGAAACGAGGATTTCCAGCCCGTCGCCGCAGTCGAGCCGCCGGGTCAGGGTGTCGAGGGTGGCGAAGAGCCGGTCCTCGACCAGCGCGCCCGCCTGGGTGAGGGCGTTGAGGAGCGAGCTCTTGCCCGCGTTCGTGTAGCCGACAAGGCAGGTCGAAAAGACGGCGTCGCGGTTGTTGACTTCGCGTTCCTTCCTGGCCTCGATTTCGGCCAGGCTCCGTTTCAATGACGAAATTTTGCCTCGCAGCAGCCGCCGGTCTGTTTCAATCTGGCTTTCGCCCGGGCCGCGCGTGCCGATGCCGCCGCCAAGCCGCTCCAGGTGGGTCCATTTTCGCGCCAGGCGCGGCAGTTCGTACTGAAGCTGCGCCAATTCGACCTGGAGCATGGCCTGGCTGGTGCGGGCGTTGGCCTGGAAGATGTCGAGGATGACTTCGTTTCTGTCGATGACCTTCAGGGAGCAGGCGCTTTCGACAGCCGACAATTGTTTCGGCGAGAGATCGTCGTCGACGACGATGGTGTCGGCCTGGGCGGCGTGGGCGGCTTCGGCGATCTCCTCCAGCTTGCCCTTGCCGAAATAGCTTCTCGCCACCGGCCGCTCCAGCCGCTGGATCATGCGGCCCGCCTCCTCGCCGCCGGCGGTGTCCACCAGCCGGGCGATCTCCTCCAGCGGATCTTCCCCCGGGATGTTTCGGTCTGGAGTGACGACGGAGCAGAGAAAACAACGTTCCTTGGCGAGAGTAATTTCCTTGGCGTGGGTTCTGTCCTGCATAGACGGCGCTTTCGTGCTCTAAATGTGTTCCCCCTTCGGAACAGGCACGTCATCATATAAGAAGCCCGGCCGTTTGTCAAAGGAAAGAGCCGTATTCCTTGGGAGGAGGGGAGGTTGCGGCAACAAATACGGCGGCGGTTCTCCGCCCGCAGGGAGAACCGCCGCCAATGTCGTAGCACCACAGAGAGAGAGGGAGAGTGGGTGCCGCCGTACCACGTGTTATTTGACCCTGGATGCGGGCGTTACTTCTCGTAGATTTCGTAAAAGTTGCCGTCGCCGCCGTCGATAATGACCTCGCCGCCGAGGGACAGGGCGCGGGCCAGGTCGCGGCGCTCGTTGGCGAAGCCGAAGTAGGCGTCGGACAGATATTTGATTCGCACCGTGGACTGGCCGTCGAAGCTGTCCGCCACCCACTTGTCGCCCTTTTTGGCAAAGCCGGCGGGAGTGAGGACGGTCGCGGCATAACTCATGTCGCGTTCATGGCTGGCAAAGCCGCCGACGAGCGAGGCCGGGGGATTCTGGAAGAAAACCGTCTCGGCCTTGTAGAATTTCTCGAGATCCTGGCACTCGGTATCGCACAGGGTGCGGCCGGGCAGGGCAGGGGTCACGTAATTATCGAGCCGGTAGATCTGCTTGGCCAGCAAGGGGCCGACGCCGTTTCTGCCTTTCGCCAAAGCCATGCCGCCCGGGGCGTCCTGACGGTCGACGACCATGACCATGGGAGCGGGCGCGCCGCCGGCGGCGTAATTGGCCTGGGGCTCGACCATGACGGCGAGGTCGGTGCCGGGTTCGATGGCGAGGTCGCGTTCGGGGAAGTGCAGACGGAAGCGTTTGTCCGAATCAGTGGGGACAGCGACCAGCATAAAGCCCTCGGCCACGCTCAGGCCCTTGTCGGTGGCTTCAAGCTGGCTGTCCGGGCTAAGGGAAATCATCGACCCGTCGGCGAATTCAAAGTGGCCCATGCCGCCGTTGGCGCGGAAGCGCATGCCGGGGGCCAGGGCGATGGCGGCAGCGGGCGCGAGGGTGACCCAGCCCCGGCCGCGATCAAGTTCAAGGTTTTGCAGGGCGACCGCCTTGTCGGGCAGTGCCTTGCCTTTGAAGGCGTCGTCCACTTTATAGTTCGCGAACGAGAACGACGCCGGCATGGTCTCCTCGTAGACGGCGGGCACGGCGGCGACGGCGGTCTGGGACGAGACGAACTGGACCGGCGCGGCGGCGTCGGAGCGGTTGGCGACGATGGCGCTGTCGGGGACCGGCAGGCGCAGGTTGCCGCGAACCGGTGACGGCTGGCCGGCGGGCATGGACGACACAGGCATGACCCAGACGACAAACATGACCATGGCGGCGGCGGCGATGGAGGACGCGGCCGACAGGAAGATGGTGCGCCGGCGGGCGCGCAGGCGGTTGGAACTAGTGCGGCGCTGGCGTTCCTTCAGGTTGTCGAGAAGCCGTGTCTCAAATTCCTTGCGGGCCGAGACAGGCTGATAGGAGCGGGTCAGGAGCGTACGGATTGCTTCGTCCTCGGTGCCGGACGCGGTCGCGGCGGGCAGCCGGGAGGATATGGAGGTCTGGCGGGCCTTCAGCTCGGCCAGGAGCGATTTCTTAAAGGATTCCTGGGGATGGCAGGGAATGTACGCGGTTTTGATGAGGGTGGACCACTTGTCCGCATCGGCTTCGTCCGCCGCAGTCTGGGCTTCGAGGTGTTCCGCGGTTTTGGCCTTGAGTGCGCCCAGTAGGCTGGCCTTGAATCCGGCGTCTGCCACGACATCCTCGCCATGGCAATGGGTCAGCAGTGTCTGCCACTGGGTGTCCCATTTGGTGGACTCATCGCTCATATCGACTTCTCTCTGCCGCCAGTCCGGTGCGTGACGGATGTGCATACGCTTTTTTGTAAGGTGCGGACCAGCGTGTGCCAACGAATGTGGATTGTTTCAGCCAAGAAGAGAGCCTGGACCAGTCTATAACTATCGGCCGCGGCTCACATCCACTCGAAAAAACAGTAAAAAAGGAACAGGCATTCCCGAGAAATGCCTGTTCCCAGGCGAGACCGTTATAAGCCCAACTCCGCCGCCGGAACCGCCGCCATCGATTTAAAGGCTTCGCGGAAGGCGTTCCTGGCCCGGGTAAGCTGGCTTTCGACAGCTTTTTCCGTCTTGTGGACGGCTTTGGAGATATCCCGGACCGAGAGGTTGAGTATATACTTCATTTCCAGCAGTTTTGAATACTCCTGGGGAATCGAGCCCATGATGGACCCGACCAGGGTGCGCAGATATTCGCTTTCCAGCGCCGCTTCGGGCAGGTTGTTTTTGTCCATGTCGGCAAAGAGGCTTTCCAACTCGCCGTCGACCATGCTCCACGATTTTTCGTATTCGTGGGGACGGGTCATGAGGGCGTTGGTGGAGCGGATCCGGTTACGCGACAGCGTAATGAGCCAGGACTCGACCGAGCCCCTGGTCGGATTGTATTGACCCGCTTTTTCCACTGCTTCCATGAACGTGTCGTGAATCACCTCCTCGGAGTGGTGGTGGTCACGGCCAACCCGGTAAAAAACAAAGCGGTAGAGCCGGGAGAAGTACGTTTCATAGAACTCCTCCAGTGCTTTTTCGTCTCCCTGGCTGATGCGCTTCAGCAGGGCGGCTCCGTCGATTCTCTCGCGTTTGGCGGGAGCTTCGGTGAGGGTGTTCGTTTCGTCTTCGTCGTGCAAACTAGTCATATAGAACCCTCAAAGCCAAGAATAAACATATGACCGTTTAGCTATATGGCTCCCAACACCCAAAGAACACTTCACTGACAAACAAGTCAAGGCAGCCATCTGTGTCACATAACCCGGCCACAGAATACTCTGTCATTCCCCACCCTTCCATCCTTCTCGGGAATCCATGATATTATCGGAACGAAGTTGCCAGCCATACCGCGGCGGGGGAAAAGCCCGCACCGATTGACAGGAATTTGTCGTTACCATAACATATTCAATACAGCGAGGTTACTCTTTGATTTCATCCCCCGGCCCTGCGCCGGCTACTATTAATGTATATGGATGGGCGCGCCCATGAACCGCGAATTCTGGCTGGACGGATTTAATTTTTTCCACCATTGGGAATCCACCAAGGGTTTTCTCCGGGCCGACTCCGGTTTGGACATCGTCCGGGCGCTGGAGCGTTCACTGAAAATTCTTTCACGCCACCTTGGCGCGAAGGGGCGGTACACGGTCGTCTATCTTGACGGCGGCCTGTCCCGGCACGAGACCCGTTCCGCCGGCTTGAAGGTCCGCTACTGCGGTCCAGGCCGCAAGGCGGACGACCGCCTGGCCGACGACCTGGCCGATCTCGGCCGCGACGCCAAATTGGTGACGGCGGTGTCGAACGACCGCGAGCTTAAGGCTATTTTACGCACTCTAGGGGCATCCTGTCTAGGCGTTGGCGAATTTTTGGCCTTGCTCGAAGGCAAAAAGGAGCGCGTCAACCCCCACGCCAAATCCACAACCGACGACGCCGAGATTCTCCGCGAAAAAACCCGCAGCCTCTCCGCCCACGAGGTCGCGGCGTGGCTGGAATATTTCGGCGTCGAGGAAGGAGAGGGGGAAGCGGAATAGGCGTCGCTCAATAACACGAGGGGATGTTTAGGGAATAACAGGCCTCTCTACCTTTGAGGGAGAAGGTCTCAATTTTGGCCTTTTTCACCGAGCGTGTGTCAGCCATTTTCACCAATACGTCCCAACCTCCCCCAACCGTCACTCCGGCGGGAAAACCGTTCGCTGCATCACGAACGGGAAGCTGTGCCGGGGCAAGGCGGGCTGGACGTGGACGGCTAGGAATCCTGAAATGCCTTGCAACACAGGGTCATTCGCACCTTGCGTGCCCGCTGGTCGACGATTCACCTTCATGGTGACGTGTGTGGGTGCCGATATGGACACCTTTGCGACGATTGGCTCCACTTATATGGATGGTGCGTTCGTCTCGTTCAGGGCACCTACGGCGACGCCCATCACCTAGATGCCTTTCTTGGTGTTCCGCTGCGCCCGCTTCGGGCCGGTGATCTGCGACCGCAACGTGATGGGAGCGTAAGGCCGTTATTGTCAACGCATTATATCCGTCATAATCGGTTCTGCCCACTGCCTGAACCTGGACGGCCCCGTGTCCCTTGTTCACGGGGCGAGCCGGGGGCTGTCGGGCTTTTTTTGGGCAAAAGCACGTTGCGCTCCACGCCCGGTCTCACTATAATGCGGCGAACCCGTGCCCCGGCCATGCATGCCGGAGCACCGTCTGTATTATGCACGACCGGGGCGCGACCCCGACGGAGACATTCATGGCAATATTGGAATGGCAGGGCCTGAAGGAGAAGTTGGGCCTGCGCCCACAGACCGAGATTCGCGAAATCGGCACCGGACCCGGCGTCAAATGCGAACAGTGCGGCGAGATGATGATGCGGGTGGATTTCGAGTCCAATCTCAACGTCTGCATCGCCTGCGATCACCACCACACCATCGGCGCGATCGACCGCATCCGCGTCACCCTCGACTACGGCACCTTCGAACCGCAGGACGAGGATCTCGCCGCCATCGACCTCCTCAAGTTCAACGGGCTGGAAAGCTACGTCCGCAAGCTGGAAAAGGCCCGCGAAGCCACCGGCATCACCGACGCCATGGTCTCCGGCTTCGGCAAATTGAAAGGCCGCGAAGTCGCCTTCGGCGTCACCGACGCCCGTTTCATGGCCGGTTCCATGGGGTCGGTCGTGGGCGAGCGCTTTGTCCGCCTGGTCGAGTCGGCGGTCGAACGCCGCGCCCCGATGATCGTCTTTTCCGGGTCCGGCGGCGGCGCGCGCATGTACGAGGGCCTCTTCTCCCTCATGCAGATGGCCAAAACCTCGGCCGCCCTCACCAAGCTCGACGAAAACGGCCTGCCGTTCCTCAGCATTTCCACCCACAGCACCATGGGCGGCGTCTGGGCCAGTTGGGCCGCGCTGGGTGATTTGAACATCGCCGAGCCCCGCGCCCGCATCGGCTTCACCGGGCCGCGCGTCATCAAGACCACCATCAACGCCGAACTTCCCGACGGCTTCCAGTCGGCCGAATTCCTGCTCGCCCACGGGCAGATAGACATGATCATCCACCGCCGCGACATGCGGGACAAACTGGCCGACATTCTCGACAAACTCCTGGGACCCGTCAGCGAGGAGAAGAAATGACCAAGCGCATCGCCGTCCTGCCCGGCAGCTACGATCCCATTACCTACGGCCACCTCGACATTATTGAACGCGGCGCCGCGCTATACGACGAGCTGGTCGTCGCCGTGTCGGAAAACCCGGCCAAGGAGCCGCTCCTGCCGCTGGAGGAGCGGTTGGAACTGATCCGCCAGTTGACCGCCGGTTACGGCAACATCAGGGCCGAGCTGTTCACCGGCATGACGGTGGAGTTCGCCAAGCGTATCGGCGCGCAGGTCATTCTCCGCGGCATCCGCACCTTTGCCGATTTCGAATACGAATTCCAGCTCGCCCTCGCCAATAAGCGTATCGGCGAAGTGGAGACGATCTTCGTCATGTCCTCGGCGGAGCGATCCTTTATCCGGTCGTCCCTCATCAAGGAGGCGATGGCGTTGGGCGGCGATGTATCGGCGTTTGTCCCCGAGCCGGTCATCGAGGCGCTGACGCGGCGGCTCGAGGAACTCGGCTACCTGAACCACAGCCGGTCCCGCGTCGGTCTCGACGGCGACGAGACGCCCGACATCGGCAGGGACGGCTCTGGCCTTCGGGGCGAGGCGATAGAATAGGATGCTGGTCGGCATCCTGGGCGGATCGTTCAACCCGCCGCATCGCGGCCACCTCAAGCTGGCGCAGACCGTTCTCGATTCGGGCCTGACCGACCAGGTGTGTCTCGTTCCCGCCGCCCAGCCGCCGCACAAGGCAACCCCGTCCCAGGCCGACGCGCAGGTCAGGCTTGCCATGACCCGGCTCTTGGCGGAGGAAGACAAGCGCCTCAGCGTCGACCCGATCGAACTGGAACGCGAGGGCAAGAGTTACACCATCGACACCCTGCGCCGCCTCACGGACGCCCATCCGGACACCCGCTACCGCCTTATCATCGGTTCCGACCTCGCCAAAACCTTCGCCACCTGGAAGGGATACCGGGACATCCTCCGTCTCGCGCCGCCGCTCGTGGCCGAGCGGCCGGACGACCCCTTTTGCGGCGTCGGCGACTATGCGGGCATGACGGAGGAGGAGGCCGGCATCGTCCGCGCGGGCCGTTTCGACATGCCGCCGATGGCTGTCAGTTCCACCCTGGTCCGGAACCTCCTCGCCGGCGGCGCGGACGACGACGCGCTCCGTCCCTATCTCACCCCCGGCGTCCTCGCCTTTATCCGCGACCACGGCCTTTACGCCGGTTCGGGCCGTTGAGGCGGGAGCAGGGCGGCCATTGACACCGGCCACCTTTTGATGAAGATTGACAAAGCCCCCGGCGGGTGTGCCGCCACCGGAAAGCTGTATGGCAGAGAAAAAAGAAACAGTCAAACGCCGCCGCAAAAAGTTCGTCACCGCGCGCATGATCAAATGGTGCGCGGTGGCGGTGTTTATTGTCGGGCTGACGTGGCTCGCGACCTGGCTGTTGCAGCGGTCGTTGAGGACGCCCGCCAAAAAGCGCGCCATGCAGTCCTGGCTCGACGAAAACCTCAACGCCGACGTCTCGCTCCTGGGCGACATGTCGGTCCGGGTCAACCTGGTGCGCCAGTCGCGGCTCGTCTTCCACAACACCGAAATCGAACACCCCAACCCGATCTTCCCCGGCAAATTCGCCCGAGTCGGCCGCATGGGCGCGTGGGCCCAGCCCTGGTCGGTGCTTGGCATCGCCCCCGGCCGGACCAGCCTCCTCTTCAACAACACCCATTTCCTCCTCGCCCAGAACGAATCGGGCGAATGGAGCCACCAGGGCCTGTTGCAGCCGCTGTCTGTCAGCGACACCGCCTTCCCGTTCCCGCTTCCCAAAGTGCGGGACTGGCGCGCGGAAATCCAGGACAGCAGCCTGACGGTCGATCGGCGCGGCTACGAACTGGTGCTGAAGCTCGGCGCTCACATCGCCGGCAGGCCGGGCAGCGACACTGTCGGTGTCCACGTCGACGACATGGACTTCACCTTCGGCGCCATCGAATCGCCGACCCGCTATACCGGCTCGGCCGGCCCCATCGATCTTCAGGTGCGGCTGGGGGACGACCGGGGCGAGCGGCCCACGCCCGTTCCCGGCCGCTGCGCCATCGCTGTCCAGAGCCTGCCCGCCTCGATGCTGCCGTTCCTGCTGGACGGCTTCCCGATGGAGGACGCTCCCGGCACCTTCCACGGGCAGATCCGTTACGACAGCCATCCCGACGCGGACGGCCTCCTCGCCATCGAAGGCGATCTCGCCGATGTGCCGCTCGCCGTTTTCGGGCTGCCGCGGAACAACCCCATCCGCCTCTCGTGGCCCGTGGGCCCGAACCGGGACGCCCTCCAGGCGCAGATCCACATGGGGCCTGCCGGCTTCGGCGCGTTTTCGCTGACGATTCCCCTGGACGAAAACGGCCAGCCGACACGCCTGTCCATGCGCGGCGACATCGCCGCCCTGGACGGCATCCCCGCCTTTTTTACCAAATATTCCCGCTGGCCCGACTGGCTGTCGCGGATATTTCCCACGATCGAATGGCGTACCGGCTCGTGGCGCGGCTTTGGCTGGAGCGGCACCAATCTCCAGTTGATCCTCCACCGGTCCACCGCCGGCCTGAACCTGACCGGGGAGGGCGAGATGCTGGGCGGCAGGGTTCGCCTCGCCATGTCGCCCGACCAGGAACTTGGCCCCATTACCGTCGCGGCCGAGCGCCTGGGAGCGGATCAGTTGTCCGGCATGCTTGCCCGCCTCGTGCCCAAGCAGTTCCGCGCCCGCATTTCCGGCGCGCACGTCAACCTCACCTGGCGCGGTTTTCCTTCTGCCGACGGCGGCATCAACGAGTGGGGTACCGGCATGGTCTGGGCCAAGCCGGTCATCGACGTGGACGGCAGCGGCAGGTGGTGGCGGTTCATGCAGGATGTGACGCGGACGGTGGCGGCGGCCTTGCCGGAATGGGGCGGCGGCGATCCGAGCGGCCTGCTGGACCTCGCCGACGTCGGCGTCATCAACCTGGACCAGATGTCCATCGTGGCCGAAAGGGAGGAGGAAGGCGGCATGTCGGTGGAGTTCCGCGCCTATGGCGGCGCGTTCGGCCAGGCCACCGGCATTATCGAACGCCGCCGCGACGGGATGGTGGAGGGCGAATTCCTCCTCGCCGGCCCGTCCCGGCTGTTGCAGGAGGTTGAGCGCGCGAACGAGGATCTCGCCCTCGCCCTGGATCTCCTCGCCAACGACTCGCCCGGCCTCCGGGTCGCCTTCGCCATCCTGGAGGACGGCGAGGTGGAATTCGCCTTTCCCTTTCTTGACGATGCGCGGCGGATTCACGAGGAGATGTTGCGCAGCGGGATGATTGGCCCGTGAGTGTGACTATCGGAACGAAGCGCGGGCGGGTTCTCCCCCTTGTACCTGTAGTGTTGTTCCTCGCCCTGTCCGTTACGGCAAGGGCGGGGGACGCGGACTGGACGCCTCTTGCCGCCATTCGCTTCGGCAACATCGACGCCATCGACGCCGAGGACGGCGATCTCGCCACCTTTATGAAGAGCATCCGCAACGACGGCCGCTTCATCCCGCCGCTCCACACCCTCGTCGGTCCGGAGATCCGCAACACCACCTTTTACGGCCTCACCTACGAAGGCTGGCTCGAAGGGCTCGTCCTTGCGCCGCCCACCCCCGGCCCGACGCAGAACCTGTGGATTTTCCCCGTCGACAATCGGGACGAATATATGACCCAGATGGCCAACCTCGGCCTGAGCGAATACGAGGGCATGGACGGCGTGACCCGCCTGCGCGAACTCGACGCCGACGGCAACGCCCACACCTGGTATATGGAATGGCTGCCCGGCAATGTCGCCATCTTCGGCGGCAGCCGCGACGCCGTTGCCGCGACCCGGCGCATCTATGCGGAAAACATCGCTGCGCGCGGACTGCTGCACCACGCCGGCGGTCAGTATGTCGAACCAGACGTCATGCTCCGCTTTTTCCCCGCCCGGGTAGCGTCGTGGCAGGACAGCGAGTTCGGCCAGTACTGGTGGCGGAACAAGGTGGGCAAGCTGACAGACGATCTCGTCGCCTTTTGGAGCCCGAACCCGGCGCGGGAGCGGCTCCTCCGATCGCTGGCCGAGCGGTTTGTCCTTTGGCCCCGGAATTTCGAAAGCCTCGACCTGTCGCTTTGGTTCGAGCGGGAAGGCATCGAATGGCGCATGGCGGTGCGGGGCGAGACCGATTTCACCGGCAGGGGCCAGTTGGCCACGCTGCGGCAGACGCCCGAGCGGGTCGGCCTTGCCTATGCCGTTCCCGTCACCCCGGCGCGTTTCGCGCAGATCGGCGAGCGGCTCGGGGCGTTCCTGCTCGGCGCCGCCGGCGGGGTGGTAAGCCAGGAGGTTCGCGTCGCCGCGACAGACCTGTGGGCGGCCCTGGCCGAAGGCGGCCTCCGTGAAGCCATCGCCTGCTGGGTCGCGCCGCCGCCGGGCAGGCCCGAACTCGGCGCGGCCAGGATGCTGATTAGTGAGTGGGCCACCCCCGAGCGGCTCGCCGAATCGCTCCAGGCGATTGAGACGATGATCCAACCCGGCACCCCGGTCGCCTATACCCTCGGGCAGATGGGGCTGGCGGCATCGCTGGAATCCTACGGCGGCGACCCTGACGCCAAAATCCTCCGCATCGTCCCGGCCGGCGGCGAGCCCGAGTCCGAGCCGTACTACGACGGGGGCCTGGTCCTGCGCCGGAGCGGGTCCCGGGTGGTGCTGGTGGCGGGGAGCGGCAGGGCGGACGCCGATCAAATGCGCGCCGTGATGGCATACCGCGCCGCGCTCGCGGACGACACGCTCGCCTACGACGGACCGGGACGGGGGGATGTCCGCCTCGCCTTCACCCGAATGGGGGAGGGCGGCGCGACATTTCTCTCCGTCTTCCACCCGGTGCGGTTTTTGCAATTATGCCTGGTGGAGGCGGCGGACTGGCGGCCGCGGTCGCCCGACCAGCACGAACCCCTTTCGACCCAATTGGCGAGGGAAATGCTCGAGTACGGCGCCGGCCGGGCCTGGACGGCGGGCGGCGAAGCCGATCCCGGCCGCTACATCATCACCGGCGGCATTCCGTGGCAGAGTCTGGCGCGGGTGTCGGCCGCCCTTGGTATAACCGAATCAATCAGCATGGACGGAATTGGAGAATAGATGGGGATACGGTTTGTCCTCGCCAGCCGCAACGCGGGGAAGATCGCCGAAATGCGGGCGATCCTGAAACGTTTCATAATTGACATCATTGGCCTGGATGCGTTCCCGGGCGCGCCTGAACCGGAGGAGACGGGCGCGACGTTTGAGGAAAACGCAACCATCAAGGCAGTGTCGGCGCTGGCCCATACCGGCCTGCCGGCCATAGCCGACGATTCCGGACTGGCGGTCGACGCGCTGGGCGGGCGGCCCGGCGTCTATTCCGCCCGCTTCGCCGGACCCGATGCTGATGGCGAGAAAAATAACCGGTTGTTATTGGATACATTGCAGGATATTTCTCCGGAGGAGCGGACGGCCCGGTTTGTCTGTGTCGTCGCGCTGGCCGTGCCGGACCGGCCGGTCCGCCTCTACCGGGGCGAAACGGAAGGGGTTATTCTTTCGGCACCCAGGGGGAGTGGCGGCTTTGGATACGATCCGTTGTTCCTTTCCCGGGATTTGGGGCTCTCGTTCGGCGAGGCTGACGCGACGGAAAAAAACCGCGTCAGCCACCGCGCCCGGGCGCTGGAGCGGCTGTGCGCGGCGCTGGCGGCGGAGGGCGGGGGCGGTTCACCGACCGTGTAGCGGCAGGCACGGCCGGGAGACGGCGGACGCGGAGTTTTTCCTTGCGTCGCGGTCGCGCTGACCTTATAGTTGCTGTGGAACGGGTGATACGGTCACGGAGCCCGTTCCCCGCTTTTGCCCGCGTGGAAGCGCGGGTTCATTCGTTATTGGAGAGTGGCGGTTTTATTTGTAACCGCCTGCACGACGGAAGAAGAGGAGAGACGGTGGACACTTCCTTTATCGACGGCTTGAAATACGACGCCAACAGCCTGATTCCCTGCGTCGCGCAGGATGCCGAAACAGGCGAGGTATTAATGGTCGCCTATATGAACAAGGCATCGCTCAAGGATACGGTGGAAAAGAAGCTGGCCTCCTATTGGTCCCGCAGCCGTCAGAAGTACTGGGTCAAGGGCGAGTCGAGCGGCAATACCCAGGAGGTGAAGGAGATCCGTTTCGATTGCGACAAGGACTGCGTGCTTATTAAGATCAAGCAGAATGGCGGCGCCGCCTGCCACACCGGCAAGCGATCCTGCTTCTTCTACAAGGTAACCGACGAAGGCCTGGTCGAGGACGGGGTGCAGGTGTTCAACCCCGATGATGTGTACGGCAAGTAACCATAAGGCGGAGCAGATGGACCATTTCAGTTACAATCAGGGAAGGCTGTTTTGCGAAGGCATGAGCGCGGACGCGCTGGCCGAGCAGTATGGCACGCCGTTGTATGTGTATTCCCGCAAAACTCTCGAGGACAAGTACCGCGCGATCAAGAAAGCGTTCGAGTCTGTCCAGACGATCATCGCCTTCTCGGTAAAATCCTGCTCCATCATCGGCGTCCTGAACGTCCTGCGGGAACTCGGGGCCGGCTTCGACATCGTCTCCGGCGGCGAGCTCGCGCGCACCATGCGGGTCGGGGCCGATCCGCGCAAGACGGTCTTCGCCGGCGTCGGCAAGACGGACGAGGACATCCGCGACGCCCTGGCGCAGGACATCCTCATGTTCAACGTGGAGTCCGAGGCCGAACTGGACAATATCCAGAACATCGCCGCCGACATGGGCATGGTCGCGCCGGTGGCGCTCCGCATCAACCCGGACGTCGACGCCAACACCCACGCCAAAACCACGACCGGCAAAAAGGAAAACAAGTTCGGCATCGATTTCGCGACAGCCAGCCGGATTGTCCGCAACATTGCCGTCCAGCCGAATGTCCGCCTGCTCGGCCTCGATGTCCACCTCGGGTCGCCCATCTATACGACCACCCCCTACCGGGATGCCCTCGAAAAGGTCGCCGACTTTATCCTCGAGCATCGCTCGCCCCGGGCGCAGTTCGAATACCTTAACGCCGGCGGCGGCTACGGCCTGCTGTACCGCGACCAGGCGGTGCCGTCGTTCCAGGAATACGCGGAAGCCATTATCCCCTATGCGAAAAAGGCGGGCTGCAAGCTGATCGTCGAGCCCGGCCGCTCCATCGTCGGCAACGCCGCCGTGCTTCTCACCCGCGTCCTCTACATCAAGGACAACGGGCACAAGCTGTTCACGACAGTTGACGCGGGCATGAACGACCTTATCCGTCCCGCCATGTACGACGCCTATCATTTCTGCTGGCCCACCCGCTCCGCGACGGTGCCGCCGGCGCATCTGTTTACTTCGTCCGACGCGGTCGCATACTTTACCCGCGAAGCGCTCGAGACCCAGACCGGGACGAATACCCGCGAGATCCAGGCGGACGGTTTGGTGATGACGGACGTCGTCGGCCCGATCTGCGAATCGTCCGACACCTTCGCCAAGGCGCGCCGCTTGCCGCCCATGCAGCGCGGGCAGCTTCTGGCCATTTTTTCCGCCGGCGCGTACGGGTTTTCGATGGCGAGCAACTACAATTCGCGGCCGCGCGCGGCCGAGGTGCTGGTCGAAGGCGATACGGCGCGGGTCATCCGTCGGCGCGAGACGCTGGACGATCTCATGGCCGGCGAGACTGTTTGACGGTCCGAGGAAGAGTGCGGCAACTGGTCACCGGGGTGTTGGACAAAGGGTCACGGGGGATTCCGGATGAATGCGGGTACCGTGATGGATTTCAACGAAAACTCCGACCTGTTCGAAGGTGTACCGGCGTTTGATGACGCCGGATCGCGCATGACGCAAGAGGGCGGCTCGATGCCGCTCTATACCCGCGAGGAAATCGAGTCGTTGCCGCAGGAGCGGCTTGTCGACCATATCCTCCAGCTTCAGACCGGTTACTGCCGCCTGGACGACGACGTCAAGTTCCTGAATTGGGAATTTAAGGACTACCAGAACAGCCTGACCTATTTTTCCCGCGCCGCCAAGCTTGCCCATAAACTGAACGCCGCCACCCTCGACACCATCGCGTCTGTCGCCATCCAGGAAATACCCGGGTACTTCTGCTGCGACTTTGCCGCGTTCTACCTCTACGAGGCGGACGAGGGCCGTTTCCGTCTCTACCGTTCCACCCATCCGGAATGGGAGGCCGAACTGGAGGCGAGCCGCGACAGCTTCCTGCCCCGTCTGTTTACGGACCACGTCTATCCCTACGCCGTCGTCACCGACCAGGACGGCGCGGTGGTGGAGACGGACACGTCCGCCGTGCTGGCCGACGGGATGCCCGACGCCTGGCGGCGCGCCCTCGGGAACAAGGCGATCGTCTTTCCCCTGGGCGTCAAGAACGACGATAACCCGGTACATGCGCCTCTGGGAGGCATCATCATCGGCAATTCCACCGGATCGCTGGAGGCGAAGGATGTCGAGGTGTCGCTCATTTTCGGCGATCTCCTGTCGTCCAGCCTTTACAACGCGCAATTGGTGAAAAAGCTGAACGACCTGACCATCATCGATCCGCTGACCTCCATTTACAACCGCCGCCACCTGGTCGACCAGTTGACCACCGCCATTGTCCAGGCGCGCCGTCAGGGTCACCCCCTTTCCATCATCATGGCGGACATCGATTATTTCAAACGCTTCAACGACAACTATGGCCACATCTTCGGCGACAGCGTGCTGCGGACGGTGGCGTCGCTGCTCCGTTCCGGCATCCGCGACGGCGTCGACGTGCCGGCGCGGTACGGCGGCGAGGAATTTATCATCGTCCTGCCGTTTATCGGCCTGGACGAGTGCATGGTGGTTGCCGAGCGCATCCGCAAGCTGGTCAAATCCCATCCCGTGTCGTGCGAAGGCGAGGAACTGACCGTTACCTGCTCCTTTGGCGTGGCCCAGTATCTGGACGGCGAAACGATGGAGCGTTTTATCGACCGTGCCGACGAAGCCCTCTATCTCGCCAAAAACACCGGCCGCGATCGCGTGGCAGCCACTTAACAGCGCTCCGAGGATTCGCATTCCGAATGCTCACAGCCCCCCCCCCCTTGGAGGTGGGCATTACCCGACTATACCCGCATACAAATCCCGCCATTCTGGATTGAGTATGGATAAAAGCCGCACTTTCCACGACCGATTAAACCGTTTGACCTGCTTCTCCATGCGAATAGAGGCATTCATCGTCTGTTGGACCTCATAGCGAGTGCCGGGGTCCATGCCCCCAGCCTTCACTACGCGAACCAGCGGAAATCCTTCCCATTCATCGGCGCATACCGGCTCTTGCGGAAAACCGAACCCGCGTGGTACAATCCCTCCGGCCACTGGCGGAGACGATTCAATGCGAAAATCATCCTTTTTGAGTCTGTGCTGCGTATCTATTCTGCTCTGCTCCAGCGTCGGGGCGGGCGAGGTGCTCCGTTTCGGCGTATGCTTGTCGTTGACCGGCGAGTTTTCCGCGGCGGGGAAAAAGAACCTCGCCGGAATCATGCTCCGGCTCCACGATTTTAACACGAATTCGGATGACCTTCAGCTCCAGGCTGTCGTCCGCGACGACAAGTCGGATGCCGCCGAAGCGCTCCGCGTTCTCGAGGACCTTGCGGTGGAAGAAAAGGTGCCTGCCATCATCGGCCCCATGTCCACCAACCTCATGCTCGGCATGCGCGACCGCGCGGCGGAACTGGAGGTGGTGCTGATTTCCCCCACCGTCACCAGCCCCCGTATCGGCAAGAACCGCGATTGGGCCTTCCGGGTGCTGTTTGACGACGAGTTCCAGGGGGTGGCCCTGGCGCGGTTCCTCGTTCGCCGGGCGGGGCTGACCCGTACCGCCGCCATCCTGAACGATCGGCTCGCCTATGCGGGTTCCGTCTATTCCGCCTTCAAGGAGAACATCGAAAAGGAAGGCGGCTCTGTCGTCTGCGAGGAGCACTACGAATGGGTCGCCGACGAGGACCGGATGTACGATTTCACCCAGGCGGTCGAACGGGTCGACAGCGCCAACCCGGAGATCGTCGTCCTGCCGGTCAATTCCACCGAAATAGCCGCCATCATACGCTGCGCCACCCGGCTCGGGAAGACGCTCCGTTTCTGCGGCGGCGACACCTGGCAGCATGAAAACGTCCTCCTCTCGAGCGGCAACGCGCTCGAGGACGCCCTGTTCATCAGCGGCATCAACTTCGATTCCGGCACGCCGGCCATGGTCCGCTACCGCTACCTGTACGACCATTCCAACGACCCCGACGTGCAGTTGTCCAGCGTCCTCGGCTACGACGCCCTCTCGCTCCTTATCGAGGCGGCGAAGGGCGGCCGCGACAGCCGCTCCATCAAGGACGCGCTCTACCGGATAACGAATTTCGAACTCGCCACCGGCACCATCACGATCGATCCCGAGCGCGGCAGCGAGAAGACCGCCTACATCCACCGCATCACCAAGCAGGACGGCGAATTCGTCGCCGACATCATCGACCAAATAGCACCGTGAGGGGAGAGACGCTTTCCTGAAAAAAGCGGGCATCCATCCGGACGCCCGCTCTCTACAAACCTGTCACGCAAGGATGCCGCCGTCCCTTACGCCCCGCAATACTGGCCCGGAGGGCAGAAGCTGGGCGCCGAGGACGGAATATACGGGGCCGGCTCGAGCGTGGGAGGGAATCACCGCCGGCATCACGTCGCCCGAACCGATAATCGGGTCTGGGCCGATGACCGGAGCAATCGCCGAAGTCGGCAGCGGGGCCAGCGGTTCGACCGGGGCGCAATAATTACTGGCAATCCTGGGGGCTGGCGGCGCGTAGCAGACATCATCGCCACAACTGCCGCACCCCGAGACCGCGAACATACCCAATGCTAACGCCAATGCCAAGAGCGTGCGCATCGCATCTCCTTTTCTGGAAAGCGCGGCGCCGGAAAGCTTTGCGCCGCGTTCTATCGCCAAATCTCCCTCACCCGATTACTACCGGTTTATTAACGGATTCCTTCGCGTGTGCCGTTATGAAATTGTGGATTTTATCGGGACTTTGTGGATAAAACGCTGGTCATAAACAAGCTGGACGGGAGAAAAGATCTGGGCGAAAATTCGCGGGCGCGGTATAGTGTCACAACCCGCCGCGTGGAGGCGGACGCCACCCATTCACATGAGGAAATTCCTATGAAAATCGCTGTCCTGGACGGCTACACCCTGAACCCCGGCGATCTCGACTGGAACGGTCTGAACGCGCTCGGCGACGTGAAGATTTTCGACAGGACCGCACCCGACGCGGTGCTGCAAAATATCGGCGACGCCGAGGCGGTCATTACCAACAAGGTCGTTATCGACCGCGCCGTTCTCGACGCCAAGCCGAACATCAGGTATGTCGGCGTCCTCGCCACCGGCTACAACGTCGTCGACGTTGCCGCGACCAAGGAAAAAGGCGTCGTCGTCACAAACGTGCCGGATTACTCGACCGATTCGGTCGCCCAGACCGCCATCGCGCTGTTGCTCGAGCATTGCCAGCAGGTCGGCCACCACGCCCGGACCATCCGGGAAGGCCGCTGGACCCATTGCGCCGACTTCAGCTACCACGACACGCCGCTGATCGAATTGCGCGGCAAGACGATGGGCATTGTCGGATACGGCTATATCGGTCAGGCCGTCGCCGCCATCGCCGCCGCCTTCGGGATGAAGGTCCTCGTTTACAACCGCACCCGGGAAAAGGTGAAGGAGACGGGGGCGATTGCCTATGCCGACATGAAGGACGTCTTCGCGAAATCGGACTTCGTCAGCCTTCACATTCCCATGACCACGGAGACCCAGGACCTGGTCAATGCCGAAATGATTGCGACCATGAAGGACGGCGCGGTCATCATCAACACCGCCCGGGGCGGGCTCGTCAACGAGGCGGACGTGGCCGCGGCCCTCGACAGCGGCAAGCTGGCCGGCTTCTGCGCCGACGTCGTCTCCCAGGAGCCGATCAAGGCCGACAACCCCCTCCTGAAGGCCAAGAATTGCATCCTCACCCCCCACTTCGCCTGGGCGACGGGGGAGGCCAGGCGGCGGCTCATGGACGTGGCGGTCAACAATCTGCGCGCGTTTATCGCCGGCAAGCCGGAGAACGTTGTCGGAAAATAGACAGGGTACGATATGCCGTTACTCGCCGTTCCATGCCGATTCCGGCCGGCGTTGTGCCCTGCGCCCGGGTTTGCTACAGGTCCGGGGAGGCCGGCCCGGCAATATCGACGATAAGGTGTTTATATCGCTAATCATAGCGTGAAGTGGGTTGGGGGTCTCCCGGCGGGGGGACCTCCTTTTTTTCCGGTTTTGATTGATAAATATCTTGACACGGGGGTGCGATTGCCCATAATCCCGACCCGCATAGGGGGCGTCCATATATAATGTATAAGAATCTCCGGGACGCGGGATAATTTTTATCCACCGACATGTCAATCGTACAGAACAGACGATTTGCCGGTTTTTTGCCCGTCGGGCGGGAGCGATAAGGTGGCCCAAAGCGATATACAATTCAATGACACAGTCAGTCAGGCCGAGATCGACGGTATGCTGCAGGAATTTGCGGCGCTGCGCGTCTCCCGGAGCGCCCTGGAGGAATCCCTGGGTGTCACGTTTGACACGGTCAAGCCGGCCGACATTACCCGTATGCGCCATATCCTCGCCTACATGGTCCATGACAAGCTGACCCTGAGTCGCGCCATCACGGCGGCGGAAAAGGGCACCCGGGTCGTGCCCAAGCCCAAGCCCGCCGCGTCTTCTTCACGCGGGAAAAAAGCCCCGGCCAATAAGGACGCAGCCGATCAGCCGGCCAAAGCCAGGGCGGCAAAGCCGGCCGCCAAGACGGCCAAGGCGGGCAAAACCGCTTCGGCCCCGGCCGCCGACGCCGCGCCGAAGAAACGCACCGTCCGCCGCACCGGCAAGGACAACCTGCTGATTGTCGAGTCGCCTGCCAAGGCCAAGACCATCAAAAAATTTCTGGGCGGCGATTTTGTCGTCAAGGCCTCGATGGGCCACGTCCGCGACATCCCCAGTAAAGGGAGGGACCGGTCCGACATCGGCATCGATTTCCAGAACCATTATCAGCCTTATTATATCCCCATCGACTCGCGCGAAAAGGTCATCAAGGAACTCCGCGCCGCCGCTGACAAGGCCGCCCACGTCTATCTCGCGCCTGACCCGGACAGAGAAGGCGAAGCCATTGCCTGGCATCTGAAAGAAATGCTCGAGTTGCCGGACGACCAGGTCAGCCGCGTCACCTTCAACGCCATCACCAAGTCGGCGGTCCGCGAAGCCATGCAGCATCCGGCCAAGGTGAACATGGACCTCGTCAACGCCCAACAGGGCAGGCGGGTGCTGGACCGCATCGTCGGCTACCGGCTGTCGCCGTTCCTGTGGAAAAAGGTGACGAAAGGGTTGTCCGCCGGCCGAGTTCAGTCCGTCGCCGTGCGGCTTGTCGCCGAGCGCGAGGAAGAGATTCGCGCCTTCGTGACGACCGAGTACTGGCGTATCCGCGCCTCCCTCGCCACCGAGAACGCGGGCGAGGCGTTCCAGGCCGAACTGGTGGGCTGGAAGGGGGGCGATTTCGTCCTCCCCGGCTCGGACAAACAGGCCCCCAAGACCCCGACCGCGCCGGACGAAGCCACCGCCACCGCCATCGCCGACGCCCTGGCGAACGTGCCGTACCATGTGGGGGACGTCACCGAACGCGAGGTGAAAGGGAGGCCGTCGCCGCCGTTCATCACCTCGTCCCTGCAACAGGCAGCCTCCAACCTGCTCCGCCTCGGCGCGCAGCGCACCATGCGTATCGCCCAGCAGCTCTACGAAGGCGTCGAAGTGGAGGGCGAGTCGACCGGTCTCATTACCTATATGCGTACCGACTCGACCCGCATTGCCCCCGAGGCGATTGCGGAGGTGCGGGAGTATATCGCGAAGGAGTTCGCGCCGCCGTATCTTCCCGAAAAGCCGAACGCCTATTCGAGCCGCAAAGGCGCGCAGGACGCCCACGAAGCCATCCGCCCGACCTCGGTGTATTTGACGCCGGACCGGGTTCAGGCGTTCCTCGCGCCCGAACAGCACCGCCTTTACGAACTCATCTGGCGGCGCTTTGTCGCCTCGCAGTTGGCCCCGGCCGAATACCGCATCACCACCGCCAAAATAATCGCCGGCGACGGCGTCTTTGAGGCAAAGGGCAGGCGCATCCTCTTCGACGGCCACACCGTCGTCTCGTTGGCCACAGCCAAGAAGAAGAAAAAAGAGGAGGAAGCGGCCGACGATCCGGAGGCGAAGGAAAAGCCGGACGAGGAGCAGATTCTGCCGAAGCTGGACAAGGGCCAGGAACTGGAACTGAAGGAAATCCTCCCCACCCAGCACTATACCCAGCCGCCGGTGCGCTTCACCGAAGCGAGTTTGGTGCGAGAACTGGAAAAGGAAGGGATCGGCCGCCCGTCGACCTACGCCCCCATCGTCCAGACGATTCAGGAACGCGGGTATGTCAGGCAGGAGAACCGGCGCTTCTTCGCGACCCAGCTCGGGATGGCCGTTACCGGCATCCTGAAGGAAAACTTCCCCGACATCATGGACGTGAAGTTCACCGCCCAGATGGAGTCGGACCTCGACCGGGTCGAGGAGGGGCAGGTCGAATGGTCCAGCCTCGTCGACGGGTTTTACAAGCCGTTCGAGACGCGCCTGAAGGAGGCGATGGAATCGTCCCAGCCGCTGAAGGGCGTCCCCGCACCGAACGGGGAAAAGTGCCCGCTGTGCGAAGCCGACATGATGGTCCGCTATTCGCAGCGGGGCGCGTTCCTCGGCTGTTCGAAATACCCCGACTGCGCCGGGACGCGGCAGTTGCCGGGCGAAGCGGGCGAGGACGAGCCGGACGACGCCGATATCGCGGGCGAGGTGTGTCCCGAATGCGGCAAGCCGATGACGAAGAAGCGCTCGCGCTTCGGCGTCTTTCTCGCGTGTTCCGGCTATCCCGAGTGCAAGGGGACGCGGCCGATCTCCAAGACCGGCCAGGTCGTGCGCCTGCCGGAGATTAAGCGCGACTGCGAAAAGTGCGGCAAGCCGATGGTGGTGAAGTCGGGGCGGCGCGGGCCGTTCCTCGCCTGTTCCGGTTATCCCGAATGCCGCAATACCAAGCACCTCGACAAGGACGGCAACGTGGTCGAATTGCCCGAGGTCGAGGGCGCGGTGTGCGACAAGTGCGGCGCCGGGATGGTGGTGCGGATGAGCCGTCGCGGGCCGTTCCTGGCCTGTTCCGCTTATCCCAAATGCCGCAACGCCAAGCCGATTCCCAAGGCCGAAGAAGTCGAGGGAGTAAAAAGTTAGGGGAATTTTCGATTTCCCCTTGACAAAACTTTCCGCCTCCATATGATGTCTCACTCACGGCGGGGCAACCCGCCGCCTTTTCGTGAACGTGGGCGACTAGCTCAGTTGGCTAGAGCACCAGCTCGACAAGCTGGGGGTCACTGGTTCGAGCCCAGTGTCGCCCACCATTTTTTCCGCCGGTTGTTTTCCTCTTAAACCGGCTGGTGCGTCAAGGTTTATGACGCCGCCCGGGGTGGGAGCGCCCTCCCTTCCCACGGGTCGATATTCCGGGCCCGCGCTCCGCGCGATGTGTGGCCTGTGCCGACGCAAGGTCGGTGGAAAAGGGTGCAGACAACCTGGTGTCACGCCTCCGGTCTGCCGATAGCGGCATCCGTCCGCGATACCCTTGTACTGCTGCCCGTCTCTGCCGAACCGCGTCCTCGACCCGGTTCGTTTTTTGCGTTTCCCGAATCCTGAGTATCCCGCATTTTTGCGCGGGGCATGAGAAAGCGAGCGATGTTTACCCTAACCCTGTCTGACGGCAAAACAATGCCTTTCGAAAGCCCGCTCCCGCTCGGCGACGTGGCTGGCAAGATTTCCCGCGACCTGGGCAAAAAGGCCCTGGCCGCCACGGTCGACGGCGTCGCCACCGACCTGTCCACCGTCATCGACCGCGATGCCGCCGTCACCTTCATCACCGCCGACACTCCGGAAGGACTGGACCTGATCCGCCACTCCGGCGCGCACGTCCTCGCCGAAGCGATTCAACAGGTTTTTCCCGGCACCAAGTTCGCCTACGGCCCGGCGGTCGAGGACGGGTTCTATTACGACGTCGATTCCCCGACTGTCATCACCGCCGACGATCTGCCGAAGATCGAAAAGGCGATGCAGAAGATCATCAAGGCCAACCGGCCGTTTGTCCGAAATGAACTGACCCGCGACGAAGCCAAGGCCAAGTACGCAAACGACGAGTACAAACTCGACAATATCGAGCGTGCCGACGGCGACGTTATCTCGTTCTACGAGCAGGGCGATTTCGCCGACCTGTGCCGCGGCCCGCACGTGCCGTCGACAGGGAAAGTCGGGGCGGTCAAGGTCATGAGCCTGGCCGGCGCGTACTGGCACGGCGACGCCAACCAGAAGCAATTGACTCGCGTCTACGCCACTGCCTTCCCGACCCAGGACGAACTCAAGGCCCACTTGACAAAGCTCGAGGAAGCGAAGCGCCGCGATCACCGCGTCATTGGCAAGCAGATGGACCTGTTCTCGACCCAGCCCGAGGTTGGCCCCGGCCTGATTCTCTGGCACCCGAACGGTTCCATTATCCGTCACGAGGTCGAGGCCTTCTGGAAGGAAGAGCACCTCAAGCGCGGCTACCAGATTCTCTATACGCCGCACATCGCGTCGGAGGAAATCTACAAGCGCTCCGGCCACCTCGAAAACTACGGCGACATGATGTACAGCCCCATGGACATCGACGGCAGTCCCTACCGCGTCAAGCCCATGAACTGCCCCGGTCACATCCTGATTTACAACCAGAACGTCCACTCCTACCGCGAGCTGCCGTTCCGCTGGTGCGAATTGGGCACGGTCTACCGCTACGAGCCGTCCGGCACCCTGCACGGCATACTGCGCGTGCGCGGCTTTACCCAGGACGACTCGCACATCTTCTGTACCCCGGATCAGGTGGAGGCCGAAATAAACGGCGTTCTCGACCTGATGGAACACATGATGAAGACCTTCGGCTACCAGTACAAGGCTTTCCTCGCCACCCGTCCGGCCAAGGCCATCGGCACGGACGAACAGTGGGACATGGCGACAAACGCCTTGCGGAGCGTGCTGGAACGCCGTAATATGCCCTTCGAAGTCGACGAAGGCGGCGGCGTCTTCTACGGTCCGAAGATCGACATCAAGCTGGTCGACGCCCTTGGCCGCGAATGGCAGGGCCCGACCACGCAGCTCGATTTCAACCTGCCGGAACGCTTCAACGTCGAGTATGTCGGCAAGGACAACGAACGCCACAAGGTGGTGATGCTGCACCGCACCGTCCTTGGTTCGATGGAACGCTTCATCGGCGGGCTGGTCGAGCATTTCGCGGGCGACTTCCCGCTCTGGCTCGCGCCGCAGCAGGCGCGCATCCTCACCGTCACCGACGCGGCGATTCCCTATGGCCGCGAGGTCCTCGCCAAACTCCAGGCCCACGGCATCCGCGCCGACCTGGACGACCGGGGCGACAAGATCGGCGCGAAGATTCGCGAGAGCGAAATGGCCAAGGTGCCGGTCGTCATGGTCATCGGCGAAAAGGAGCACGCCAGCGGCGAGGTGGCGGTTCGCCGCCGGCTGCTGGGCGATCTCGGCAGCCGCAAGGTCGACGAGGTCGTGTCCGACATGGTGGCGGAGATTCGCGAACGGCGCCTGCCGCCGCGTCCGGCACAGTAGAAAAACGTGAATCCCCGCGCTTGGCGGGGTGTGGGTGAAGGAAGCGTTGCCGGGTCTGTGAGAAGAATCCGCGTAACGCTCGGTCTGTAAAACAGGGGAGACTGGATGACCAACGGCGGCAACAAGAAGGAACTCAGGCTGAATGAGCAGATTCGCGGCGACGAGGTGCGCCTTATCGGCGAGGACGGCGAAGCTTTGGGCGTAGTTCCTTTGAGTGAGGCGTTTGACCGTGCCCGGGCTGCGGAGTTGGATTTGGTGGAAATTTCCCCCACGGCGAAACCGCCCGTCTGCCGGATCATGGACTACGGCAAGTTCAAATACCAGCAGGCCAAGCGCGAGCACGAGCAGAAGCGCAAGCGCCAGGCGTCGGAACTGAAGCAACTGCGCATCAAGTCGTTCTGCATCGAGGCCCACGATGTCAACATTAAGCGCAGCAAGGCGCGGGAGTTTATCGAAGGCGGACACCGGGTGCTGTTTATCATGATGTTCCGCGCCCGCGAACACTCGCACGCCGATCTGGGCGAACAACTCTTGCTCGAGCAGTTCGCCAAACCCTTGTCCGACGTGTCCAAAATGGACTCGCCGCCGCGCAAGGACGGCAAGAAGATGACCATGACCCTGGCCCCCCTGGCTAATCTGAAGCAGATTCTCGCCGCCCGCGAGAAGGAAGAAGGGAGGCGCAAAGCTGAAGAGGAGCGTCTGGCTGCCGAGGCGAAGGCGCAGCGCGATCTCGAACGCATTACCAAGATTATTCCCCTTGATGCACTGGAGGGGGAGGAAGAAGAGGACGATACGGAGGACGACGCGGAATAGATTCCGCCTCGCGTCCGTGCCGAGACGAGTGTACATAATGGCCCGCCCGGCGGTGTCCATCCATGAGTGAAAGGAATGAGAGAATGCCCAAGCAGAAACCGTGCAAGAGTCTGGTGAAGCGGGTGCGGGTGACGCGCACCGGCAAGGTGATGGCCAAGGGCGCCGGCGGCCGCCACAAGCGCGTCCGCAAGAGCCCGGTCCAGAAGCGCCGCTTGTCGAAGATCCGTCCTTTGGAAGGCGCGGCCGTGAAGCAGATCCGGTTGGGTCTCGGTCTTATCTAACTTTTTGTCAGTGGGTTGATTTTCGGATGTTCGCCGAGACCCGGCGATGGATATAGAGGAGTTGAGTTATGGCGCGTTCCACGACTGGTGTTGCGCAGCACAAAAAGCGCAAAGCGGCGATGAAGAAGGCCAAGGGTTTTGTCGGCGGCCGCAGCAAATTGCGCCGGGTTGCGCAGGGTGCGGTGATTCGGGCTGAAGTCTATGCGACGCACGACCGTCGCAAGCGGAAGGGCGATTTCCGTCGCCTGTGGATTACGCGTATTTCCGCCGCCGTGCGCGCTCTCGATATTTCCTACAGCCGTTTCATCGAAGGCCTGACCAAGGCCAAGATCGAACTGGACCGGAAGACCCTTTCCGAACTCGCCATCCACGAACCGGAAGCCTTCCGCCTCGTGGTGGAGAAGGCGAAGGCGGCGATTGGGCGATAGTTGTTCCGATTGTTCGGTTTTTATGATGCGAGTAAAACAGTCCGGCAGGCGTGCCGGGCTGTTTTTTATTGCGCACATTTCTGGTGAGGTGGACGGGTATGTACCACCGTTCCTTATTTAAGAGGTCCGCTGGGTCCCCGCGTTCGCGGGGATGACGGGGATTCAGGAAGGAGTGGGGGGAGACAGAAGCGGTTGATAGAGCGGACCGATGGAACGGTTCTCAAGGTGCGAGGTTTTTTCTCGTCCCGCGCGTTCCATCACTACGCCGTCATCCCCGCGTACGCGGGGATCCAGAGGACGGAACGGATGGGGAACGGGTTATTATCGAAGGCGTTGGTTAGAAAATAAGCTTATCGTAGAGATCCTCCCAATCGGGATTCATCTCTTCGATAAGCTTCAGCTTCCACAACCGATTCCATTTTTTGACCCGCTTTTCCCGCAAAATCGCCTCAGGCATTATTGCGTGCCACTCATACCAAACCAACCAATCCAGCTTGTATTCGGCGGTGAAACCGCCATAATGGCCTTCGCGGTGTTTGGCCACTCGCACGGGAAGATTGGATGTCACGCCGATGTACAGCGTGCCGTTCCGCTCGTTCGTCATGATATACACGCACGGTTGTTTAATCGCCGGCCATCACCATTACTCCACCCCAAGAAACTCCAACTCGCATTGCCGCGCCGCCAAATCCACCTTCCGTACCCGGACGCGGATGACCTGGCCGATGTGGAAGCCGGGGTCGCCGGCGAGCTGCGGGCGCTTGACCTTTTTCTTCGAGCCGGCGGCGAGTGGCGGCAGTTCCTCGCGGGTCGAATACCCCTTGGCCGCGAGGGCGACGCGGGGGATAAGGCCTTCGACGAAGTAGCCGCGTATCTCGACAAAGATGCCGAATTTCTTGATGCCTGTCACCACCGCTTCGAAATCGCTGTCCTTCGCCTTTGACAACAGTTCCAGGCGGCGGAAGTCCTTGACCGCCTCTTCGATACGCATGGCGCGGCGCTCGCGGCTGGAACAGTGCATGCCCAGAGAAACGACGTCGTCGTCGGTCGTCACCAGCTTGCGGAGCTTTTTCGGCAACTTGTTGGCCTTGGCGGCACCAAGCGCGAACGCCTTGTCCAGCATCTGGTGCAGGTAGAGGTCTGGGTAGCGGCGGATAGGACTGGTGAAGTGCATGTATTTCGCGAAATTCAGCGCAAAGTGGCCGACGTCGGAATCGGGGCCGTAAACCGCCTGCTGGAAGCTTTTGAGGATCATCAGATTGATGGCGTGCTCTTCCGGCTTGCCCGCCGCCTTGGTGATGACAGACATCAGTTTCTTGCGGGTCAGGGGCGGCTTGAAGGCGTACCCGCTGGCGTTCAGATATTCGGCCAATTCCTCCACCCGCTCCTCCTTCGGCGCGGGGTGCTGGCGGTGCAGGGCGGGGAGGCCGTTGGACGCGGCCCACTCGGCGACGCAGCGGTTGGCGGCAAGCATGAACTCCTCCACCAACTGGTGGAAAAAGTCGTGCTCGACCTCCTCCATCGCGACGGCGCGGCCGTCCGTATCGATGACGACGCGGAATTCCTTCAGGTTCAATTCAATCGCACCGCCCGACATGCGTTTGCCCCGGAGGGTCATGGCAAGACTATGCAGCTTGAACACGCAGTCGAGGAGTTCCTTGTCGGGAAACTCCTTGGCCATGGCAGGATGCTCCACCAGGTCGCGGACATCGCCGTAGGTGAAACGGTGGCGCGAACGGATGACGGACCGGTGGATGGAATAGCCGATCCGCTCCCCTTCCGGCGTGTATTTGATGCGCACCGTCTTGGCGGGGCGGACCTCGTTTGGCCGGAGCGAACAGATATCGTTGGAGATCTCCTCCGGCAGCATGGGGATGACCCGCTCGGGGAGATAGATGCTGGTGGAGCGGTCCCGCGCCTCGATATCCAAATCCGAACCGGGAATGACGTAGTGGGCCACGTCGGCGATATGGACGTCGACGATGAGGTTACCATCGGCGTCTTCGCGGATGCCGAGGGCGTCGTCGAAGTCGCGGGCGTCGACCGGGTCGATGGTGCAGCAGATTTCATTCGTACAGTCGAGCCGGCTGGCAATATCCTCCGGCGTCAGCTCGCGGTCGATGCGGCGGGCGTCGCGGATGACGTCGGGCGGGAACGGCCCGGGCGCGTTGTTTTCCGCCAGGATGGCGGCGGTCTCGGTGTCGGGAGCGCCTGACGGCCCCAGCACCTCGATAATGACGGCGCGCGGCCCTTCCGGCGATTTGGGCCAGCTCAACACCTCCATCAGCACCTTCTGGCCGGGAGGCGGCATGGGGACCGAATCGTTGACGGTCAGGCGGACGGACGAGGCCTTACCGGGGTTAAGGCCGGCCTTTTCCGCGTTGCGGCGGCGGCGCTGGGATTTGGCCGCCTGGGCCGCCGACTTGGCCGGCGCGTCGGGCGAAAACTGAATCGTGAATTCGTAGTGGTTGCGCGGGTCTTCGACAACGGCGCGGCCGTTTTTCTGGACCTTGCCGACGATGCGGGTGCGGGCGCGCTTGACCACTTCCACCACCCGGCCGGACATGCGCCGTTCGCCCCGGCGCTCGGATTCGGTGACCATCACCCTGACGGTATCGCCGTCGAAGGCGTCGAGGAGCGAATCGGGCGGGATAAAGACGTCGGGGTCTTCCGGGTTCGGCGGGATGACGAAGGCGTGGCCGGCCATGGCGATGTCGATGTCGCCGACGACTTCCGTCTCCTTGGCGGCGGGACGCCAGCGGGCGTCGCGGCCGCGGCGAACCAGGCCTTCCTGGCGCAGTTCCTCCAGCACGCCCCGGAATTCGTGGAACTCCTTTTTCGGGATGTTCAGGAGGTGCGCCATGTCGCGGGACCGCATCGGCCGGTATTCGGGGCTGGCCAGGAAGGTCCGCAACACTTTTTCGTATCTGTCATGGTTGTTCAAAATCGTGTCTTTCTTGTCTGGAGTCAAATAAAGGCGGTTACGCTTTGCGTAATTCCTTCATCCCCCCCATGTACGGCTGCAGCGCCTCGGGGATGGCGACAGAGCCGTCCTCGCGCTGGTTGTTTTCGATAATCGCGACCACGGTGCGGGGCAGGGCCACGCCGCTGGCATTCAGGGTGTGGGCCACCTGCGTCTTTTTGTTTTCGTCCTTGTAGCGGACATTGGCGCGGCGCGCTTGGTAGTCGCAGAAATTCGAGCAGGAACTGGCCTCGAGGTACTTGCCGACGCCGGCCGACCAGACCTCGAAGTCGTAGCACTTGGCGGCGGCGAAGGACATGTCCCGGGTCGCCAGGTTGAGGACGCGGTAGTGCAGGTTCAGGGACTGGAGAATGTCCTCGACGTCCTTCCGGAGCAGTTCCAACTGTTCGTAACTTTCGTCCGCCTTGCACACCCGCACCAATTCGACCTTGTTGAACTGGTGGACGCGCAGGAGGCCACGGGTGTCTTTTCCGGCCGCGCCGGCTTCACGGCGGAAACAGGCCGAATAGGCGCAGTACTTGAGGGGCAGGTCGGCCAGCGGGAGGATTTCGTCCCGGTGGATATTCGTGATCGGCACCTCGGCGGTGGGGATGAGGAAGAGATCGTCATCCTTGTCGCAGTGGTACATGTCGTCTTCCAGCTTCGGCAACTGGCCGGTGCCGATCATGCTGTCCCGGTTGACGAGGAAGGGCGGGAACCATTCGGTATAGCCGTGCCGGGTCGTATGAAAGTCGAGGAAGTAATTGTACAGCGCCCGTTCTAGCCGCGCGCCGAGGCCGCGGTAGAGAATAAAGCCGGAACCCGCGATCTTGACGCCGCGCTTGAGATCGATCATGCCCAATTCTTCGCAGATTTCCCAATGCGGACGCGGGGTAAAGGAAAAGCTCGGCTTTTCGCCCCACGCGGCGATTTCATCATTGGCTTCCTCGCCGCCGACGGGCGAGTCGGGCGACGGATGATTGGGGATGGCGAGCATAAGGTCGCGGAGTTCGACGGCGATGTCGCGTTCCTCGGCTTCGAGGATGCCGATGCGTTCGCCGACCTTTTTCATTTCTTCCTGCGCCGGCGCGGTGTCGCTGCCGGCTTTCTTGGCGGCGGCGATGTCCTTGGAGACGCGGTTGCGTTCGCTCTGCAGCGATTCCTTTTCCAGCAGGATTTCGCGGCGGCGGGCGTCGAGGGCGACGGCTCGGTCGACGTCGACGGCGACGCCCTTGAGTTGGCAGGCTTCCCGGAGGAAATCGGGGTTGTCTTTCAGTAAACGCATGTCCAGCATTGATAGTGTCCTTTACGGTTATTCGAACTCATACTGTAGTGTCAGTCGGTGGCTTCCGGTTCTTCGATAATGGGGCCGCGCATGTCGGACATGGTGGCGAAGGCGTCGGGGACGATGCGCTTCAATTCCTCCAGGGTGTCGTCGGTGACGAGGGGCAGTTCGCCGGCGAGGCGGACCAATTCCCTCTGCTCGGCGTCGGTGCGGCCGGCGTGCTCAACTTGTTTTAAAAGCGCCGCCAGGGCGGTAAAGCCGAGGTACCCGGCAAGGCCGCGCGCCTTGTTGGCGGCGAGGGCGATACGCTGGTGGTCGGGGCGGTCCCGTTCCGCCAGCGTCTGCAGTTCGACCAGTCCCGGCACCGCGTCTTCCATAAAGAAGCGCAGTACCCCGTGGAACTGGTCCTCAGGCATGATCTGGCGCAGGTTGACGAGATGGTTGCCGTCGATGCGACGAATCGAACTGCCGCCGCCGGACGCGTCGTACTGGCGCAAAATCTTTCGCCTGGTGATGGACGACGGCCGCACGTTGGTGGCCGCCGCCGCCGCTTCCATCAATTCGACGGGTTGGATTGGTTTTTTCACGACGCCGTCGGCGCCGGCGCGGCGGTAGTAACTTTCGTCCCGCATCTGTCCGGACGAGGCGATAAAGATGACCGGGGTGCGGCGGCCGGAGCTTTTTTCATCCTCGCGGATAAGCCTGAGGGTCTGCATGCCGTCCAGCTTCGGGAGGTTGAGGTCGAGGACGACCAGGTCGAAGCGGCAGGTCCGGCAGCGCTCGGCCGCATCCACGCCGTTGTCGGTGGTGGTGAGGCGGTGGCCGTCGAACCGCAGATACGCCTGCGCCACCCGGCTCGACAGCGGGTTGGCGTCGGCTAGGAGGATGTCCATCGGCGGCAGGCGCATGGCTTCGGCCGGCGGTTCGAGTTTTCCCGGCAGCGTTCCCGGCGCGGCGGGCAGGAGCGGGATGGAAAAGTGGAATTCGCTGCCGCGCCCGGTCTCGGATTCGTAGGATATTTTACCGCCCATGGCGTGGACGAGGCGGCGGCAGATGGCCAGGCCGACGCCGATGCCGCCGAAGCGGCGCGACTCGGGGCTGTCGGCGGTCAGGCCGGCCTGGAATAACTGCTCTTCCAGATCCGGCGGCACGCCCGGGCCGGTATCGGAGACCATGAAACGGAGCCGCGAGGCGATGACTTCGACCGTGATCGATACGTGGCCGCGCTCGGTGAATTTGACGCTGTTGTCGACCAGGTGCACCAGGACGCGGCGGAGCAGGTGCGGGTCCGCCATGATGAGGGGCGGGACATTGGAGGCGACGTGGACGCGCATCTCCAGCCCCTTCTCCTCGACCCGGACGCTGAACAGGTTGGCGACGCCGCCCACCAGCGCGCCCACGTCCACGGCGACGGCGTTGGCCCGGGTGGGGCCGTTGTCCAGGTTGGCCGCGTCGACGAGATCGTCCACGAGTCGCACCAGCGATGCGGCGGAGGAGTGAATGACGCCGGCGAGTTCGGCCTGGCGCTCGTCCAGTCCCGCGTCCATAAGCATGCGCGCCATGCCGACGACGCCGCTGGCCGGGGTGCGAAGTTCGCGTGAAACAACTTCCAGAAACAGCGTGCGGGACTTCTCGAGTTCGGCCAGCGATTGTTCCATTTCCTTCAGCCTGCCGGCGGCGATGAGTTCCGGTCCCGCGTCGTAAACGAGGAGGAAATGGCCCTGCGGCGCGCCGTTTTCGTCGAGCCAATGGCTGACGGCGATGCGGCAGGGGATTAATGCGCCGTCCCGCGCGACGAGTTCGATGACCGCCTCGCCGGCGGCGGGGTGGTTGGTGAGCCGGGTAAAGGCGGGAAGCTTGCCGACATAGACGAAATTGGCGAAATTGACGCCAGGCATTTCGGCTTGTGAATAGCCGATCATGTTGGCGAAGGTCTTGTTGGCTGTGGCGATGCGCAGGCCGAGGTCGGTCAGGGCAAAGCCGATGGCGGCGTTTTCAAGCAGGATGCGAAGATCCGCCTCGCCCCGCGAGAGGACGGCGTTGGCGGCCTGGAGCTTTTCCAACTGGCGGCGCGACGCGGCTTCCAGTTCGAGGCAGCGCTGGACCAGGCGGCGGTTTTCCTCAACCAGTTGCTGGTTGTGGCTCTGGGCGGCAATGTTTTCGCTTGCTTCGGTCGCCATGGCGGTATCCTTGCGTTCCGCAACGTGGCCGGGACGGGATTCCCGTCCAGAGTCCACAAGAATGCGGATGCCGCGACGCTGCGGCATCACCTCCTATGATATCCATTATGGCCTGGCGACGCCATACGGAAATGCTTGCCCCATCGCCTTTTCGCTCGATCAGCGCTGTGGCGAAACAGATGCCGCCGCTGCGGTTGGAGCGGATTGGGGCTGGTGTTTGGCCGCGCCTGCTGCTACAATGCACGCGGCACGCGGAGTCGACCTATCCAGAAAAGGAGAACACATGGCCAGCATGACC
The DNA here is from genome assembly GCA_021203245.1 of Planctomycetaceae bacterium. Taxonomy (GTDB): domain Bacteria; phylum Planctomycetota; class SZUA-567; order SZUA-567; family SZUA-567; genus JAJBSZ01. The sequence goes on from JAJQBO010000129.1 coordinate 33,270, forward strand.
ATTCCCGTCGCCGGTATGCACTGCCAGAACTGCGTCAACGCGGTCAAGGGCAAGCTTGCGTCCCTGCCCGGCGTCTCGTCGGTGGACGTGGATCTGCAGAAGGGGCAGGCGGTAATCGAAGGGCAAGGGGTGGACGTGGCGACAGTCAAGGAAGCCATCGACGATCTTGGTTTCGAGGCTGGCGACCCGGTATAAATCCGGGACGCACCGCAGAGAAGAGGAAGGGAACGCATGGCGGACGACGACGCCCTCGAAGCGGGCGGCTCCAGTCCTGACGCGACGGTGGAGGTGGAGGTCGTCTGGGGCGAGCCGGTCAGCCGCAGCGAGGCGAAACGGCTTGGCCTGGAATTGGGCAACGCCGGCGATTCGGGCTATTTTCGCGTTGACGCCATCGACTTCGCCGGGGCGTCGGAAACGCCGAAAAAGATCCACCAGGCCCTCTTCCTCCTGGAGCGGAACCGCTTCGACTTGGCCCTGAATCTGGCCCAGGAGGCGGCCCAGGAAAATCCGTCCCTCACCGCCGCCACCGTCGCCGTCGCCCGATGCCTTATCGCCAAGGGCGACGACGCCAGGGCCTATGCCCAACTGGCGAACATCCCGGACGATGCTGTGGACGCCGAGGCGCGGTATTATACGGCCGAGGCGCTTTCCAATATGGGCAACCGCGACGAAGCCATCGCGGCGGTAGAGGAGGTCCTGACGATGTCGCCCTCCTCCGACCTCGAAGTCCTTGCCGGCGAACTGCTCGGCCGGCTTCGGGAAGAAGCCAGGACAGTCACCGCCGCGGCACAGGCCGCACCGCACGAGGACGTCCCGGAGTCCGAGCGCCCGTCGCCCGCCGCAGGCAGGGCGGGGCGGTGGCTGGTTTTCCTCGCCCTGGCGGCAGCCATTATCGCCCTCGCGATCATCGCCTTCTCCGTCTTCCTGCCCGAGCAATACCGTTCTTTCCGGAATCGGTTGCCGGCGGGGTGGACCTTCCTGCCGGGAGACGACGCGCCCGCCCGGCCGCCGGAAGACGCTCCGGCCAATCCGTCCACGCCGCGCACCGCCGCCCCCAAGCCGTTCCGGAAACGGCCGTTTGCGCAGACCGTCGCCGTGGCTGGCTGTTTTTCCGACAAAGGTTGAAAACATTTTCCGGCATGGGTATAATCCCACGGTTGCCGAACCGTGGAGATTTTGACCAAATGACCCTGCCTGTCACACGAACCCTGCTGCTGCGTCCGGGTTTTCTCTGCCTGCCGACACAGCCGACGCGCCTTTGCACCGTCGTCTCCAGCGGCGTTGCGGTCACGGTGTATGATCGGCGGCAGTGCATGGGCGGCGTGGGCCATTATTCCCACCCTCTCCGGGTCGACGGGCTGTCCACGCCGGACTTTGCCGCGCCGGCGCTGGTCGGGCTGATTCGGATGTTCACTGACGCGGGCTCGGACCCGCGCCATCTTGAAACCTACCTCTACGGCGGGGCCGACAACCCCGCCGCTGCAGGGTATTCCAGTTTGAGGGGTTCGCACAATTTGCGCACAGGATATGAGATATTGGGCAAATTGGGCGTGCGGATCGCCGGCTCCGACGTGGGCGGTCGTTTTGCCCGCAAGTTGGTGTTTTACACCGGAACCGGTGAAAGTATCCTGGCCAAGGTGGACGATTTCGACGACAATGCGTGGTATCCTCCTCCGTCGTGCATGACCGAAGCCACTACGTGGGCCTGATTGCCCCGCGCTAAAACTGGAACAGCAATGAACGATTCAACCGACAATACCGCAGGCGAGCGCCCGACCAGCGCTTCATTCCGGGGCAGCCGCCCGCCGCGCCCGGTGCGCGACACCGTCGTCATGATCAACCCCGACCTTCTCGCCGGGATGAATATCCAGAACATTCCGATGCCGGAGTTCGAGGAGTTGTCAGAACTGATCCGCCGACACTTCGGCATCAAGGTGGGTGAAAACAAAATCACCCTCGTCACCGGGCGCATGCACCCCATGATGGAAAAGTACGGCTTCGCCAACCACCGAGAATGCCTGGACGCCATCCACGCCGACAAGACCGGCGTTCTCCTTTCGGAACTGGCCAACCGCATCTCCACCAACCACACCGCGTTCTACCGGGAGGACGCCCACTTCGCCATGCTGCGGGAGACGGTTTTGCCCGAAATTGTCGCGCAAAAGACCAAGGCGGGCGATCGCGACCTCCGCATCTGGTGCGCCGCCGCCGCGACCGGCGAGGAGGCGTATACCGTTCTCTTTACCTTGTTACGCTACTTTGGCATGGATTACCCCAACTGGCGGGCGGGGGTCCTGGCCACCGACATCTCCGCCGAAGCCCTCGCCACCGGCAAGGCTGGACGCTACAACGACGCCCGCATGACGCCTGTCCCCAAGGACGTCGTCAACGCCTACTTTACCCGCGTCGACGCCGACGCCTACGAGGTCAAACCCGAGTTGCGGAGTGAAGTCACCTTTCGGCGGCTCAACCTAGTGAACGACGCGTATCCCTTCAGGAAAAAATTCGATATCATCTTTTGCCGTAACGTCATGATCTACTTTACCCGCGCCATCCGCACCGGACTCCTGATCCGCCTGCGCGACTGGCTCGTGCCAGGCGGCTACCTGTTTATCGGTCATTCCGAATCGCTGGTCGGTTCCCACCAGGGGTACGACTATGTCGCACCCGCTGTATATAAACGAGCGGATTAATCCGGTTTTGCCCGTTTTCCTGCTGCATTGTCCGCCCGTTTTCCGTATATAAGAGGGATATGGGTATAGGACGGGAGGGAAGGGTGCCAATGGCCAACAAGATTCGCGTTTTGATTGTCGACGATTCCGCACTGGTGCGGGACATTCTTTCGGTCGGTCTTTCCCGCGATCCCGAGCTGGAGGTGGTCGGGACGGCGGCCGATCCCTTCGAAGCGGGCGAGAAAATTCCCATCCTGAGGCCGGACGTCATGACCCTGGATGTCGAGATGCCGCGCATGAACGGCCTCGAATTCCTCCGCCGCCTCATGCCCCAATACCCCCTCCCGGTCGTGATGGTCAGCGCCCTGACGGAAAAAGGCAAGCAACTCACCCTCGACGCCCTCGCCCTGGGGGCGGTTGACTTTGTCGCCAAACCGAAGGCGGACCTCGCCCGGGGGATGGAACTCCTGATGAGCGAATTGACTCTGAAAATCAAGATCGCCGCCGGCGCAAAGCTCCTCCGCTACAAGCACGAAACGACGGTCGAGAAGAAGACCGCTCGGGAGACGGCTGAACTTAAAAAAGAGGAGATGATCCGCACCGCCGAACCGAGCAGCCGGGTCATCCTGATCGGTGCCTCCACCGGCGGAACAGAAGCGGTTCGGGAAATCATCACCCGCTTTCCCGAACGCACCCCCGGCATCGTCGTCATCCAGCACATGCCGGGCGGTTTTACCCGCCTGTTCGCAAACCGCCTCGATTCCGAAACCGCCATGAAGGTCAAGGAAGCGGAGGACGGCGACCAGATCATCAACGGGCGCGTCCTAGTGGCTCCGGGCGGCAAGCATATCAAAATTCGCCGCGACCCGCGCATGGGCTACTCCGTCACTGTCTACGAAGACCCGAACTACCACGGCCACGTGCCGTCCGTCGACATCGCCATGAAGTCGGCGGCGGAAGAGGTGGGTGCGAAGGCGATTGGCGTTATCCTGACCGGTATGGGCGCGGACGGCTCGGTGGGCCTCAAGGCGATGCGCGACCACGGAGCCCGCTGCCTTGCCCAGGACGAGGCGACGTCGGTCGTGTTCGGCATGCCGAAGGAAGCGTATAAAAACGGCGCGGCCGAGCGGCTGGTCCCGATCGGGGAAATGGCGGCGGCGATATCGGAGTTGTTGCGCCGGTAGGGTCTACGGCACCTCGGGGAAATGGAAGGCCAGAAATGTTTTGGCTCCGTCGTAGTCGAACGTGTCGACCTTGCCCTTCAGAATAACCAGCAGCGGATTGATGCCTGGCCCGAAGTCAAGGTGCTGCAGCGGCGCCATGACGGCGGCGATGGTTTCGGCGTCGTGGGCCTCGAGCGCGCTGTAGAGATGCTTGAGATCGGCCAGAAGCTTGTCGGGATCGCCCTTTTCCGCCGCTATCTGCGCGTCGTAGTCGCTGTCCAGGATGCGGTCCAGCTTGCTGCCGAGTTCCCGCAGTTGCATGATGAACTGCGGAAGGTAGTCTCTGCAGAAGGTGAGATCGTCGTTGATGGCGGCGTGCTCGAGATCCTTTGCCTGCCGCGACAACGGCGCCGCGCCGACGCTTGCCAGCGAACTCTTCATGCCATGCACATGGATGGCGATTTCCGACACCCTGCTGTCGCGGAGCAGAGTCTCCAGCCGTTCGGCAAAATCGGGAATCTTTCCCGCCAGGAGCCGGAGCGAACGCTCGTAAATGCTCTGTTTGCCCGCCGCCGATTCGAGCCCCTCTTCCACGTTGATCTCGGGCAGCGCCTCCGCCACCCGGCCGAGCAGGCCGGAGTATTCCACCTTGACGTCGGCGATCTCCGGCTCGCGCACGGCGGGGAGCGCCTCGATGCGGTAGTGCTTCGGCACCCATTTTCTGAGGATACGGTTTAGTTCCGCCTTTTGCAGCGGTTTGGCGAGAAAGTCGTCCATATTGGACGAAAGAAGCATTTCCTTCGCCCCCTCGACCGCGTTGGCGGTGAGGGCGATGATGGGGACGGTCGCACGCCAGCCGCCCATGGCGCGGATGCGGGCGGTTGTCTCGACCCCGTCCATGTCCGGCATCATGTGATCCATGAAGATGATGTCGTATTCGTTTTCCGACGCTTTCACAACGGCCTCGCGGCCCGATGTCGCCTCGTCGCTGTGGATGTTGAACAAGGTCTGCAGCAACCCCACCGCGACGGAAAAGATTGATCTCGTTGTCGTTCACGATCAGAACATGGACCGGGTCGTCGAAGAAAATGTCTCCCGTCTCCTCTTCATCGGGCAGGTCGTCGAGGCTTGCCTCCCGCTTCGGCACCACGACCGTAAACACGCTCCCGCGCCCGGGCTCACTCTCGGCTGAAATGCTGCCGCCCATCAGTTCCACGATGTTTTTACTGATCGACAGGCCCAGCCCGGTGCCCTTGACCGTGCGGTCGCGGGTGGTGTCTATCTGCCTGAACGGCTGGAACAAGAGGCCCATGTCCTCCCGTCTGATGCCGATGCCGGTGTCGGAAATGTCGAAGCGCAGTTCGTTTTCGCTGACGGTGAGCCGCAACGACACTTCGCCGTCGGCCGTGAATTTGACCGCGTTCCCGAGGATATTTACCAACACCTGCCGCAAGCGCACGTCATCGGCTATGATGCAGTCCGGCATCCGGCCATCGATTTCAAAGGCAAAGGACAGCGCCTTCTCGGCGGCGAGGTAGCGGACCAGGGAACAGACGTTGTCCATGAACTGGCGGAAATCGAACGTGGTGGGGGAGAGGAGCAGCCTGCCCGCCTCCAGTTTGGAAATGTCCAGGATGTCGTTGATGATGGTCAGGAGCGAGTCGGCCGACATTTTGATGTCGTGGACGTATTTCCTGTGGATGTCCCGGAGCGAGTCGTCATGGAGGAGGATTTCCGAAATGCCGACGATCGCGTTCATCGGGGTGCGGATTTCGTGCGACATGTTGGCGAGGAAGTCGGACTTGGTCCTGGCCGCCTCTTCGGCGCGGCGCTGGGCTTCGGCCAGTTCCGACACGTCGGTGATGGAAAGGATCGCCCCCCCCGGGTGACGCCGCTCGCCTCGACGATGGGCGAGACGGAGATCTGCACGTTCAGGGGGTCCGACCCCTTCATCGGAATCGTGTCGTTGTAGCGCCAGGTGTCCTGGTGGTCGAGAACCTGGCGCGCCTGGCTGTGAATCTTGAAGATCCAGCTCGGGTCGACCCGGTCGGAAAACACCTTTTCCAGCGGCTGGTTCAGCAGAGTGCCCCGATTGCGCCCGACCAGGGGCGAGTAATTCTCGCTCCCGAGGACGTACTGGAGGTTTTCGTTGAAAAGCAGGACCGTGTTCGGCGAATTCTTCAGGAGCAGGTCGTTGTAGAGATATTGGAGGCGCTTATCCTCCTCGTTCGCCTGGCGCAGCCGTTCGGCGTGCTCGTTCAGTTTGGCCAGGAGCTGGTTCGACCGTTCCTTGCGATTAAGGGTGCGGCGCAGTTGCGTTATTTCCTCCCGGGCGCGTTCCAATTCCTTCGCGAGGCTTTCGACCGTTTGCGGATCGGATTCCTGTTCGTCCATTGGCGCGGCGTCGGTCATCCGGGTTCTCCAACCGGATGATGGGCCGCACGGCCGCTCATGGCGGCGATCTCGTCCAGGTGGCGCTCAAAGACAGACACCAGATAGGGGTCGAAATGGCGGCCGCGCTCTTCGAGAATCATCCTGGCCGACTCTTCGTGACTGAAGGCATCCTTGTAGGGCCGGACCGAACTGAGAGCGTCGTAGACATCCGCTATGGCGACGATGCGGGCCGAGAGGGGGTATCTCTTCGCCCGCAAGGTGCAGGGGATAGCCGCGTCCGTCCCAGCGTTCGTGGTGCGAGTGAGCGATGTCGCGGGCGGTCTTCAGGAACGAGTCGTCCGTCTCGCTGATAAAGTCGGTAAGGAGCTGTTCGCCCCGAACGGTGTGCTCCTTGATGACACGGTATTCCTCTTCCGTCAACCGCTCGGGTTTGAGGAGGATATGGTCGGGGGTGGCGATTTTGCCGAGATCGTGCAGCTTGGCCGATTTGATGATCTCCTCGGCCTGGTGCCTGGTGAGGGTGTAGCCCGGCCTCGGATGGGCGACCAGGTCGAGGGCGATGATGCGCACTATTTCGGTGGTGCGGGCGATGTGCTGGCCGGTGTCGCCGTCCCGGAGATCGGTGGCGCGGGCAAGCAGGCCGAGGGTGATGTCTTCACGCAGCTTCAGCTTGTTGTAGGCGTCGTTGAGCGAGCGGGTTTTTTCTTCCACCAGCGCCTCGAGGTGGCGGCGGTGGCTCTGGAGTTCAAGTTGGAGTTTGACGCGGGTGATGAGGGCGCGCGGTCGGACCGGTTTGTGGAGGTAGTCCATTGCCCCCACTTCAAGCGCCTTTGCCTCGCTTTCGCCGTCGGTCGAGCCGGTGATGAAGATGACCGGGATATGACTGTGCATCGGCGAGTGGACAAGGTATTGGAGCACGTCGAACCCCGACTTGCCCGGCATCTGGCAATCAAGCAGGATAAGGTCGGCCGACTGTGTCGACAGAAAGCGCAGGGCCGTATCGCCACTGGTGAACGGCCGCACGGAATACTCCGACCGTAACGTCGACACAACGGTGTTAAGAATAACGACGTCGTCGTCAATCGCCAGTATCACCGGCTTGACACCGCTTTGCATACAATCTCCTGCGGTAAAACCATTCCTTCTTGCTCCAGCGTTTATCCTACTGTATCTCGTTATCCAAAGGAGTGCAAGAGGATTATGCTGGTACAACTAATCTTGCCGGCTGTTTTACCAACCCTGTTGGTAAATGGATGTAATTCGAGCAATGAACCAATTATTTCTGCCATCGGCGTGGATGCCGATGCCATTCGGTTTATCGTGCGCTGCCGGCATCCCTGTGATGGAGTCGAAATGGCGGCGAGAAACCAACGCTTCGCGCGAAGCGGTGGTGAAGGGTGTGTGAAGAGGCTATGAAGAGGCTGTGAAGGATTCGCCCGCGGCGGGCACGGTTATTCCGGCGGCGCGGCGGCAAGGGCGGCCTTTATTCGGGGCGCGTCCCGTTCGGGAAACCAGACTTCGAGCCGGTGTTCGTCGTCATGGCTGCGCCAATAGTCGACAGCGTCGCGCAGAAGCGTCAGGTAGGTGGCTAGATCGTTCTCCGGGAGGTTCGGCAAATCCTGGTGGACGAGGATGATTTTGTACCGTGGGGGACGGAGATCGCGGATACAGTCCCAAAAGGCGTCGAAATTCCTGCCTGCGTGGGGTGGGAAGTGCAGCACCGCGCCGATGTCGGTCAACAGGGCCGGGACGCTCTCTTCACCGATCGCGAGGGTCGCGATGTGGGCGTCCTTTTCCAGGCTGAAATCGGCCGGCGGCGTGTAGTAATGAAACATGCCTAGTCTCCGTCGACGCGGATAAAGGTGTCGTAATGATCAAAGGTATAGTATACCTCCCCTTCGGCGCCAAGGACCAGCCGTTGCAGGCCGGGTCCGGCGATGCCGCGGGTCGGCACGACATATTCACGGTAATAGCCGGAAGGGCGGCGCGGCAGGAGTCCCCCGGCGTTGCGGAACACCTCGCCGTCGTTCCGGTGGGAATGTTTGACTCCTGCCGCAATGCGCTCCAGGACAGGGCGGAGGTTGACAACGCCCAGGTATACGGCTTTCCCCGTTTCGATGTCGATGACGGTAACGTCGGCGACCGTGAAATCGCCCGCATAAGAGGGTGTGGTCGTAGCTCCGGCTGTCGGTGAACCGGGTACGGTACTCTCGGTGGGCGAGGCCTGATAGGACGGCAATTGCGACACGACGAGAAAAATCAGGAACAGCGCCATAATAAGGTAACTGATCCGGCCGGACGGTTTCATCGCTCTCCTCTCGCCTCTGAAGCTATCAGCCCTTATACCCGCGTTGCCGCCGCCGGTCAAGGCGGGCGGCGCGCGAGAGGCGAGGCATCTTTTTTGTTAACCAATTCCTTTACTTTCTCATCGTTATGTGTTAATATATGCTATTATAAACGCGCATGGCTGTTATTGCCATGCCCTTTTGGGTTGGGGACCCCACGTGGAAAGGGAACTTGCCATGGCAGACAACAAGAGTTGCAAAAACGACAAGGCTGAGATGAAGGAATCCACCGCCGGCCGCACCGACAACCTCCCAGCCGCCGAAGAACCGAACGTCAGTATCGGTCAAGCCGCAGAACCGACCAACGATTACGAAAAGGAGCGCGACCGCCTTGCGCCGATTTCCAAGGTGCGCAAGGAAAGCTACCTGGCCAAGGACGTCGCCGACCTCCTGATCCAGCAGATCGGGCTGGAACTGAACAACCAGTACCTCTATTACAATTTCGGCATCTGGTGCGACATCCAGAGCCTGTTCGGCCAGGCCGAGTACTTCTATCACCGCGCCCGGGAGGAGCACGACCACGCGCAGTGGATTATCGACTACCTCACCCAGGCAGATTTCCTTTTCTCCATCCCCGGCACAGACGCCCACTATATCGACATTTATAAAGGCAAAAAGGAACTGACGACCAAGGACCCGCACGACGAGGTGCTTATCCGCGAGATCGAGACCACCCGTTCCATTAATAATATCAAGGCCGTCACCGAAGAGACGCACGACTACATAACCGGCCACTGGCTGCGCCAGCTTCTGCTTGAGCAGGCGGAGGAGGAGGAGCTGTCCCACACCGCTCTCGACATTTTCGACCATACAAATGACCCGTTGATCGTTGACAAGTATTTCAAGGACGTGGTTATGGCGCAGTTGAAGGCACAGAAGGGCAAGTAACGAGGGAGACGCCGGGGCTTTTCCGCAAATAATGGGAAGCCGATGGATATCGGAACGCCTCACCCGGCCGTCAGGTCGGGTGGGGCGCTCGTTTTTGGGCGGCCCTGTGGGGGGGATGTCAGGGTGGTTTACCATATGCTATGGCGCCGGCATTCCGGGCGGTTTCGAGATAAACTACCGGGTTTTTTGGATTGACGTCGGCGAGTATCGCGGTACGATTATACATTCGAACTGAGTGCAAAGCCGAGGAGAAGTGGAGGCGGCTTTATTTTCGCCGCTAAGTGGTGGAGAAGGAGCGCAGGGACGCAACGCGTCCCTGCTGTTTTTTTGTCCCCCTGAATTCCTGCCGTCAAAACACCCGCGACCCCACCGCCGCTTCCTGCTGCGGCTGGAGATGAATCACCCCCTCGCCGTCCAGCGTCGGAACGCCGAGGATGAGGACCTCGGATTTTTCCGGTCCCATCTTTTTGGGCGGAAAGTTCACCACCGCAATCACCAGTCGGTTGACTAACGCCTCCTTCGGATAATTGCGGAGGGCGGCGCAGGAAACCTTGATGCCGATTTCCGGCCCGAAATCAACGGTAAACCGGTAGGTCGGCTTGCGGGACAACGCGTCCTCCACCGTGAGTATCCTGCCTACCCTCATATCCACTTTTTCAAAATCGGCGAAATCGATCACCATGCAGCCTCCATATTTTTCACGCTGAACACTGTCCCGGGTTGAAGCCAGACCCAGTATATGTATAGTCCAATCCGGGGGAAGCTTGAATCATCGTTGACAACCGGCTCGCCCCATAAACAATGGGTATGGCCACTCGTACCCGCATCCATCATGTTCTGGCAGGAGGAAAACGGTGACAAGACCGCAAGTCGCACTGATTATGGGCAGCTATTCCGATTATCCCAAACTCGACAGCGCCATGGCTGTGTTCAAGGAATTCGGCATCCAATACGATATACGGGTCATGTCGGCCCACCGCACCCCCGATGTCGTCGCCGACTATGCCAAAAACGCCGAAGCGAACGGCATCAAGGTCATTATCGCCGCCGCCGGCGGCGCGGCGCACCTCCCCGGCGTCATTGCCGCCTATACCGTTCTTCCCGTCATCGGTATTCCGATTCAGCTTCTCGGCCTGGGCGGCCTCGACAGCCTCCTGTCCATCGCTCAGATGCCTGGCGGCATTCCCGTCGCCACGATGTCGTCCAACTCCGGGGGCCCCGAAAACGCCGCCCTCTATGCTATCAGCATTTTGGCCATCACCGATCCGACCCTGACCGAAATGCTCAAGACCTATCGCCGCCGCATGGCCGACAAGGTGATTGAACGCGATTCCACCCTGCAGTGGAAGCTGCAAAAAGAGGCGGAAGAGCAGAGCAGGCTTTAAGTTCCTGGGACGATTGGTCTGCCGGGCAGACGAAATCCATGAGCGATCCGCTAACGCCCCTTCAGGACGGCATGATTCCCGCCGCCATGCGCGCCGAACGGTCGCAGGGCAGGCGGCATCGTGAGGAAGAGCATCCCTACCGGAATCCGTTCCAGCGGGACAGGGACCGGGTCGTCCACTCCGCCCACTTCCGCCGGCTCGAATACAAGACCCAGGTGTTTGTGAACGGGGAAGGGGACAACTACCGCACCCGGCTCACCCATACCCTCGAAGTTTCGCAAATCGCCCGGTCGATAGCGCGGGCGCTCCGCCTGAACGAGGACCTGGCCGAGGCGGTGGCGTTGAGCCACGACCTCGGCCACACCCCGTTCGGACACGCGGGCGAGCGGGTTCTCGATTCCCTGATGCAGGGGCAGGGCGGATTCAACCATAACGCCCAGGGCCTGCGCATCGTCGATCTGCTTGAATCGCGCTATGTCCAGTTCGACGGGCTTAACCTCACCTATGAGGTGCGGGAGGCGTTTGTCCGCCACGGCGGGCCGTGCGTGGCTGCCGGCTGTCCGGAATTCTCCGCTTTAGGCGCGCCGCTCCTCGAGGTGGCGGCGACCCTGGCCGCGGACGACATCGCCTACCTCGCTCACGACATCGACGACGGGCTGTATGCCAACATCCTGAGCGAGGAGCAACTTCAATCGGTGGACTTATGGCGCGAAGTCACCGCAGGCGAAAAGAATTTCGCGTCTTTTCCCAAACACCTGAAAAGGACGACCGGCGTCAGGCGACTTATTAATGTGTTGGTCACGGATCTGGTCGATGAGACAAAAACCAACCTTGACCGAAAAGGCCTGACCGACCCGGAGGCGCTCAGGGACGAGAAGGAGACGCTCCTGGACTTTTCGCCCCGGGTTGAGGAAAAAAAATCCGCCCTGAAGGAATTTTTATTCCACAACTTCTACCGTCATCCCAACGTCATGCGGGTGATGGAGGAAGCGCAGGAAACGTTGCGCCAGTTATGGGAGGCGTATGCGGGTGGTTCGGAAAAAATGCCGCTCCAGTACCGCCAAATCGCCGATAGTGTCGGAGTGAAGCGTGCGGCGGCGGATTACGTCTCCGGCATGACCGACCGCTTCGCCCGGGAGGACTGGGATCGTATTCGCTCTGGCGAAAAAAAGAGCGAAATTGAAAAAAAGCCATTGACAAGATAAAGTGCGGCGTTATTATATGACGCTTTCCCCGACGGGGAAGAGGAATCTCGCGCCAATAACGGATTTCGGATACCTAGGAGAGGCAGCTGGCCTCGCCGGTCCGAAAGTAGTGGCCGCGTTACAAGATGCCTCTTCTCCCAGCGTGCTGAAAAACGCGTTCCCGGGCTGAACCGGGGGCGTTTTTTCTTGCAAAACAGTCGGTGTTGGGTTACACAGACGCATTCGCGAGTGGTGCGGCATTGCCGGACCGCGGAGGTATTCTGGTGCGATTTTTGTCTGCGGAAAAAGTTTTTTCGCAAAAAAAAATGCGCCGGATGCACCGTCGTCGACGATGTTCGGGCTATTCACATTGCCTCATTTATTATTTTTGTCCGCCGTTGCGGAAAGGTTCCTCTTCCGCAGGGGGCGGGTTTTATGTTGTTGTCCGGTAATTGTCGGACTGGTGGGCCGTAGCATCGGCCGTGGTCATTGCAGTATGATGACCGCGACGGGCGATTCCCCCAGGTTCCGCCGGTTCGGAGAGGGCGAAATCAATGAAGCTTCCCGTTTACGACAAACAGGGCCAGTCGGTTGAAGAGATCGATTTTGACGAATCCCTGCTCGGCAAGTTTGTCAATTACAAACTGCTCCACGCCGCCGTGGCGATGTATGAAGCCAATCGGCGTCAGGGCACTGTCAAGACCAAGAACATTCGCGAGGTCTCCGGCAAGTCGGCCAAACCCTACAAACAGAAGGGCACCGGCCGTGCCCGTATGGGCCGGGTACGCCGCTTTGGTTCCCGCGGCGGCGCAACCGCCTTCGGCCCGCGCCCGCGCGATTATTCCCTCGACATGCCCCGCCAGGCCAAGCGCCTTGCACTGAAGTCCGCCCTCCTCGGCAAATTCCGCGACAACGAGGTGCTGGTCCTCAAGGATTTCGATCTTTCGGAACCCAAGACCAAGGAAGTCGTCTCCACCCTCAAAAATCTCAAGGTTGACAATGGCTGCCTGATGGTCGTTCCCGAATACAACGAGAACGTCCTCAAGTCCTGCCGCAACCTGCCGAAAACCGATCTCTCGGTTCTGTCCGATCTCAACGCCTATACGGTGCTTCGCCGCAAGCCGGTCATCTTCACCAAGGCCGCTTTGGAAGCCCTGGCCCAGGAGGTGTCGAAATGAAGCGTTCCGTCTTGGCGCGTAAGCGCATCCCCGTGGCGACCATGGAACCCTACCGGGTTGTTCGTCGCCCCCACGTGTCGGAAAAGACCACCGACCTGATTCAGAACTTCAACACCTACGTGTTCGAGGTCGATCCCGAAGCCACCAAGACCGATATTCGCGAAGCGATCACCAAGATTTGGGACGTTCGGGTGGAATCCATTCGCATCGTCAATGTCAGGGGCAAGGCCCGTCGCATGGGCCGCATCACCGGGTTCTCCCGCTCCTGGAAGAAAGCTATCGTCAAACTCCACGAAGGCGACGGCATCGACGTACTGCGCTAACGCGCCGCAGGACGAATGGCTCTAGCAATTGTTAATTGGAGAAAGTCATGGGTATTAAAAAGATGCGGCCGATGACTCCGGGTACCCGGCACATGTCGATGCTGGATTTCGCCGACATCACCAAGTCGACCCCGGAAAAGAAGCTGACCAAGAAGCTGAAGTCCAACGGCGGCCGTAACCACCGTGATATCATCACCACCCGTCACCGTGGTGCTGGCGTCAAGCGCCGCTACCGCATCATCGACTTCAAGCGTAACGACAAGGACGGCATCACCGCCAAGGTCGCCTCCATCGAATACGATCCGTACCGTTCGGCTAATATCGCGCTCTTGCACTACGCCGACGGCGAAAAGCGCTATATCCTCGCGCCCCTCGGCCTCCAGGTCGGCATGCACGTGATGAACGGCCCCGAAGCAGAGCCGGAAGTGGGCAACTGCGTTCCGCTCGAAAACATCCCGCTCGGTCTGACGGTTCACAATGTCGAACTGACCCCGGGGCAGGGCGGCAAGATTGCCCGTTCCGCCGGCATGCAGATTACTCTGCAGGCCCGCGACGGCCAGCACGCAATTATCCAGATGCCCTCCGGCGAAATGCGCCGCGTCGACAAGCGCTGCCGCGCCACCATCGGTACGGTCGGCAATCTCGACCACGGCATGATTTCCATCGGCAAGGCCGGCCGCAAGCGCCACATGGGCTGGCGTCCTTCGGTTCGCGGCTCTGCCATGAACCCGGTCGACCACCCGCTGGGCGGCGGTGAAGGCCGTCACGCCGGCGGTCACCAGTTCTCGAGCCCGAGCGGCGTCTACGCCCGTGGCGGCCGCACCCGCGACCCCAAGGCGCGCAGCAACAATCTGATTATTGCCAAGCGCAAGAAATAAAATGCAATGCACAATTCACAATGCATAATTCATAATTAAAAACAGCATTGTGGCGACGGAAAAATTGTGAATTGTGAATTATGAATTGTGAATTGAAAACCAGACGATAACCTGGTCATTCGGAGACAAAAGATGGGTCGTAGCAAGAAAAAAGGTCCCTATGTTGACCTCAAGCTTCTCGCCAAGGTTATGAAGCAGAAAGAAACCGGTTCGCGTGACGCAATCAAGACCTGGGCGCGCGCCTGCATGATTGTTCCCGAATTCATCGGCCACAATTTCGCCGTCCACACCGGGCACAAGTTTACCGCCATCTTCGTCTCGGAAGGCATGGTCAGTCACAAGCTGGGCGAGTTCGCGTTGACCCGCAACTACCACAGCCACAACAAGTAATCGCCGGTTGAGCCGGGTAAGTATATGCTAGCGGCTCTGCCGCTCCGAATAATGCGAGGGTTAACAAAATGGGTTACGTCGCCAAACACAGGCATGCGCCGATCAAGGCTTACAAGGCCCGCCTGGTCATCGACCTAATTCGCGGCAAGTCCGTGAACGATGCCTTGAACATTCTTCGTTACAAGCCCCAGCGCGCCGCCCGGATGATCGAAAAAGTCGTTCGTTCCGCGCAGGCCAACGCCGAAGACAGGGGCGTCTCGGGCGAGTTTTTCGTCACCAAGGCCTGGGTCGACGAAGGTTTCATGATGAAGCGCTTCCGTCCCCGGTCCCGTGGCGGTGCCGCGCCGTACCTGCGCCGCCGCAGCCATATCTGCGTCGAAGTGGATGCGGTCGAATAGTTTTTCATTACAAGCGCGTCGCGAGGGCGGTAAATTCCGGCGCATTCGTTTGTCGTAAGACAGGAGATTCCTGTGGGCCAGAAGGTTCATCCGATTGGGTTCCGTACCGGCGTCACGCGCGACTGGGATTCGCGTTGGTATGCCGACAAGAAAAGTTTCGGCCGTTACCTTGTCGAAGACCACAACATCCGTAAGTATCTCAAGAAGGCGCTGTCCTTCGCGGCTATCGCCAAGACCGAGATCGAGCGGACCGAGGACGAGGTGGAAGTCATCATCCACACCGCCCGCCCCGGCGTGGTCATCGGCCGTCGCGGCACCGAGGTGGACCGCCTGCGCGAAGATCTCGAGCGTCTCATCCAGACCAAGGTCTCGGTGAAGATCAAGGAAATCACCAAGCCCGAGCTCAACGCCCAACTGGTCGCCGAAGGCATCGCCGAGCAGATCGAAAAGCGCGTCGCCTATCGCCGCGCCATGAAGAAGTCGGTCGAAGCGTGCATCCAGGCCGGCGTCTACGGCATCAAGGTGCGCTGCTCCGGCCGTCTCGGCGGGGCTGAAATCGCCCGCGCCGACGGCTACACTGTCGGCAACCTGCCCCTGCGGAAGCTGCGCGCCGTCATCGACTACGGCTTTGCCGAAGCCCACACCATGATGGGCAACATCGGCGTCAAGGTGTGGCTGTACAAGGGCGATGTCGGCGAGGAAATCGCTGACGAGTCCGCCGAACTGCCCCAGCAGCAGGGCCGCGGCCGCCGCTAAGGCAATCGCGACGGTAAAATCGAAGAGATTGTATTGAAGGGATAAAGTCATGGCTCTGATGCCGAAACGTCTGAAACACTCGCGCAAATTCATGCGCGGCCGCATTCGCGGCAAGGCCACCTCCGGTAACTTCGTCGCCTTCGGCGAATTCGGGATTCAGGCCATGGAAGCGGGCAAAATCACCTCGCAGCAGATCGAGGCCGCCCGTGTCGCCGCCAACCGTCTGATCAGCGGCCAAGGCAAGATGTGGATTCGCATCTTCCCGCACAAGTCCGCCACATCCCGTCCCGCTGAAACGCGTATGGGTAAGGGCAAGGGCGAAGTCGACCACTGGTTCGCCGCGGTCAAGCCCGGCACCATCCTTTTTGAAATGAGCGGCGTCTCGGAAACCCTGGCTCGCGAAGCGTTCAAGCGCCAGGCCTACAAGCTGCCCATCAAGACCTGTTTTGCCCGGAGGAGACATTCGTTATGAAGTCCGAGGAAATTCGCGCCCTGGAGCCGGCGGCGATTATGACCGAGGTCGAGAAGCTGCGCCGTGAACTTCTGGAGCTCCGCTGCAAGGTTGCTCTCGGGGAGGACGTTCGTCCCCACCGGGTCAAGGAAATCAAGAAGGAAATCGCCCGCATGCTCACAATCGCAGGTGAAAAAGCGGCCGCCGCCGAAGAAGGGGTCAACGCATGACTGAAGCCAAGACTGAGCGGTCCAACCGCCGCACCGTGCAGGGCGTGGTCAAGTCCACCAAGATGCAGAAGACCATTCTCGTCACCGTTATGCGCGAGTTCAAGCACCCGAAGTACGAGAAGCGCGTCCGCCGCACCAAGCACTATGTCGTTCACGACGAAAAGGGCGAGGCCAAGGTGGGCGACGTTGTCGAAATGATGGAAACGCGCAAGCTGTCCAAGACCAAGAACTGGCGTTTGGTCAAGATCCTCAAGCGCGTGAAATAAATTTGTTGGGGACCATAACGGCCGGCCCCGCCCGCAAGGGCAGGCGGCCGCCGGAACGTCCCGAGTCGTCCGCCATAATGGGGCTCGTGGCAGGTAGACCCGCCCGCGCCTGGAGGTTATATCCGTGATTCAGATGCAGACTATGTTGGATGTGGCCGACAACACCGGCGCAAAGCAGGCCATGTGCATCAAGGTGCTCGGTTCCACCCGCCGCCGTTACGCCTCTCTCGGTGACATTGTCGTCGTCACCGTCAAGAAGGCCGTCCCGGGCGGAGACATCAAGGCCGGCACCGTCGCCAAGGGCGTGGTCGTCCGCACCAAGAAGGCGGTCAAGCGCCCCGACGGCACGTCCATCCGCTTCGACTCGAACGCCATCGTTCTCGTCGATCAGGACAAGAATCCGCGCGGCACGCGCATATTCGGACCCGTCGCCAGGGAATTGCGCCAGGCCAATTTCATGAAAATCGTATCGCTGGCCCCGGAAGTCGTCTGAGTCGCCGCTGCGTTTTCAATAATAGCTGACCGTTCCGTTGCGCTTTGCGGTCAAGATCGGTCGTCCCGTAAAACGCAAAAAGAACAACTATTATTCACAAAGCGCTAGGCAGACACAACCACCCGAAGCCAGTGAAGAAGGGTAGAGCAATGGAAACAATCAAGACCCGCATTCGCAAAAACGACATCGTCCAGGTCATCGCCGGCGCGGACGGCGGTAAAATGGCCGCTGACGCCGGTTCCGAACGCGGCAAGCGCGGCAAGGTCCTTGAGATCGACCGGGTCAGGAACCTGGCCAAGGTTCAGGGCATCAAGATGGTCTACCGCCATCTGCCCGTCTCCAAGGATCCCAATCGTCCGGGCGGCGGCCGCATCGAGAAGGAAGCGTTCGTCAACCTGTCGAACCTGATGATCGTCTGCCCCAAGTGCGACGCCCCGACCCGGGTCGGCGTCCGCGAGGAAAAGCAGGAACGCGAAGGCGGCAAGGTGAAGACCAAGCGCATCCGCGTCTGCAAAAAGTGCGGCGGAGACATCGCCGAGCGCGAATAGTCGCAGAACGCTCCGCACTTATGACCATTACCCCCGGAGTGGCGGTCGGGATCGCCGCTCGCAGAAGGAAACAAACGCTATGAAGTCTGCTCGTCTTCTGGAAAAATATCGTAAGGAAGTGCTGCCCGCCATGCAGAAGGATTATGGCCGCAGCAATCCGCATTCTCTGCCCCGGCTGGAAAAGATCTGCCTGAACATGGGTATCGGCAAGGCTATCGACGACTCCAAGATCCTCGAGGAAGGCGTCAAGATCATGTCCACCATCGCCGGCCAGGCCGCCGTGGTGACGAAGGCCCGCGTCTCCGTCTCCAATTTCCGCCTCCGCCAGGGCTATAAAATCGGCTGCCGCGTCACCCTGCGCAGCAGCACGATGTGGGAGTTCTTCGACCGCCTCGTCGCCACCGCGATTCCGCGTATCCGCGACTTCCGCGGCGTGTCCAGGAAGTCCTTCGACAAGTTGGGCAACTATTCCCTCGGCATCGAGGAAGTGACCATTTTCCCCGAAGTGGACGCCGACCGTCTCGTCTATCCCTTCGGCATGGACGTGACCTTTGTCATCAAGAATTCCAAGGGCCGCGAAGAAAGCATGAAATTCCTGAAGATGATGGGCATGCCGTTCGCTGAATAATGAGCCGATAGCTCGAGACGCGAATACTATTTGGAGAAATAACGTGGCGAAAACATCCTGGATTGTGAAGTCGAACCGTCCTCCCAAGTTCAAGACTCGCGCCTACACCCGCTGCAAAATCTGCGGTCGCGCGCGCGCGGTATACCAGAAGTTCAACATTTGCCGCATCTGTCTTCGGAACTTGGCCAACAAGGGCGAGATTCCGGGCATGCGCAAGTCCAGTTGGTAATAGAGTAGGTAGACCTTTTTGACGCCGCGCCTCTGAGCGTGTGTCATGGCCCCTTGTGCCGGCGAACGTCATTTCGCACAACTGAAGAAGGATACTCGGTATGAGCATGACCGATCCCGTGGCAGATATGTTGACCCGCATCCGCAATGCCAACGCCCTGATGTGGCCCGAAGTCAGCATGCCCTCCACCGCCATCAAGATCCGTATTGCCGAAGCGCTGAAGCGCGAGGGCTTCATCGTCGACTTCGACATCATCGACCGTCCCCTGCAGAATGAGCTGAAGATCAAGCTCAAGTACGGTCCGGAAGGGGAGAAGGTCATCCGCAACATCACCCGCACCTCGAAGCCGGGCTGCCGGGTGTACCGCGGCTACCAGGACATTCCGGTGGTCCTGAGCGGCCAGGGCGTGGCCGTGGTGTCCACGAACCAAGGCGTCCTTTCCGACCGCGAGTGCCGCGACAAGAAGGTGGGCGGCGAGGTCTTGTGCACAGTTTACTAGATTAACTTAGGTGTGCCTGGCGTAACGGGTCTCTGTGCGCCGCCCCGTCCTTTGTTTTTCAACGCTATAGGATGAGAATACATGTCACGCGTAGGAAAAAAACCGGTTACGGTGCCCGCGGGTGTGACCGTCACGGTCCCCGCCGAAGAAATCGTGGTCAAGGGTCCCAAGGGCGAGCTGCGTCAAAAGCTCGTACCCGGGGTCAAGGTCAATGTGGGCGAGGGCGAGGTGACCGTCTCCCGCGAGTCCGATTCCAAGCAGAACCGGGCGCTCCACGGCCTGTACCGGGCTCTCATTCAGAATATGGTGGTCGGGGTGACCCAGGGCTATGAAAAGCGCCTGCGCATTGTCGGCACCGGGTACCGCGTGGAGCTGAAGGGCAAAATCCTCTCCATCGTGGCCGGCTTCGCCCATCCGGTCGACTACCCGATCCCGACCGGCATCGAGGTCGAGATCCCCAAGGCGACCAGCCGCGAATACATGGATTTCATCATCCGCGGCATCGACAAGCAGTTGGTCGGCGAAGTCTCGGCCCAGGTCCGCCGCGTTCGTCCGCCAGACCTCTACCAGGGCAAGGGCATCCGCTTTACCGATGAGCATGTGCGCCGTCTCGAAGGCAAGTCCTTCGGCGCGGGCAAGTAACCATACACCACAAGGGGCATCGGCTGCGGGTGAAACCGCCATTGGCGCAGATCCGTCCGACGTCCGGGAGAATCAACCACATGGAACGCATTCTGAAGAAACGTTACGACCTGCGCCGTCGCCACGACCGGTTGCGCCGCAAGGTGACCGGCACCGCCGAACGGCCGCGCATGGCTGTCTACCGCAGCCTGAAGAACATCTCGGTGCAGTTCATCGACGACGTCGCCGGCCGTACCCTTGCCGCGATTTCCACCGAGTCCAAGGACTTCTTCGGCTACGGCGGCAATGTCGCCGGCGCGGAAAAGCTGGGCGCGATGGCTGCCGAGAAGGCGAAAGCCGCCGGCATCGAGTCGGTTGTCTTCGACAAGGGCGGACGCAAGTACCACGGCCGGGTCAAGGCCCTGGCCGACGCGGCCCGCAAGGCTGGATTGAAATTTTAAGCAGCGGTTTTTACTCATAATGGAGTTAGCGGCATGGCTGAGAACGGCGAATCAAGAGTGACTTCCGGCGGTTCCGGAGACCAGGGCGGAGCCCGTCGCACCCGTGGCGGCACCCGCACTGGCGGTCCTGGCGAAGGCGGCGCGGCGGCTGGCGGCCGCGGCGGTCGCGGACGCGGCGACACCATGCGTCGCGGCCGGGGCAGGCGCGACCGGGACGAACCCAGGGAACGCGAGTTCCAGGAAACGCTGATCAGCGTCTATCGCTGCTCGGCCACGGTCAAGGGCGGCCGGCGTCTCTCCTTCGGCTCCCTCGTGTGCGTGGGCGACGGCAAGGGCCGCGTCGGCGTCGGTTATGGCAAGGCGAAGGAAGTTCCCGGCGCCTTCCAAAAGGCCATCAAGGCCGGTCGTCGCAGCCTCAAGCGCTTCACCATCACCCCCGGCGGGTCGATTCCGCACGAAGTCAAGGGCCGCTTCGGCGCGTCCCAGGTCGTGCTGATTCCCGCCATGCCCGGTACCGGCGTTATCGCCGGCACGGCGGTCAAGGCGATTCTCGAAGCGGGCGGCCTCACCAACGTCCTGACCAAGGTGTACGGTTCGACCAACACCCGCAACGTCGTCAAGGCGGTCATGGACGCGTTGGAAAAGCTGCGCTCGAAAGAAATGACCGAGACCTTGCGCGGCGTGGAACTCTAATATTTCGATTACCTGCGGTTGTCCGCGCCCAGCGCGCGACGCCGAGCCTGGCCCTTTTTGCCGCCGGGCGCTCAAGGAAATATGACCATGAATCTTACCGATGTCTTCAACAAGGTTACCGCCCACAAGCGCAAAAAGAGAGTCGGCCGCGGTGCCGGTTCCGGCCACGGCAAGACCGCCGGCCGGGGCCAGAAGGGCCTTGGCTCGCGCACCGACGCGAACTACCTGCGCGGCTTTGTCGGCGGCCAGACCCAGCTTAAGGAACGGCTCCCGAAGGTCGGCTTCAACAACGCGGTCCACGCCACCGTCTACGTCCCGGTCAACCTCGACTGGCTGAACGTCAACTTTGAAGATGGCGATGTCGTGGATGTGAAGACCCTGCGGTCCAAGGGGTTCGGCATCCGTCGCGGCGAACTGGTCAAGGTCCTTGGCTATGGCGACATCGCCAAGAAGCTGACCGTCAAGTTCCACGGCATTTCCAAGACCGCCAGGGAAAAGATCGAAAAGGCCGGCGGCAGCGTCGAGCTGATTCCGGTCACCCAGAAGGCCGGCAAGGTCAAGGAAGCCGCCTCGGAGTAATTTCCATTTATCCTGTCTCTCCCGTGGCCTGCCAGTCGTTTCGGTCGGGGGAAGGCACTGCAGAGCGCCTACGGGTGGACTGACTACATGTTTGACATTATTTCAAGAATACTCAATGTCAAGGAACTCCGTACCAAACTTGGCATTACGTTTCTCTTGCTGATCGTCTTCCGCCTCGGGTCTTTTATTCCCACCCCCGGCGTCAACGTCAGAGCCATCACCGACTACGTCGCCAGCGCCCAGGGAGCCATGGGTGCCGTCTTGAGCATGGCGGACATGTTCACCGGCGGCGCGTTGTCGTCTATGGCCATTTTCGGCCTTGGCATCATGCCGTACATCACGGCCTCCATTATCTTTCAGCTCCTGACCGCCATCATCCCCTCTCTCTCGAGACTGGCGCATGAAGGCGCGACAGGCAGGAAGAAAATCAACCAGTATGTCCGCGTCTCCACCGTCGCCCTCTGTATCATCCAGGCATCGATGCTGGCGTGGGGTCTGTCTTCAGCCGCCGGGTCGGACGGGGCCGGGACGTATATTGCGGCAGGCGTCAGCCGCTGGGAATTCTTCGCTTACGTCGTTATATCCCTGACCGTCGGCACCATGTTCCTGATGTGGCTTGGGGAGCAGATCGACGAGTTCGGCATCGGCAGCGGCATTTCGCTCATCATCATGGCCGGCATCCTGTCCAGGATTCCCCAGGCCATCGGCAACCTGGTCGCCGGCGTCAGCCCCACCGGGGCCGGTTCGGCCATCACCCTTGGCCAGGTGGTGTTGCTGATTCTCCTGTTTGTCGTCATGACCCTGGCTGTCGTCATGATCACCCTCGGCACCCGCCGCGTCCCGATTATGCAGGCCAAGGCGGTGCGCGGGCGCAAGACCTATGGCGGGCAGCGCCAGTTCCTGCCCCTGAAGGTCAATCAGGCGAACGTGATTCCGATCATCTTCGGCCAGGCCATTATGCAGGTTATCGCCGGTATCGCCGGCATCGTCCTCGGGGTCTACGGCGTCTTCATGAGCCCCGGGTCGTTCTGGTATACCGTCTGCTATATCCTGCTGATCATCTTCTTCTGCTACTTCTATACCGCCATCCAGTTCAACCCGAACGAGATAGCGGACAACCTGAAGCAGGGCGGCATGTATATCCCGGGTATTCGTCCCGGCAAGCGCACCGCCGAGCACCTGGGCAAGATCATGAACCGTATCGCCCTGGCGGGCGGCGCCTTCCTGGCTCTGATCGCCATCGTGCCGCAGTTCATCTCGAATGCCCTGAGCGTCGGGTATGATATCAGCGGCCTCTTGGGCGGCACGGGTCTCCTAATTGTCGTCGGTGTGGCCCTGGACCTGGTGCAGAAGGTGGAGAGTTACCTGCTCATGCGCAATTACGAGGGATTCGGCATCGCCGGCGGGCGGATAAAGGGACGCAGAGGGTAAATCGCCAATGTCTGACAAGATAATCCTGAAAACCCCGGCCGAGATCAAGCTGATGCGCGAGTCGGGCAGGATTGTGGCGCAGGCCCTCCACCTGGTCGGGAAGATGGTGGGACCGGGCGTCACCACGAAAGAACTTGACAGGGCGGTTGAAGAGCTGATAATAAAGGCGGGCAGTACTCCCACGTTCAAGAACTACCCCGCCGCCAACCCGCGCTTTCCGGCGTATCCCGCGTCTATCTGCGCTTCGGTGAACGAGCAGGTGGTCCATGGCATCCCCAGCGAGAGGGAGCTGCGGGATGGCGACATCATTTCCATCGATGTCGGCGTCCACCTGAACGGCTGGTGCGGCGACGCGGCCCGGACCTTTGCCGTCGGGCAGGTGGCGAAGAAGGTCAAGAAGCTTCTGGAAGTGACCGAGGCCAGCCTCATGAAGGCAATCGACCAGGTCAAGGTCGACAAAAAATTGCGGGACGTCTCGGCTGCGGTGCAGAAGGAAGTCGAGTCGAACGGCATGTCAGTCGTCAAGCAGTTTGTCGGCCACGGCATTGGCCGCAACATGCACGAAGGCCCGCAGATTCCGAACTATGTCTGCGGCCCGCGCGAGCGGTTGGACGGGTACTTTCCCGATTGCACGCTCAAGGCCGGTATGGTTCTGGCTATTGAGCCGATGGTCAACCTGGGCGGTTCCGACGTGCTTGTCGACCGCAAAGACGGGTGGACCGTGTATACCAAAGACCGGACCTGGTCGGCCCACTTTGAGCATTCGGTGGCGGTGACCGAGGATGGTCCGTTTATTTTGACGGAGTTGTAGACCCATGGCTAAAGAGGATTCCATCAGCGTTCAGGCCACGGTGCGGGAGGCTCTGCCGAACGCGCAGTTCCGGGTTGAACTTGAATCCGGCCACGTGGTCCTGGCACATATCAGCGGCAAGATGCGTCAGAATTTCATTCGTATCCTGCCTGGCGACAAGGTGACGGTGGAACTTTCGCCCTACGATCTCAAGCGCGGCCGCATCACCTACCGCGGCTAGAGACTGTTCGGATTTTAGTAAACCCAACGGACCATGTCCGAAAACGACAACAGAGGAGCAGTACGATGAAAGTTACCCCGTCTATTCGCAAACGTTGCGAACACTGCAAGATGATTCGCCGCAAAGGCGTTTTGCGTATCATCTGCAAGGTCAACCCCCGCCACAAGATGCGTCAGGGCTAACGCTTTTTATATAGTGTATGGTCCCTTATTGCGTTTTACGGAGCTACTGGATTATACCGAAAAGCGAAATGAAGGCATCACATACGATATAAAACGCTAATGACCGGTTACCCATTTGTGATAAAACAGGCCCATACGGCCACAAAAAACAGTTCCTATAAGCAGGAGGCGCACGGTGCCGAGAATTCTTGGTGTTGACATTCCCAACGACAAGCTTGTTGAAATCGCCCTTACCTATCTCTATGGCGTCGGTCCCATCACCGCCAAGAAGATCGTGGCCGAAGTGGGCATCAAGCCCGGTACCCGCGCCAAGGCGTTGACCGACAAAGAGCTGGGCCAGATCACCGCCCTTCTCGACAAGTCCTATGTCGTCGAAGGCCAGTTGCGGCGTCAGATCGCCCAGAACCTGCAGCGTCTGAAAAAGATCGGCTGCTATCGCGGCATCCGTCACGGTCGCGGCCTGCCGGTTCGCGGTCAGCGCACCCGCACCAACGCCCGTACCCGCAAGGGCAAGAAGAAGACCGTCGCGGTCAAGAAGTCCGTGAAGGCCATGCGCTAAGACGATGGTGGTGTAGATTTAAAACGGCCGAGAAACCACACCGAGCGCGTGCGCCGGCATTGGCATTGGCCTTGAGGAGAGTGGATAATGGCGAAACGGTATCGCAAAAAGAAAGTCAAGAAGTCGGTCGCGAAGGGCGTTGCCCACGTCAAGGCGACCTTCAACAATACCATCATCACCATCACCGACATCTACGGCAATACTCTGGTCTGGGCCTCCGCCGGCACCTCCGGCTTCCAGAACAGCCGCAAGTCGACCCCCTTCGCCGCCCAGAAGACAGCCGAATCGGCTGCCGAAAAGGCGATGAAGATGGGGATGCGCGAGATGGAAGTGCTGGTCAAGGGACCGGGTGGCGGTCGTGAATCGGCCATCCGCGGCCTGCAGTCGGCCGGGGTCGCCATCAAGGCGATCGAAGACGTGACGCCGCTGCCGCACAACGGCTGCCGTCCCCGCAAGCGTCGCCGCGTCTAAGAGCCGTTTCTTCGGCTTGCGCCATTTTTCGGCGAAGGCCAAATGAACGGCATCTCAAGACTGGGTGAGATTTTACAGATACTTTCCATCCCGGGTTTGTGCGATGAGGGTCGGGCGCGTCATTATTGCCGCGCCCTGAACCGTGAAGCCCTAATCGGGATAAGGAGATAGATATGCGCATTCGCTGGAAGAGCTTCGAGCTTCCGACGCGCGTAGTGTTGGACAACGAAAGTTCGACCGACACCTACGGAAAATTTACCATTGAACCGTTTGAACGCGGCTTTGGCGTCACCATCGGCAATTCCCTGCGCCGCGTGTTGCTGAGTTCGCTCGAGGGCGTCGCGCCCGTGTCGCTCCGCCTCGACGGCGCGCTGCACGAATTCGCCGCCATTCCGGGCATTGTTGAAGACGTTATCGACATCGCCCTGAACGTCAAGGAAATGCTCGTCTCCTACGAAGGCGATGCGCCCGAGACGCTGAAGATTGAAAAAACCGGTCCCGGTCCGGTCCTGGCCGGCGACTTCACCCCGCCCGTCGGCGTGGAAATCGTCAACAAGGATCTCCATATTGCCACGGTCGAAGGCGCGAACACCACCTTCAAGGCCGAGGTCGAGTTCCGCAAGGGCAGGGGCTATGTCCGTTCCGAAGATTTCACCTGGAAGAATCAGGAAACCATCGGCGTCATTCCCCTGGATGCCTCGTTCTCGCCGGTTCGCCGCGCCCGCTGGCGCGTTGTCGAAACCCGCGTTTCGAAGGTCACGGACTATGACCGTCTGATTATCGAAATCTGGACCGACGGCACCATCAAGCCTGAACAGGCGTTGATCGAAGCCGCCACCATCCTTCGGAAACACCTGAACCCGTTCGTGAAGTACTACGAATTGGGCAGCGAAGCCACCGCCGTCGCCGGCGGCGAAGTGATCGCTCCCGAAGGGGAAAAGGAAGGCACCGACAACTCCGCCTTGGCGGAGAAGCTGTCCCAGCCGGTCAGCGTGCTCGAACCCTCGGTTCGCGCCGCCAACTGCCTGGCCGCGGAAGGCATCAAGACTATCCGCGACTTGGTCACCCGCCAGGAAGCCGATATACTGCAGGTCCGTAACTTCGGCAAGACCAGTTTGAAGGAAATTAAGCAGAAGCTTATCGAGCAGGGCCTGTCGTTCGGCATGACCGACGTCTAGTCCTCCCGGTAGAGTTGATGTTGATTGGGCAGTAATCTTTGTAGAGAACCCGGGCGTAAACCACGCGGCGAAATGGTAGCCGTCGCAGCCTTGGCCAGTTTGATGGGATTGTAATTATGAGACACATGAATCGCGGGCGCAGGCTCAGCCGTACTTCCAGTCATCGCAAAGCAATGTATCGCAACATGGTTGCCGCATTGTTCACGCATGGTCGCATCATCACCACCCCCGCCAAGGCCAAAGAGGCCCGTCCTTTCGCCGAGAAGCTGATCACCCTGGCGAAGAAGGGATCGGACAACCTGGCTGCTCGCCGTCGTGCGATTCGTCTCCTCCACGACCCGGCCCTGGTCCGCTCCCTGTTTGAGGACCTCGGCGTCCGCTACAAGGACCGCAACGGCGGCTATACCCGTATCCTCCACCTGTCCCGCACCCGCATTGGCGATGGCGCGCGCCAGGTGCTCTTCGAACTGGTCGAGGGCGGCGTTCCCGCCGGCAAGGCCAAGGCCGACAAGCCCCGCGCCGCCGTGGTGAAGGACGAACCGGCCAAGCAGGTTGAGGCCGCTCCTGAAGCCGCGACAGAGACAGAGTCCGCTCCCGATGCGGTTGAAGCGAGCCCCAAGGGTGAAGATAAGGCTGAATAAGCACAATTGATAGCCGGGAGGACAACCTCGATCGTTTTGTAAGGTTGCCACTCTATTTATTACCGAAATACCCCCAAGCAGCCATCCTTAGGTATACTAAGGGTGGCTGTTTTTTTATCTCAAGGGTGCTCGATTCGATATATCGGAATATTCGGATACGAAAGGAAAAAATGCGATGAATCTTTTTCTTCCTTCCTTGCATCGGGTATGGTTCTTTTTCTGTCTTTCCATCCTCTTCGCTGGCACCTTGCCTGCCGAAGAAAAGCAAGGAACGTCCGTGATATCGCGACTAGGCGAACGGGATTTCACCTTCTTCATTCCGCACGGCTTTACGCCAAATACAGAGGCAATGGTCCGGTTCGAAGATAATGACTCCAAAATTCTTTTCGAATATGCCAAATATTCCATTTCGACAACCAGCTTTCCACTCGTCATTATTTCGGCTTCGATTTACCCCGATGCGTTAGGGACTATTGGCACTCAGGATTTTGAGACCATAAAGCGCGAATCCACCAAACAAATGCAGGAAGGTCTCAAGGCATTGACAGAAAGCAATGCGCACCTACAGGGTAATGACTTGTTATCGCCAGATGATATTTATTCGGTGTTTTCGGAAGATGATCGCCATTTCGCCACCATCGTTCCCACTATGGCCGCCAGGGCGGGAGGCGAACAGAGCTTGTATCAATTCACGGTAAATATGGCTATCCATGTGGACGGTATGCTGGTCAACATAATGCATATAATCAGTGGTACCGATATCACCGAAGAAATGATCATAGACCTGAAAGACCAAGCCCTCAGATCGAAAGACCAATTTCTCCGAGATAACATGATTGAAAGTAAGTAGCTGTACCGAGCATCGGTTTATGACCAAAAAGAGGCGCGGCAAATCGCCGCGCCTCTTCGCAATGCATCGTTAATCATCCACCAAGCACTAATCCTTGGACGGCACAAACGGCTGCGCCGGACGGATAATCACGTACCCACCCGCTGGGCCGGGAACCGAACCCTGGATGAGAAGAAGGTTCTTCTCCGGGATGACCTTGGCCAGCTTCAGGCCCTTCTGGGTGACCCACTCGTCGCCCATGTGGCCGGGAGCAGGTTTTCCCTTCACCACGCGGGCGGGGGTCAGGGAACCCATGGAGCCGGGGATACGGTGGTGGGTCTTGACGCCGTGGGTCGCGCGCAGGCCGTGATAGCCGTGACGCTTCATGACGCCCTGGAAGCCCTTACCCTTCGACTTCGAGGTGACCTGCACCTCGGAGACGTCGGTCCAGTTTTCGATAGTCATGACCGTGCCGGGCTCGATATCCGCAGCGGGTTCGCGCAGGCGAATCTCGCGGATAAAGCGCTTAGCCGTGTTGCCGGTCTTGGCGGCATGACCCTTCTGGGGCTTGGTGACGTTCCGCTCTTTGCGGTCGTCGAAGCCGAGCTGGTAGGCGTCGTAGCCGTCCGATTCCTTAGTCTTCAATTGCAGGACCGGGCAGGGGCCGGCCTCAACCACGGTGACACCGACGCGACGCCCGTCTTCGGTGAAGAACTGCGTCATGCCGATTTTTTTGCCGAGTATTCCGCGCCACATAATAAAAACCTCCTATCTTGCTGTTGCCAGGCGCGCCGGGCGCGCCGGTGGCCCGAATCAACCCGCAAACTGACGCACGTTCAGATCCACGCCACGCGGCGGAACCACGCGGCTGATGGAGTCCATGGTGGAACGGGTCAACTCGGTGATATACACCACGCGCTTATGGGTGCGGATCTCGAACTGTTCACGGCTCTTCTTGTCCACGTGGGGCGAACGCAGAACCGTGTACTTCTCGATACGGGTGGGCAGGGGAATCGGACCGGAAACGCGCGCGCCCGAGTTCTTCGCCGCCTCGACGATCTTGAAACACCACTTGTCCAGCATGTCGTGGTCGTAGGCTTTCATGCGGATGCGAATCTTTTCCGCCATAGTTCATGCTCCTTATTCATTCTTGCTATAGAGGGGGCGGCGGACCGCCCCCCGCGAATTGACCTACTCTTCGACAATCTCGGTGACGACGCCCGAACCGACGGTCCTGCCGCCTTCGC
>JAJQBO010000227.1 GCA_021203245.1 Planctomycetaceae bacterium
CCGCGCGGAGGCGGCGGCGCCCGACCCGCATCAGCCTGGCCCATTTGCGGGCGGCCGCAGGCGGGCCGGGGGCGGCGCCGTTTCACGATGTTTTGAATAAGTTACTGCTTGGAGAAGCCGATTTCAATCCATGTTTGCGGCGCATCGATGCTGTCGGCCATAGTTCCGGCTGGGATATCCTGGCCGGTATCGTGACCGCGCTCGAATACTGCACAGAGCCATTCAATAAAGAATCGTGAACAGCCACCAGGCGACATTTAATTCAAGCACACTATTCGAGCCCGCCCAGGTAATCCGGGCGGGCTCGAGTTCAGGCAGTTATTTGCGGGCGACGATGTGGGTTCCCGCGCCTTCGCAGATGGCTTTGCCGAGGTTGTCGGGGCTGGTGATTATCACTTCCTTGCCCCCCTGGCGGATAAAGTCGCTGGCGGCCTGGATCTTCGGACCCATGCTGCCCTTGGGGAACTGCCCGTCGTCCATGTGCTTTTGCAGCGTATCCACGTCGACCATGGTCAAGGCCTCCTGCTGCGGCGTGCCGAAGTTGATGCTGACCGTATCGACGCCGGTGGAGATAACGAACAGGTCTGCGCCCAGCGAATTCGCGATCAGGCGCGAGGTCAGGTCCTTGTCGATAACGGCATCGACGCCGAGATATCCGTCCCCGCTCCAAATCACCGGGATGCCGCCGCCACCGCCGACGACGACGTTGTAGCCGTTGTCGAGCATAATGCGCAGCGCCTCCATCTCGATAATCTTGACCGGCTTCGGCGACGGCACCACCCGACGGTAGCCGCGGTTCGAGTCTTCTTTCATGATCCAGGTCGGGTTTTCCACGCGGATTTTTTCCACTTCTTCCGCCGAATAGAAGCCGCCGACGAATTTGTCGGGGTCCTGGAACTTGGGATCGTTCGGGTCGATTTCAACCTGGGTGACGATCGTTGCGGTTTTATCGGCGAGGCCGCGGCGGCGGAGCTCGTTGCCCAGCGCCTGCTGGATCATGAAGCCATTGTTTCCCTGGGTATCGGCGACGCAATTGAGGAGCGGCAGCGGGTGCAGTCCGGCATGCCGGAGCGCCATTTCCGAACGGAGCAGGAGATAACCCACCTGCGGGCCATTGCCGTGGGTAACAAGAACCCGCCAGCCCTGCTCAATGACGTCGACGATATGTTTCACCGTCGCCACCACAGCCTTGTACTGATCAGGAAGGGCGGGCTTGTTATCGACGATAAGCGAATTTCCGCCAATGGCAATTACTGCGAGTTTGTTGTCAGCCATGCTTGTCTCCGGTACGGGAAAAGAAATGAAAACAGAAGCGTCGAGAGCAAGCGATGCAAGTAAAATGCCACCATGCAGAATCCATCAAAAAATCGGCATTCCATGCCGCAACGGGTAAAAATCCGGATTCACTTCACCAAACACTTCTCAATCGATCTCATTAATAGGGTATTCCCGCCCTATGTATGGCTTCCATGCCCTATTGGAAAACCGCAGGGATTTTGCGGCGGCAGGAGAACCGCGGTGGCGGTCTGAAAGAAATCAAACCCTTCGGCGTCATGCCGAAGGGTTTCTCCTGTTCGGCAATC
The DNA here is from genome assembly GCA_021203245.1 of Planctomycetaceae bacterium. Lineage (GTDB taxonomy): Bacteria > Planctomycetota > SZUA-567 > SZUA-567 > SZUA-567 > JAJBSZ01. Next base: position 1,584 of record JAJQBO010000227.1, read on the forward strand.
GACGTCTGTTCATTGATCCGGGTGGGGACGAAGGCTTCACAATTGATTTCGGTTGACGCTCCTGTGGACAGGAGTAAAAAGGGAGTTGTCAGGGAATAAGCCTCGAATGTATCAGGAGTACGCCCGCCACAGGAGCAGTCGCATGAAACTGCAAACTCGGGTAACCCTGTGGATCGCCGGTATCCTTTTTCTCTCCACGACCGTGGTGCTGGTTCTTACCCTTGTTTCGACCCTCAGCCGGTCCGGGCAAACGCTCGAGCATACCCTGACGACTGTGGCGGATCGGGTGGCCTCCCTTCCCGAGATTGTCGCCGGCCTCGACGGAACGCCGTTTGACGGCATTATCCAGAACCGCGTCCAGCAAATCCTCGACATCTCTCCGGCGGTTGATCAAATCATGGTATGTTCCATGGACGGAACGCGATACTCCCACAGCAATCTCTTTCTTCTTGGCCTTTCCTTCGACGGACCCGAAGCCGAGGCGGTCCGAAAACACGCCCGACGCTATATCACCACGTCCGACAGCGAACACGGCGAATTCACTCGCGCCTTTGCCCCGGTGTTTTCCGGCTCCCGGCAGGTTGGCTTTGTCGCCGTCGGCGCGGTGGCGACGCGGATTCGCGGTGAAAACCGGCAGGCTGTCGTCTCCGCCCTTTCCTATCTTGCCGCCGGACTCGGCATCGGCATTCTCGGGGCATACGGTTTGGCGCGCAAAATCAAGGCGATGCTGCTGGGCATGGAACCGCAGGAGCTGGCGCAACTCTACCGCGAGCATACCGGCATGGTGGAAGCGCTGCACGAGGGGGTCGTCGCCATCAACAAGGACGGCCGCATCAGCATGGCGAACGAAAGCGCCCGCAAGTTGCTCGGGCGCGGCGCGCTCTATGGCGAGCAGATCAGCAAGGTGATGCCCGACACGCTGCTCCCCGAGGTGATAGCCACCGGTTCGGCGCGCTTTGAGAACGAACAGCGGGTCAATGGCCGCATCATCATCACCAATATCGTCCCTGTCGTGGAAAAGGATCAGGTGGTCGGCGTGGTGGAGACGTTCCAGGACAAGACGCAGGTCTTGCGTATGGCCGAGGAACTGACCGGCATCAAGCAGCTTGTCCAGGCGCTGCGGGCGAGTTCGCACGAATTCTCCAACAAGCTGCACGCGATCCTCGGGATGATCGAACTGGAAGAGTACGACGAAGCCAAGGCATTCATCCATACCACCCAGCGTGAGCACGGGGCGCTGAACAAAAAGCTCCTGGACGCGTTTCGCGATCCCATGATCGCCGGCCTGATGCTGGGCAAGTTCAGCGTCGCGGCGGAGGAAGGCTTCTCCCTCACCGTCACCAACACCAGCCGCCTGGAAAAATTCGCCGACCCGTCCGTATCCCACGCCCTCGTGTCCATCCTCGGCAATTTTGTGGACAATGCCTTCGACGCGGTTCGCAAAAACGGCGAAAATCACGGGGACATAGTTGTGGACATCCACGAAGACGGCGGGATAATCGTCATCAAGGTCCGGGACAACGGACCAGGCATTCAGACCTGCCACAAGGAATCCATCTTTATGCGGGGTTTTTCCACCAAGGGCGAGGGCCGCGGTACGGGATTGCATCTGGTCCGGCAGGAGGTGCGGAACCTAGGGGGAGACATCACGGTCGAGTCGGTGCCCGGGTCGACCGAGTTCACCGTAACGATACCGCTGGACGGCGGGGGAGGGCGCGGATGATTCGAGTCTTGGTGGTAGAGGACGACATCGTCATCATGAACGTCACCTGCAAGTATCTGAAGGCCGTCCCGGGTTTCGAAGTGGTGGGCAGGGCTTTTAACGGCGAAGAAGCGAAGGAGTTCCTCGCCGAAGGCAATATCGACCTCATCATCCTGGACATCTTTATGCCGCGCCTGACCGGCGTGGACTTTCTTGCCGAAATCCGCGCGCGTAACGACCTCAGCGACGTCATCTTCGTCACCGCCTCCAATGACACCGAGATGATCAACCGCGCCGTTAAGCTGGGCATAGTGGATTACCTGATTAAGCCATTCAGCCGGGAGCGGTTCAATTCCGCCCTGGAAAACTACCGGGCCATGCGCGCCGTCATGGTCGGCCAGGATCACGTCACCCAGGAGCAGCTTGACAGCACACTGAATCCAACCCACCGCCATGGCGACGAACCGCTCCTCAAGGGCATGCACCCGAAGACGCTGGAGAAGATCCGGGGCTATATCAACAGGTGTTCCGACGCCACCATCACCCAGCAGGAAATTGCCGATCGGCTCGGCTTGTCGAAGGTCACGGTACGGCGGTATATGGAATACCTTGTTTCCAAAAATGAGGTCGCCATGCAGATGGAATACGGCACGGTCGGCCGGCCGGCGTATACCTACCGCAAACTTTCGTAAAAAGACCACCACGGCGTTTCGTGAAAATCAGGACGATTTTTCGAGGTATCGGAAATGCCCGGATGTCGTTCGATACGTCTCACTCCATGTATTTTATGTGTTTAATTCACCCGTCGCGTCCTCAGATCGTTGTTTGGTCAGGGCTTACATTTGATAAATATAATGCACGGAATCGGCGATTGCATCGCGTTCGACATGGGGTAAGGTCACAGTAGAGCCGCTCACGAAAACTGGATGAAAGGTGCATATGCAAGTTCGTCCCGCGTCGGTTTTCATCCTTCTCGGCTATTGCCTGGTTTGCGCCCTGCACGCAGGCGCGGTGGAACTGACCCTCTCGGTCACCGAAAGCAATACCGAGTCGATCAGGACGGTTGTTGAGGATTGGGAGTCCATTACCGGAAACCGGGTGCGTATCATAGCCACCGACAATTCCTCCACCGTCACCATGGACCGAATCCGAACCGAACTCCGCAGCGGCGAGAACCGTGCCGACCTCTACATGGTGGACGTGGCCTGGACCGGCCTGATACAGGAACACCTTGCGGATCTCAGGCCCTACGCATCCGGGATGGAGAAGATGCATCTGCCCGCCGCCATCGAGGCCTACACCTATCGGGACAGGCTGGTTGCGCTCCCTCTTTTCCTCGACGCGGGCGTCATGTTTTTCCGCATGGATCTCCTGGCGAAGCATGGGGTCCCCATCCCCTTTACGTGGCAGGGACTGACTTCCGCTGCCGAGAAGGTGATGCGGGCGGAACGGGAGGCGGGCAATCCGAACCTGTGGGGCTACATTTTCCAGGGCCAGCCCTACGAGGGCCTGACCTGCAATGCCCTGGAATGGATTTTCTCCCGCAATGGCGGCACCATCATGGAACACGACGGGACGGTGACAATCAACAATCCCGAGGCGGTCGAAGCCCTTGCCGAAGCCGCGTCGTGGATTGGCCGCATCTCACCGGAGGAGGTCCTGACCTTTGCGGAAGAAGAATCCATCGCCGCATTTCAGGCAGGCAACGCCGTGTTTATGCGCAACTGGCCGTTCGCGTGGAACAGGCTGCAGGCGGACGACAGCCCGGTCAAGGGCAAGGTCGGCTCCATGCCGGTGCCGCGGGGATCGCCGGCCGGCAGGTCGCCCGGAACGATGGGGGGCTGGGCCATCGCCGTCGCCGACGCGTCGCCGCACCGGGCCGTGGCGGCCGAGCTGGCCCTTTATCTCACCGGTCCGTTGGGACAGAAAAAATTCTGCATCGTGGATACGCATATTCCCAGTATCGAAGCGCTGTTCAAGGATCAGGAAGTCATTGCGCGCGTTCCCATGGCGGTGCTGGAAATATTTATGAGCACGGTATCGCGGCCGACCGCCGCTGCGGGAAACAAGTACGACCACGTCTCGCGGATCTTCTTCACCGGCGTTCATTCCGTCTTGTCCGGGGCGGAAAACCCGAAAAGGCGCTCGCCGACATCGAAACAGCGCTGGAGCGGCTCGGCCGGGACGGCTGGAAATAAATCCGGGAAAAACGCATGGCACCCCGAGTACGGCGTAGCGACCACGCCGGGCGGCGACTCATGCACCAGTGACGGAAAATCTTTTATCGCGGGAGGCCAGACATGAGTGCACCTGATGCGGGTATAGCCCCGGTCTTCACCAAAATGCGGCGAGAACGCACCAAAACCGCCTGGTTGTTCATGGCGCCGATGCTGGTGGTCCTGGCGGCGGTGGCGGGATGGCCGCTTCTCCGGACCATCTGGTTCGGTTTCACCGACGCGCAGTTGTCGGATCTGGCGGCGGCCAAATTCATCGGCCTTGCCAATTACCTCGATTGGGAGGAATCGGGCTATTATGGCCTTCTCGCCGATCCGGACTGGTGGCTGTCGGTGTGGAACACGCTCCGCTTCGCGGTCGTCTCCGTCGTCGCGGAGACCATTCTCGGACTCGGCGTGGCGTTGGCGTTGAACGTGTCCTTTCCCGGCAAGGGTCTGCTTCGGACAGCCATTCTCGTGCCGTGGGCCATTCCCACCATCGTTTCGGCGCGGATGTGGAACTGGATGCTCAACGATCAGTTCGGCATTCTCAACGACATCCTCATAAAGCTTGGCGTCATATCCACCGGCATTCCCTGGACGGCGGATCCGGCGTACGCCACCTGGGCCGTCATCTTTGTCGACGTGTGGAAGACGACGCCGTTCATAGCGCTCCTGCTGCTGGCCGGTCTGCAATCGCTCCCGACCGACTGTTACGAATCGGCCCGGGTGGAAGGCATCAAGCCGGTGCGGGCGTTCTTTTACATCACGCTGCCCCTGTTGTGGCCGGTAATCGTGGTTGCGGTTATTTTCCGGCTCCTGGACGCGCTCCGCGTGTTCGACCTCATCTATGTTCTGACCGCCGGAAGCAAGGCCACCATGTCCATGTCCGTGTATGCGCGGCAGCAGCTTATCGACTTCCAGGACGTCGGTTACGGTTCGGCCGCGTCCACCCTTCTGTTCCTGACTATCGGCATACTGATGGTCCTCTATCTCCGCCTGACCCGCGCCAAGCTGGGCCAATAGAGCGAAAGGTCGCATGATGAAAGCTACTCCCCTTCGCATCGTTTTCGCCGTTCTTGTCGTAATCATCGTCACGGCCTCGCTGTTCCCGTTCTATTACGCGGTGGTCTCGTCCCTGAAGGACGGCGGCGACCTCTTTCGGGTCGAATACTGGCCGGCCAACCCGACCTGGGACAACTTCCGCGAGGTCCTGACCACCGGTTCGTTTCCGACAAACATCCTGAATTCGGTCATCGTGGCCACCGGGGTCGTCGTGTTGTCGCTGTTCCTGAGCGTCACCGCCAGCTACGCCCTGGCGAGGGTGTCGTTCAAGGGTAAGGGCCTGCTGCTGCTCACTATCCTGAGCGTGTCCATGTTCCCGCAGGTGGCCGTCCTTTCCGGTTTGTTCGAACTGCTTCGCGTGTGCGGGTTGTTCAACCGTCTGCCCGGCCTCATCCTCGCCAACATGGTCCTGACGCTGCCTTTCACTGTCTGGGTCCTGACCACCTTTATGCGTGAGTTGCCGAAGGAAGTCGAGGAAGCGGCGGTCATGGACGGAGCCAAACCGTGGGTCATCGTCAGCCGGGTGTTCCTCCCCATGATGTGGCCGTCCCTGGTGACGACGGGGCTCCTCGCGTTCATTTCGGCCTGGAACGAATTCCTTTTCGCGCTGACCTTTACCCTTACCGAGGACTCCCGCACCGTGACCGTGGCAATCTCGCAGATCAGCGGCGCGGTCCAGAATCAGTTGCCGTGGGGCAAAATCATGGCGGCGTCCGTCATCGTCACCATTCCCCTTGTCGCCCTGGTCCTCATTTTTCAGCGGAAAATCGTGGCCGGGCTCACCGCAGGGGCGGTCAAGGGTTGATTGGCAATCTTACCAGGAGAGACAACGGAGACAGTCATGTCAGATATTACCTTCGAGAACGTGCGGAAAAGTTTTGGCGCAACCGAAGTCATTCGCGGCGTCAGCATGGATATCAAGTCGGGCGAGTTCATCGTGTTTGTCGGCCCGTCCGGCTGCGGCAAATCGACCCTGCTTCGCCTTATCGCCGGTCTCGAGGAGATATCGGACGGCATCCTGAAAATTGGCGGCAAAGTGGTCAACGACACGCCCCCGGCCGCGCGCGGCCTGGCGATGGTGTTCCAATCCTATGCGCTGTACCCGCACATGTCTGTTTATGAAAACATGGCGTTTGGCCTGCGGCAGAGCGGGGTCGCGAAGACGAGTATCGATCCAAGCGTCCGCGAAGCCGCCCGCATCCTGCATATCGAGGAACTGCTGGAGCGCAAGCCGAAACAACTCTCCGGCGGCCAGCGCCAGCGCGTCGCCATCGGCAGGGCGATTGTTCGAAAACCGTCTGTCTTCCTGTTCGATGAACCGCTGTCAAACCTCGACGCGGCGCTCAGGGTCAAGACCCGCATCGAAATCGCCAATCTCCACAAGCAGCTCCAGACAACCATGATCTACGTCACCCACGATCAGGCCGAGGCCATGACCCTGGCGGACAAGATTGTCGTGCTCCGGAGCGGCCTGATGGAACAGATGGGCTCGCCCCTGGAACTTTACCATCATCCGGCCAACCAGTTTGTCGCCGGTTTCCTCGGTTCGCCGCAGATGAACTTCATCACCGGAACCCTGACGGAAAAGTCGCCCGACGGCGTGGCGGTGCAACTCGACGGCGGCGATACCGTCGACGCGATGGTGGCGGGCTATGCCGCTTCGGAGGGGGACACGGTCACCCTCGGCATCAGGCCCGAACACGTGCGCCTGTCGAACGACGAACCCGGAATCGCTGGGGTGGTGGATTTTGTGGAACAGTTGGGCGACTCGCAGTTCGCCTATGTACGGCTGCCCGGCAATCAAACCATCACCGCCCGCCTCGAAGGCGGCATCAAGGTGACGGTGGGAGGAACGCTGCGGGTGGTTCTTCCCGCAGGGGATTGTCACGTTTTTCTCGCCGCCGACGGGTTGTCCCTGCCACGGCTTGACGGGGCCAACACCGGGGATCGCTCGGTTCTGGGCACCGCGCAATACGCGCATAAACGTTCACAGAGAATTCCATAGAGGAGAATGCCATGAAGCTGAAGCAGAAAATCGTTGCCGCAATGGCGGTGGTGGTGCTGTGCCTGTCGGGGATTGCCTCGGCGGTGGAACTGAAGCTGTACTGCAATCCCATCGAGGAGCCGTATCTTCGCGAGTGCCTCAAGGATTGGGAAGCCCAGACCGGGCATTCCGTTACGTTCATGGCGGCGACCGACTCGTCGACAGACACCCTTGCCCTCTACCAGCAGCAGCTTGCCGCAGGCGCGCACGAGATTGACGTCTACCAGGTCGACTCCATCTGGCCCGGCATGCTCGCGAACCACCTTCTCGATCTCCTGCCCTATTCGGCGGACCGCGAGAAGCTGCATCTTCCCTCCGTCATCGACAGCAATACCGTCAAGGGGCGGCTGGTGTCGATGCCTCTCTTCGTCGACGCGGGGATGATGCTGTACCGAAAAGATTTGCTCGAAAAATACGATGTTCCCGTGCCGGTTACCTGGGGCGAACTGCGCGATGCGGCCAGGACGGTAATGGACCGCGAACGCGAAGCCGGCAACCCCAAAATGTGGGGCCTGGTCTTTCAGGGACGCGCCTACGAAGGGCTGACCTGTTGCGCCCTTGAATGGATTGACTCGTACGGCGGCGGGCTCATCGACGCCGACGGAAAAATCATCATCAACAGCGAACAGGCCACCGCCGCCCTGGCCGAAGCCGCGTCCTGGGTCGGTACCATAACCCCCGAAGGCGTTCTCAACTACGCCGAGGAGGAGGCGCGCGGCGTTTTCCAGTCAGGCGATTCAGTTTTCATGCGCAACTGGCCCTACGCGTGGGCGCTGGGCCAGGAGGACAACAGCCCGATCAAGGGTAAGATTGGCATCATGCCCGTGCCCAAGGGGTCGGTCGACGGCAAGACCTCCGGGTGTCTGGGCAGCTGGGGGCTGGCGGTGAACAAATACTCGAAAAACCACGAAGCCGCCGCCGACCTCGTCTTCTATCTCACCGGTCCCGTCGGCCAGAAGAAGTTCTGCCTGATGACGTCGCACATCCCCAGCGTCATCTCCCTGTTCGAGGACGAAGAGATGAAGAATGCCAATCCGGTCGTCATACTCGACCTGTTCATGAACACCATTCCCCGCCCGGCCGGGATAACCGGCACCAAATACAACCGCGTCTCCAACGAATTCTACAATGCGGTCCACGCGATACTGTCCAAGGGAGGCGAACCCGCGGCCGAACTGCAGAAGCTGGAAAACACGCTGCGCCGGGTGTCGTGGGGCGGGTGGAATTGACGCCTCGCGCTCCATCCCCGGTGATGACCCGCGCTCCCGTGTACTGTCATCAAAAAAAACGCTCCCAGCATGTGGCTGGCACAGGCTCTCCCTTTTGAAAGGTCTACCATGAACATCGGCGTCTTTTCCCCGCTTTTCAATCACTGCTCGCTCGGGCAAATGCTGGATGCCATCACGAACGCCGGGCTGGACGCGGTCGAAATCGGCTGCGGCTATTTCCCCGGCAACGCGCATTGCGACTACGAAACGCTGTTGTCCAGCGACGCCGCCCTCGCGGCGTACAAGGACGAGTTCGCCCGCCGGAACATCGCCATCAGCGCCCTGAGCGCCCACGGTAATCCGTTGCATCCCGATCCGGCCATCGCCGGTCCTTCGCAGGAACGCTGGCGTGCCGCCGTGGAGCTTGCGCCAAAGCTGGGGGTGGATGTGGTTAACGCGTTTTCCGGATGTCCCGGCGACCAGGAGAACGCCCGGTATTCCAATTGGGCCACCACATCCTGGCCGCCGGATTTCCAGCATATCCTCGCCTGGCAGTGGCAGGAAAAGGTTATTCCGTACTGGAAGCGCGAAGTCGCGGTGGCGGCTGAAAAAGGCATCCACAAAATCGCCATTGAAATGCATCCCGGCATGGTGGTGTATAACAATGCCACCCTGTTCAAATTGCGCGAAGCTGTCGGTACAGCCATAGGCGTCAACTTCGACCCATCCCATCTTTTCTGGCAACAGGCCGACATCATGGAGGCTATCCGCCACCTCTGCGGCGAAAACGCCATCTACCATTTCCATGCCAAGGACACCGCCTTCAACGAAGACAACCTGCGCAAAAACGGCGTCCTGGAGACGCTGCCGTCGGAAAAAATTTCCGACCGCGCCTGGAATTTCCGGTCTGTCGGCTATGGTCACGACGCGATTTACTGGAAGCGGATCATTTCCGAACTGTGGCGGGGCGGCTATCGCGGCACCATATCCATCGAGCACGAGGACCTTTTCATGTCGATGGAGGAAGGGCTGGCCAAGGCGGTCGCCTTCCTGAAGGAATGCATTATCCGCAGCGACGCGGGCATCGTTTTTGAGTAGGGCACCCGGTCTTTTTCGTTTTCGGTCACACGATATCCCAGGAAAGGGATTGCCATGAGCGACAAGTTGAAAATTGGAGTGGTGGGAACGGGGGCCATAGCCGAAACGCAGGTCGATGCCCTGTTGGCGGAAAATTTCCCCGGTGTGGCCGTCGTCGCCGCATCCGATGTCAATACGGACCGGTTGCAGCAGTTCGGGGCGAAATACGGCATTACCGGCCTCTATCCCGACTGGCAAGCCATGCTGGCCGAAGCCGATATCGACGCGGTCACCGTGTGTACGCCCAACAGCCTGCATTTCGGGCCGACCATGGATGCGTTGCGCGCCGGCAAGCACGTGCTGGTGGAAAAGCCGATGTCTGTCACAGCGGCCGAGGCGGCGGCGATGACGGCCGAAGCGAAGAAGGCGAACCGGCTCCTGATGATCGCCTTCCAGTGGCGCTTCAGCCCGGAAGCGCAGATGTTGCGGAAATACGTCAAGGACGGCACGTTCGGCGACATCATCTACGTCAGGGCGCAGGCGTTGCGCCGGCGCGGCATACCGTCCTGGGGCGTGTTTGGCCGCAAGGATATCCAGGGCGGCGGATCGCTTATCGATATCGGCGTGCATGTCATGGAGATGTCCCATTATATCATGGGATCGCCCAAACCGAAGACCGCGCGCGGGTCTATCCATACCTATATCGGTAACCAGCCCTGCGGGACCTATTGCGACTGGGGCAAATGGGACCATACCACCTATACGGTGGAGGATTTGGGGGTTGGATTCCTGACTTTCGAAAACGGCGCGGCAATGACGGTCGAGACCAGTTTTGCCGCCCATATCGAGGAGGACGTCTGGACGGTGCAGGTCATGGGGACCAAGGGCGGCGGCACCACGTCTCCCGCGAAGGTGTTTTTCGACAAGGGCGAATACATGCTGACCGCCACGCCTGCATATCTGGAAACGGTGGAACCGTTCCGATTTAAAATGCGCCATTTCTGCGACTGCATCGTCAACGGCACGCCGTGTGAAGCGCCGGCCGAGGACGGGTATGCGGTGCAACAGATGCTGGAAGGCCTGTACGCGTCGGCGGAAACGGACCGGGAGATAACGTTTTAATTGTACACGGGAGCGGACGCTTATGGAGAAGGCCCTTCGGCGATATGGCCGAAGGGCCTTCCATTCAGCGAATGAATCGGTACAACGGCTCAGTCCAGCATGCCGTTTGGATAGACGATAACTCGGGAAGCCGATTTGTCGGCGACGGCGTCCATGCCTTTTTTTATGTCCTGCAATGCGACTTTGTGGCTGACGAGGAGGTCAAGGCCGAGGGAGGGATTCGCCAGGAGATCGATGGCGACGGAAAAGGTGTTGTGGCTGCAATACGAGCCGATGATCGTCAGTTCGCGGCGCACGATTTCGGCCGGATGGATGGTGGAGACGGCGTGGTTGTCCTGGCCGGATATCAGATATTTACCCGAACAGGCGAGAAGCGGCAGCGCCTGTGTCGTGATGATGCCGGCCCCGACCGCATCGACGACTATATCCGCCTTCCCGCCCCATCGGCTCGCCACTTCGCCAGCCACATCGACTTTCGCAGGGTCGATGACCCACGGCGCCTGGCACCGTTCTGCATGGCGTCTGCGCGCTTCCAGCGTTTCACAGACCACGAGATTATGGACGCCCCACAGGCGCATCAGGCGAATGAAGATAAGCCCGATAGCGCCTGCACCGTAGATGACGACCCGCTGGTCCGGTGTGGGGTTCAGCTTTATCATGGCGTTCAGGACGCAGGCCAGGGGTTCGGTCTGGGCTGCAACCGAGGCGGGCGGGGTTGTGGGCAGCCTGTAGACCTGGCTTCCGGGCACCACGCAATACTCGGCAAATCCGCCCGGGCAAAACTGTCCGATATTCACGGCGTCCAGGCAGAGGTTGTGGTGGCCGGCGCGGCAGTCGGGGCAGGTGCCGCACGCGATAATGGGATCCACCACCACCCTGTCGCCCGGCGCTACCGCGGTGACTTCGTCGCCGACCGCTTCGACGGTCCCATAGAATTCATGGCCCATAATGGTTCCGGGTTTTCCTACCTGACCGGGCGGAACGCTCAGGACGTGGATGTCGCTGCCGCAGATACTGGCGGCCAGCACCTTGATTTTGACGTCGGACGGCTTGACAACGTGCGGTATCGGCATCTGCTTAACGGCGAGCCTTCCTTCTCCCTCGAAAACAGCGGCCAACATGGTCTCGGACATGGTATTTCTCCAAATATGCGGTTCATGGGCTGCGACGGTACCGCCACCGCCGGATTTCCCGGCGGTCTTGTCGAAAGCGGTGAAATTCCGAAATAATGGAAGACTCGCCTACACCTTCTTCTTGTTCTTGAGCGTATCCAGGAATACGGCGAGGATGATGATGACGCCTGTCACCAGGGTCTGGTAATAGGGCGAGACGTTGTTCAGGGTCAGGCTGTTTTTCAGGACAAACAGCAGCACTGCCCCCAAAAAGGTTTTGAGCACGCTTCCCGAGCCGCCCGTCATCATGGTGCCGCCGATGACCACGGCCGCGATTGTTTCCAGTTCGAAGCCGGTCCCCGCCGTGGGTGAGGCGAAGTTGAGGCGGGACACCATCAGGACACCCGCAAAGGCGCTCAGGAGGCTGCACAAAAGATAGGCGATCAATTCGTTCTTCTGTACGTTCACGCCCGAAAGCCGCACTGCTTCGCGGTTGCCGCCAATGGAGTAGATGTACCGTCCGGTGGCTGTCCGGGTCGTGAAAACCCATATGAGCAGGTAGAGAAAGACCGTAATAAACACGAGAAACGGCACCGGGCCGAGGCTTTCCGTTCCCATCCAGTCAAACCCGCGCGGAAAGGTCGAAAACGGCCGGCCCTGCGAGAGAACCAGGGGGATGCCGAGGCATACCCCCTGGGTGCCCAGCGTGGTGATAAAGGGGGGGAATATTGATATAGCCGATGAGGAATCCGTTTATCAGCCCCAATGTCAGGCCGACAAGCAGGCCGATACAGATAAGCCCGGGAATGCCAAGTCCGTTCGATGCCGCCAGGCCCACAAGAATGCCGGTCGAGCCAATAAGGGTACCGACGCTGAGATCGATGCCGCCGGTGAAGATAACCAGCGTCTGGCCAATGGCGGCGATGGCGATGATGGACGCCTGGATAAGGATGTTCTCGAAATTCCGCGCCGAGAGAAAGCGGTCGTTGAGGATGGCGAATACAATGCAGATCCCGACAAACGCGATATATATGCCGTAGTTCAGAATGATATTGCGAAGCGTGATGCGTGAACCGTTCATAGTCATTCCACCCCGAAAGAATAGTTGAGGATCTGGTTTTTCGAAATGTCGCGCAAATCGTCGAATTCCACGCATTTTTTGCCGTCCTTGACGACGATGATCCGGTCGGCGGTGCGGAGTATCTCGTCGATGTCCGAAGAGATGACGATGATGCCGTGGCCGGACTTCGCCAATTCGAACATGATGCGGTAGATCTCCTCCTTTGCGCCGACGTCGATTCCGCGCGTGGGTTCGTCGAAAATGAGAATCTTCGTGTCCCGCAGCAGCCATTTCGCGACCACCACTTTTTGCTGGTTTCCGCCCGACAAGTTCATGACGGCCGAATCCTTGTTTGGCGTCTTGATACGGAGCCGGTCGATGTAGCGATGCGAGACCGCTTTTTCCTTCGTGTGGTCGATCAATCCTTTTGTCAGGACCTCGTCCATGGAGGGCAGGGTTATGTTGTCCGCCACCGACCGCATCAGGACCAACCCTTCGCGCCTTCGGTCTTCGCTCAGATAGGCTATGCCCTCATTGACGATTTGCTGATAATTATCGATTCGCACCCTTTTGCCATTCACCTCGAGATACCGTTCGCCCAGGGAATCGATGCCGCATAGGGAACGCGCAAGTTCCGTCTTGCCCGCCCCCACCAGGCCGGTGATGCCGAGAATCTCGCCCTTGCACAGGTGAAAGCTGACGCCGTCGTCCTTGTTCAGCAGCGTCGGCAGGTTGTCGACCCGCAGGATCACCTCGTCCGTTGCGTGGCACTCCTTTTCCTGTTCGACGATCTTTTTTCCAGACACCATTGTAACCAGGTCTTCCGGCGTCACGTCGCTGATGGTGTTTGTCTGGATTTTTTTGCCGTCGCGCAAAACGGTGACCCGGTCACCCAGTTCGTAGAGTTCCGACATTCGGTGGGAGATATAGACGATGCCGATTCCTTTTGCCTTGAGCTGCCGGATGATTTCAAACAGCGTCTGAATCTCTTTGGGGGAAAGAGAGGCGGTTGGTTCGTCGAAGACGATGATTTTGGTGGCGTCGTACGATATGGCTTTTACGATTTCCACAATCTGCTTTTTGGCGACGCCGAGATTCTTGACCAGTTCGCGCGGGTTGAGATCGTAGTTCAGTTCGGTGATGAATCGCTCGGCCTCGCGGTGCATGCCGCTCCAGTCGAGCAAGCCGTATTTTTTGCGTTCCCGTCCCTGAAAAATGTTTTCCGTCACGGTTATGTTGTCGTTGACCATCAACTCCTGGTAGATAATCCGTACTCCCAAGGCCATGGCGTCTGCCGGGATTTGGATGTCAACCGGGAGGCCGTCGATCAGGATTGATCCCGACGTGTGCTGGAAGGCGCCTGCCAGGATCTTGATCAGGGTCGATTTGCCTGCGCCGTTTTCGCCCAGCAGGACGTGCACTTCGCCGGGCCGGAGATTGAAGTCCACGCTGTCCAGCGCCAGCACGCCCGGGAATTGTTTGCTGATATTTCGCATTTCCAAAACATATTCAGACATGCGGTCTCCACCATGTATACCCGGCAGCCACCGCGCCGACGATTCCAGCGCGGCGCGGTGACTGTGCCATGCGCTATTTGCCGCTGTACTTGTTGACGTATTGGACGAAGTCGGCGACATTGCCCGCGTCGATGACCCGGACCTCCGTGTAGGTGACCTTGGGCACGCTTTCACCCTTGAGGTGCTTGTCCGCCAATTCCACCCCCTGCAATCCCATGGCTGCCGGCACCTGGGCCACGCTGCCGGTGAGCTCGCCGTTCTGGATGGAGGTAAGGGCGTCGGAGTTGCCGTCGAAGCCGACGATCTTGATGTCGCGTTTGCCTGCGGCGCGCGCGGCGCGATAGGCTCCCATGGCCATCAGGTCGTTGCAACTGTAGACGAAGTCGACGTCGGGGTTGGCGGTGAGGATGTTTGTCATGACGTCGTTCCCTTTGTTGAAATCGCTGTCGGCATTCTGTTCCGCGACAACGACAACGCTCTCGCCGGCCGCGTCGAGAAAGCCGTTTTTCCGTAATTCCATGTTTTCCTGTCCAGGCACGCCGGTGAGGATGACGGTGCGAAGCTGCTTGCCCGCCTCTTTCGCCAGGTTCTTGGCGTATTCTCCCGCGACCTGGCCGCCCTTGTAGTTGTCGCTCCCCAGGTAGGCGAGCGTCTCCGCCCCGGCCTCGGCCAGCTTGTCCTGATCCACTTCGGTGTCGAGAATGATCACCGGAATCCCGGCGCTGTTGGCTTTTTTGATGCCGGAGATGATGCCGGTGGAGCTGCACGGGGTGATGAGGATGGCTTCCACGTCCTTTTGAATCATCGTTTCCATAAGCTGCAACTGTTCCGAGGCGCTGCCATGGCCGGTTCCGGACTGGGCCACAAGGGTATAGCCAAGCTTTTTGCACGCTTCTTCAGCGCCATTCTTCATCGCCACATAGAACTCGTTGTCGAGGGTCATGGGCAGGAAGGCGATTTCACCCGACGCCGCATGGGCTTCCCGCGCACCAATCCCCATCGCCAGGGAAAATGCCATGAAGAAGGCCATTGCCGCCATACCGATTCCGCGTTTCGTTTTCATGTTCACGTCTCCTTGTTTGTACAGACTATGCCGCCTGGAAGAATGCCATGCCTCGATATGGATAGTGCCTGAACACGGAGGAGTCTTCCCGAGCGAAGTACCGCCGGTGAACGGGCGAAACGCCTCTCGAGTCGCATGGGTACATGTAACTACGTGCCGAATCGAAGATTCGGGAGCAGAGCCGCGGGTCGCAATTATGGTAGACGGAAATAATGCCTCAAAGTATTGTTTGGGACGGCGACTGGCCAGCCGTTCCTCAGGACAATTTTACTATACAATCAATTTCCAGTTCTGTAAAGTAAATTTTTCCTGATGAATTTCGCGGGAACCAGCAACTGCATGTATCATAATGAGTTAGTTAGTGGAAAAAGACAGCGGTTTTTTTATTGTCAAACTTCTTGTGAGCGCCTCATATCAAATGGTTTATGGAAAGTGGAATGAGATTTATACTCCGCTACCGTATACTGAAACAAAATACAGTCTCACTGCAATGGCGACAAGAGTTCAATAATATTTATTGATAAAAAATGATAC
>JAJQBO010000070.1 GCA_021203245.1 Planctomycetaceae bacterium
GAGGAACTCTCGGCCCAGGCGTCGGCCCTCAACGGCATGGTCGACGATCTCGTCGGCATGGTCGAAGGCAGGGCCGGCGGCCGCCGTGACAACGGTCCCACGCTCGCCGGTCCGTCCCGCAAGGTGATGAAAGTCCGTCAGCTTGAGAGCGTGCGCCCCGCGCCCTCCTCCCAGGCCCCGACCTCAAGCGGCGTCAGGATGCTCAATGCCTCGGAAGTGATTCCGCTGGACGAATCGGACGATTTCTAAGCAGTATCGAGTCAAGAATACGTACACTGCAAACGGCCCCCGGTGGATTCCGGGGGCCGTTTCTCAAGTTTGGCCTTTTTCACAGAGCATGTGTCAGCCATTTTCACCAATACATCCCAACCTCCCCCAACCGTCACCCCGGCGGGAAAACCGTCCGCTGCATCACGCACGGGAAGTTGTGCCGGGGCAAGGCGGGCTGGACGTGGACGGCTGGGAATCGTGAATCGCAGTGCAGCACAGGGTCATTCCCCCTTGCCTCGGCACAACCACACGCGTGCCCGCTGGTCGACGCTTCACCGCCGGGGTGACGTGTGGGGGAGGTGATATGGACGCTTTTGCGATGCTTGGCTTCAATTATATGGATGGTTCAGAATACCTCATGAAAGCGAGGTAAACCCACTTATATGCAAATTCGAGCCCACAACTACCTCATTTTTTATTACCTACATTGTTATTTGCTATAACGGAAAAAGGCCAAACTTGAGAAACGGCCCCCGGTGGATTCCGGGGGCCGTTTTTTCATGGCTGCCGCAGTTGCCACCATTTCGCTCAATCCTCTTCACCGGCGCTGCGACTGCTGTGGCGGGCAATCAATGGAACCCTGAACGCGCAAAAAAAACCTGTATTGAGAAGAAGGTGGGCATTTGTGTGGGACGCCGGAACGCTCCGGCGGGATGCGTTCAAAAAGTGGACGGGTACGTCCATGGACTGGACAAGGAAAATTTTGCCGATTTGTTAACCCCCATAAATTGGCGGTTTTTTCATGTGGCAAGCCAGTTGCTTTAACAAGCCGGCACCTAAGAAATTCTGCTTTCTACCCGTTCGTTTGCTTTATCCCCGCGGCTATTGCGTATTACATTGAATGTGAACCTTCCCCTTCGCTTTTCGGCTTATTCCAGTAATAACCGTAAAACGCAGGCAGGAACCGGGTCATTATTTAAAAAGCGCATGCAGTATCCATTCTTCTCCGGGCGCAGGCAGGGGGACGACTCGTCTCTTATCCCGGAAAGACAAAAAACGCTTATTTCCGTTCCCGCATAATTGACTCCTCAGGAGGCCTCTATGGGTGAGATGCATTGTGTTGTCAAAACCGCTCCAGGCAAGGGCAATATCGCCCTGGAAAAACGGCCCATCCCCCCGGTCGGCCCGCGCGACATCCTCGTCCGCATTCACGCCGCCGCCGTGTGCGGCACCGACGTCCACATCGAAGAATGGAACGACTGGGCTGAAAAACGCGTGCCGGCAGGCGTCATCATCGGCCACGAATTCGCCGGCGACGTCGTCGAGGTCGGGTCGGACGTGACCAACATCAGGCCGGGCGACATCGTGTCGGCCGAAACGCACATCGTCTGCCATTCGTGCGACCTGTGCCGCAACAACGAGGATCACGTCTGCTACAACACCACCACCATCGGCGTGCACCGGGACGGTTGTTTTGCCGAATACATCGCCTTTCCGGCCGAAAACGCCTTTGTCTGCGATCCGAAATACTCTGTCGAAGTGCTGGCGATGATGGAACCGTTCGGCGCGGCCGTCCACGGCGCGACCGAATTCCCGGTCGGGGCCAAGTCGGTCGCCGTCGTCGGCTGCGGCCCCATCGGCACGATGGCGGTGGCCGTCGTCAAGAAGCTGGGCGCGAAGCTGGTCATCGCCGTCGAACCGAACAAGGCCCGCGCCGATCTGGCCCGCACCATGGGCGCGGACGTCACCATCGACCCGATTGCCCAGGACCCCGTCGCCACCGTCAGGAGCCTGACCGGCGGGCGCGGCGTCGACGTGGTGCTGGAATATTCCGGCAACATCCCCGGCGTCAAGGCGGCCCTCGCGTACTGCAAACCGGAGGCGAAAATCGCCGCCGCCGGCCTGCCGTCCCGGCCCATCGATTTCGATTTTTCCGAATTCGTCTACCGCGGCCTGACCCTCAAGGGCATCGCCGGCAGGCTCATGTACAAGACCTGGGAGCAGCTCTCCGGCCTCCTCGAAGCCGGGGTCGACATCTCGCCTGTCGTCACCCACGTCCTGCCCATGAGCGAATACGCCGAAGGCCTGCGACTCATGCGTAACGGCGAGTGCGGCAAAGTCATCCTCAAAAACGAATGGACAAAAATTTAAGGAGAACGGTATGCAAAGCGCCTCCGGAGCGCTGCAGCGCGTCGTCGCCATGCGCCTCGCCCCCGGCGAGGACGTCTTGGACGGTTTGAAACGGGCCTGCGCCGAACACGGCGTATCGGAAGGCCTGATCCTGGGCGGCATCGGCAGCCTCAACGGCGCCGCCTTCATGAACCCGATTCCCATCCCCGAGAAAAAAGCCGGCTACGGCTACGGAGAACCCATCCGCCTCGAGGGTCCGATTGAACTGGTCGCCCTGAGCGGGCAGATCTGCATCGGCGAAGACGGCTCGACCATGTTCCACGTCCATGCCAGCCTGTCGGATCAGCAGGGCCACGGCTGGGGCGGCCACCTCGTCGAAGGCAACAAGGTGCTCCTCACAACAGACGTCCTTGTGGCCGAAGTGTCCGGCATCGCCATGGGCCGCCGACTCGACAGGGATCTCGATGTCTTTATCTTCAACCCCGTGCCAAAGGCCACTGCCTAGCTGGAAAAGCCGAAAAGCGCAGGGGAAGGTTCGCATTCAATGTAAAACGCTCTAAGAAAAGAGACGCAATGGAAACAATCGGCTTTATCGGCCTGGGAATCATGGGCCTCCCGATGGCCAGCAACCTGATCGCGAAAAGCGGCGCGACCGTCACCGGTATCGACTTTGTGCCGGAGCGGACCGAACTCCTCGTTCAGGCGGGCGGCAAGGCCGGCGAATCGGCCCGGACGATTTTCCAAACATCGACCGTCGTATTCCTCTGCCTTCCCACCAATGAACTGATGGCGGAGCACTGCCGCCTCGCGGCCGAGAACGCCAAGCCGGGAACGGTTGTCGTCGACCTCGGTTCGACCGCCCCGGCGGTCGTCCGCGAGCAGTACGCCGTCCTGCGCGAGAAAGGCATCAGCCTCCTGGACAGCCCGGTCAGCGGCGGCGACGTCGGCGCCAAGGCAGGCACCCTCGCCATCATGTGCGGCGGCGACAAGGAGACGTTCGGCCGGGTCGAGCCGCTCCTCATGAAGATGGGCAAGAGCGTGACCTACATGGGCGGCACCGGCAACGGCAGCGTGGCCAAGCTCGCCAACAACATGATCGCCGGCATTCACCTGGCGGCCCTCGGCGAAGCCTTCGCCTACGCGGTCAAGGCCGGCCTCGATCCGCAGGTGCTGTTCAACGCCGTCAGGGGCGGCTTCGCCGGCAGCCCCATCATGGAAGTGAAGGCGCCGAAGCTGATCGCCGGCGACTATACCCCGGCGGCGCGGATGGCGGTTCACCACAAGGACATCAGGAACGCCGCCAAGCTGGCGGCCGAGATGGGGGTGTCAATCCCGCTGTCGCAGGTCGTGCTTGGGCAAATGGACGAAATCGAACGCCTCGGCCTGCAGAACGAGGACCAGTGCGCCATGGCCAAGCTGTACGAACGGGACATGGGCGTCAGCATCTGCGGCAAGAAATAACCCGGCGGTCGAGGCGTCGGCGCCGGAGTGAAGCGGGTAGGGCGAAGCAGTCTTGGGAGAGGCGTTTTCGCCGGCGGCGCATGGGCGTCCGTCAGCGTCCCGTCACTCAATCCGGCGCCGACGCCTCGAGTCGGGCCACGAAAAATGCTCCATGCGTCACTTGACCGGGCGGCCGGGACGGGGTATGGTAAAAATGGTCATACCATACCGATGGTAACACGCTCGGACCAAAAATCTCCACAATGACATTGTAGCGGCACAACGCTAATGGCGGGACGCGCCGCGGTTTTCCGGTGGTTTTACCGTTTTTGGAGGGTTTGTCATGAAGAAGGCTTTGGCTGTTTTGGCGTTCACGATTTTGGCCACCTCGCTTGGCGTCGTCCACGCCGGCCAGCGCGCCCGCGAACTGCGCATGAGCGTCACCACGTCGGAGACGAGCGTGTGGATGGTCGCCGCCCGCGAGTTCAAGCGCATTGTCGAGGAAAAGACCGAAGGCCGCTACAAGGTCTCCATCTACCCGAACGAACAGCTCTCCGGCGGCGACATGGTCAAGGGCGTCGAACAGCTTTTCACCGGCGTCACCGACCTGGACATCCACTCCACCATCAACATGACCGGCTTTGAACCAAAGCTGAACGTCGTCAACATGCCGTGGATCTTCCCGAAGGGCTACAAGAGCGTCGACGAAATCATTTACAACGGCCCCGGCCTGAAGGTCATCACCGACCTCATCGAAGCCAAGGGCGCGGTGGTGCTCGGCCTCGGCGAAGTCGGCTTCCGCCAACTCACCAACAACGTCCGCCCGGTCAACACGGTCGAGGACATGCTGCAGTTGAAAATCCGCGTCCCCACCATCAAGATGTATGTCGACACGCTGCGCGAATTCGGCGCCGACCCCACGGCCATGAACTTCGCCGAGGTCTTCACCGCGCTGCAGCAGGGCACCATCGACGGCCAGGAAAACCCGCTGGACACCATCCGCTCCGGCAGGATTCACGAAGTGCAGAAGTACTGCGCCCTGTGGAACTGGTCCTACGACCCCATCGCCCTCTCCGTCTCCACCAAGACCTGGCGCCGCCTCTCCGACGAGGATAAGGCCATCTTCAAGGAAGCGGGCGAAGCTGCCTGCAAGCTGCAGAAAGAAACCGCCCGCACCCTGGACGCGCAGATCATCGAAGAGTTCAAGGCCGCCGGCGTGCAGTTCACCACCCCCTCGCCCGAAGCCATCGCCGGCTTCAAGAAGGCCGCCGGGCCCGTCTATGACTCCTACCGCGATCGCGTGACCGACGAAGTATTCGCAGCTTTCGGCTACTCCTTCGAATAACCATTGGGGCCGCCGCCCGGGCCGGGGTTCGGCCCGGGCGCGGCCGTGGAGAACCGCTGGATATGAAAACTATCGACAAGTTGTTCACCTCAATCGAGGAGACCTTGGTGGTGGTGGGCCTGGCGTTCATGACGGTGATGAACTTCATCAACGTCGTCAGCCGCTACCTCTTCACTAATTCGTTTTCCTTCACCGAGGAACTGACGGTCACCGTCTTCGTCTGGATAACCATGCTCGGCGTCGCCGTCGGCTTCAAGCGCTACGCCCACCTCGGCATGAGCTATTTCGTGGACATGATGCCCAGGAACCTGCGCGCCGCGATGGCATTGTTTTCCATGGCATGCTCCCTCGTCATGGTGTTTGTGATGGGGTATATCTCCATCGAGATGATCCAGAGTCAAATCGCCCTCAACGCCCGCACCCCCGCCATGGAAATGCCGGTCTACGTGCAGAGCCTGGCGATTCCGATTGGGGCGATTTTCGTCCTGGTGCGCATCATCCAGTCCGGCCTGATCCGCTATCGCCGGATACGCGCCGGGGACGACAACGCGGCAACCACCGAAGAGGCGGCAACGGCGGAAGGGGGTGAGGCATAATGGATATGTATTGGCTTGAGGACAACATCGGCCCCATCCTGTTCGCGTCGTTTTTCGCGCTCGTCTTCCTGAATATTCCCATCGCCGTGTCGCTTGGGCTGTCGGCCGCCATCGGCCTGTGGATTATGGACTTTCCCCTGTCCATCTTCCCGTCCATGGTCTATGCCGCCATCGCCAAGTTTACCCTGATGGCCATCCCCTTCTTTATTCTGGCCGGCGTCATCATGGAGTATGCCGGCATATCGCAGCGACTTATACGCTTTGCCCAGGTGCTGGTCGGGCACCGCAAGAGCGGGCTCATTTCGGTGGTGGTGATTGTCGCCTGCTTTTTCGCCGCCATCTCCGGTTCCGGCCCGGCCACGGTCGCGGCGCTTGGCGCCATCCTCATCCCCGCCATGGCGAACGCCGGCTACGACAAGGGCGTGGGCACGGCCCTGATGAGCGCCTCGGGGGCCATCGGCGTCATCATCCCGCCGTCCATCGTCTTCGTCGTCTATGCCTCCATCGCCGACGTGTCGGTGGGCGCGCTGTTCTCCGGCGGCATCATCCCCGGCATCCTCGTGGGCGCGGCGTACATCATCGCCGCCATGTGGATGTCCCGGAACAACGAAAACATCGTCCACCAGGCCAAAGCGAGCTGGGCCGAACAGTGGGATGCCTTCAAGGACGCCTTCTGGGGCCTGTTGACCCCGGTCATCATCCTGGGCGGCATCTACGGCGGCATCTTCACTCCCACCGAAGCGGCGGGCGTGGCGGTTGTGTACGGCCTGTTCGTGGGCATCTTCATTTATCGGCAGATCAAGCTGAAGGATTTGTGGCGGTTGTTCGTCGACGCGGCCGTGTCGTCGGCGACCGTTATGTTCATTATCGCCGGCGCGAGCGTGTTCGCGTGGCTCCTTACCACCAGCCATATCGCCGCCGACATCTCCGAGGCGATGCTTGGTCTCGGTTTCGGCAAGATCGGCATGCTGATGATGATCAACATCATCTTCCTCATCGCCGGCTGCTTCCTGGACGCCAATTCGGCCCTCTATATCATGGTCCCCATCATGATGCCGATAGTGAACGAACTAGGCATCGACCCGGTTCACTTCGGCGTGTTCATCACCGTCAACCTCGCTATCGGCCTCATCACCCCGCCCGTCGGCATCAACCTCTATGTCGGCTGCAACATCGCCGATCTGCCGGTGGCGGAACTGTGCCGAAAAATCATTCCGTTCGTCATCGCGGGCATCATCGCCCTGCTGATCATCACCTATATTCCGGAAATAACCCTGTTCCTGCCCCGGTACCTTCACTAGGGCGATAAGGAGTCGTTGTGAGCGATTTGAGCAAATATTCGAAAGAGTTCCTCCTCGGCCTGCTGGAGACGATGTTCCGTATCCGCATGTTCGAAGAGAAGGCGGCCGAATGTTTTATGAAAGGCATGCTGGCCGGCAACATTCACCTGTGCATCGGCCAGGAAGGCTCGACCGCCGGGGCCTCGGCCGCGCTGGAGGAACGTGACTACATCACCTCCACCCACCGCGGCCACGGCCACTGCATCGCCAAGGGCGCGAAGTCGGATCTCGCCATCGCCGAACTGTTCGGCAAAAAGACCGGCTATTGCAAAGGGAAGGGCGGCTCGATGCATATCGTCGACGTCGACCTCGGCATCCTCGGCGCGAACGGCATCGTCGGCGCGGGCATTCCCATCGCCGCCGGCTCGGGCCTGGCGTCGAAAATCATGGGATCGGACGCGGTGACGATGTGCTTCTTCGGCGACAGCGCCTCGAACCAGGGCACTTTCCACGAGTCCATCAACATGGCCGCCGCGTGGGACCTCCCCGTCGTGTTCCTCTGCGAGAACAACGGCTACGGCGTCTCCGTCCCCATCCACAAGGTGACGAACACCGAAAACCTCGCCGTCCGCGCCAAGGCCTACGACATCCCCGGCGTCACCGTCGACGGTTCCGACCCGCTGGCCGTCTACGAGGCGGCGAAACAGGCGGTCGCCCGGGCCCGGGCCGGCAAGGGTCCGTCCCTGGTCGAGACCCTCGTCTACCGCTGGCAGGGACACTACTGCGGCGACCCGGCCAACTACCGCCCCAAGGAATACCTCGAAGAAGCGCACCGCAAGGACCCCATCGCCCTGTTCAGCAAGCGGCTGGTCGACGAGGGCGCGGCGACGAAGGACGAGGTGGACGGTCTGGAAGCGACGGTCAGGGCGGAAATCGAAGCGGCTGCGGCCTGGGCGGATTCGTGCGAATATCCCGATCCCGCCGAAGCCCTGACCGACGTGTATTCCACAGATAACGAGAGGTGCGTCGTACGATGAGTAAACAATTGAGCATAAGCAAGGCCGTCCGCGAAGGCCTGCACGAGGAGATGGTCCGGGACGCCACCGTGGTGGTGATGGGCGAGGACATGGCCGACATGGGCAGCGTCTTCGGCATCACCCAGGGATTCCTGGACGAGTTCGGCCCGCTTCGGGTCATCGACACGCCGATCAGCGAATCGGGCTTTTCCGGTATGGCCGTGGGCATGGCCATGCGCGGCCTCAGGCCGGTGGTGGAATGGATGTACGACGACTTTATCACCTGCTGCCTCGACCCGGTCATGAACCAGGCGGCGAAGCTCCGCTATATGACGGGCGGGCAGTTGACCCTGCCGATCGTCTTCCGCGCCCCGATGGGAGCCGGTCGCCGCAACGCCGGCCAGCACTCCCAGTGCCTGGAAGCGCTTTTTACCCATATCCCCGGCCTGAAGGTGGTGTGCCCCTCGACCGCCGCCGACCATAAGGGACTATTGAAAAGCGCCATCCGTGACAACGACCCGGTCATCTTCCTCGAGCACAAACTCCTCTACGCGAAGAAGGAGGAAGTGCCGGAAGACGACGACTACCTTATCCCGCTCGGCAAGGCCGACGTCAAGCGCCCCGGCCGCGACCTGACCATCATCACCTGGTCGCGCCAGGTCTATTTCGCCCTGGAAGCGGCGGAAGCGCTGGCCGCCGACGGCATCGACGCCGAGGTCCTCGACCTCCGCTCCCTCGTGCCGCTGGATTGGGACGCCGTCCGCGAGTCGGTCGTGAAGACCCACAACGTCATGATTGTCGAAGAAGGCGTCAAGCGCGGCGGCGTCGGCGCCGAACTGGCGGCGGAAATCATGGAAGATCTCTTCGACGAACTCGATTCGCCCGTCGCCCGTGTCGCCGGCGCGAACGTGGTCTCGCCCTTCTCGCCGCCGCTCGAGGACGCGGTCTTCCCCCATCCGGCCGACATCATCGCTGCGGCCAAGAAATTGCTGAGGGGGGAATAACCATGGCTGAATCCATCAAGATGCCCCAACTGGGCCTGACCATGACCGAAGGCACGGTCGTCAGCTGGCTGAAGAACGTCGGCGACGCGGTGGCTGTCGGCGATCCGGTTCTAGAAATCAGCACCGACAAACTCACTACCGAAGTGCAGGCCGAAGCGGCCGGCGTCCTCCTCGCCCAGGTGGCGAAGGAAGGGGACGAGCTGCCGGTCCAGGCGGTGCTTGGCTATATCGGCCAGCCGGGAGAATCGGTAGACGCTGCCGCGCCCGCCGCCCCGGCCGCGCCCACGCCGGCAGCGGTCGCACCAGCCACTGCCACGACCGCACCCGCTCCCGTCGCTCCGGCGGCATCGGTCGCCGCCAGCGGCGGCAGGGTGAAGAGTTCGCCACTGGCGCGGAAAATCGCCGCCTCGCGCGGCATCGACCTGGCGTCGGTGCAGGGGACCGGTCCCGGCGGCAGGATTGCCCAGAAGGATGTCCTGGCCGCAACCGCCGCCCCGGCCGGGACGCCCGCGCCCGCAGCCTCAACGCCGGTGATGGTTGGTGAAGGCGCGCGCCGTGAAAAACTGACCGGTATGCGGAAGACCGTGGCCGAGCGCATGCTTGCCTCGCACCTCGCCATTCCGCCTGTCACCCAGACCATGAAGGTCGACGTCACCGACCTTATGCGCTTCCGGGCCGAATTGAACGCGGACCGGGAAAAGGCCGACTCGTTCTCCCTGAACGACCTCGTCCTCAAATCGGTCGCGAAGGCTTTGGCCAAACAGAAGACTATCCTGGTCAGCCTGGACGGCAACGAAGTCGTCTACCACGACGAGGTCAACCTCGGCATGGCTGTCGCCCTGGACTCGGGCCTTATCGTGCCGGTCATTCGCAATGCCGATCAGTTGAGCCTCGAGACGTTGTCGGCCCGGGCCAAGGATCTTGCCCGCAAGGCGCGCGAAGGCGGCTTGTCCATGGACGACTACCAGGGCTCGACCTTTACCGTGTCGAACCTGGGCATGTTCGGGGTCGAGCACTTTACCCCCATCGTCAACCAGCCGAACGCCGCCATCCTCGGCGTCTGCGCGGTGCAGGACGAACTGGCCCTCGACGACGAGACCGGGGCTGTCACCAAGCGGAAGGTCATGCGCCTGTCCATGACCTACGACCACCGCCTCCTCGATGGCGCGGTCGCCGCCCGGTTCAAGCAGGAGGTGAAGCGCCTGCTCGAAAAGCCGATGGAAATACTGCTTTAGCGGTACCGCGACCCGTTCTCCCGGTCGCCATGCATAGCCCCCGCACCCGTGTGCGGGGGTTTTTTATGTGTACGGACCGCGTGAGTTTGGTGCCTTCACTGTCGCTGGCGTGGACCCCGGCCGAACTGCCCGTTTGCGCGCTGATGGATGTCCGCACGCCGGGGTGACGTAGAGGGGAAGTGGACCGTTCTTGGAGAAGCAGTCGCCTCTGCGCGCGGTGCTTTTCTGCCGAATCGTCAGGCAAAAGTTGCCACTCCTCGGACGCGACCAGCCGAAACTTGAGCCTTTTTGTAAATATTTCTTCTCGTGGGTCGTCGGCTGCCGATAGCGAAAACTTCAGTCTTTTTCGGAAAAATTAGCGAAACCATTCCACTTTCTCAACTCGCACCGTATCCATAACCATCGATATTACCACTCATTACCACCACATGCCTTCAGCCCGACCATTAAGTCGGTCGAAAAACCCGACCCGCCTGCCGTCTGTCTCCCGGCGGGGCGCCCGGACAAAATTCCGCGCTCATCCCGCCGCATTGGAAACGACGTTGCATTTCATCCCATAAACGACTCGCGACGGAACGCGGAGAAAAGCATGAACGGAAAACGCCAGCACCCGCCATGTTTCAAGGCGGCTGTCGCCCTGGAGGCGATGCGGGCAGGAGCCGAACCGGCGGGTATAGCCAAGGCCAACGGAATCCACATTTCCCTGGTCTATGCCTGGAGGCAGCGGCTTATCGACGCGATGGCTGCGGCGTTCCAATCCGACGACGCTGCGGCCAGGGAAAGGGAACCCGACTCGCGCCGCCTCGCCAGGCAAATCGAACGGCTCAGGACGGAGCGCGATTGGCTGTGCCGGGTCGTCTCGAATATGCCCCGCAGGAAGAGGGCGAACCTGGTGGAGCGGGACGGCGATCTGTCCATCTCCACCCAGGCGAGACTGTTGGGCCTGCACAGGAGCATGGTGTATTACCAATCGGAGAAACGCGCCGCCGCCACCGGCGCACCTCCGCCAGATACTGCCTGAAACCGGCCGGAAATGCGGCCAAACAAGTTGTGGACAGGGACTCGCGCGCGCCGCGCCTTTCCCCGGTCCCTTGCGTACAAGGAGAGCCCCATGTCGGCCGTGAACTCCAGCCAGAATTCAATCTTCGATCCGTCTGTCTCGACCAACGAGCGACGCGCGCAGGACCAAAAAGCGGCCAGCGGCAACGGCCTCGGCAACATGGACTTTCTCAATCTGCTCCTGACCCAGCTCCAGAATCAGGATCCGCTCAGCCCGATGGAAAACATGGATTTCACCAGCCAGCTTGCCCAGCTCCAGCAGCTTGAGGAGCAGATGGCCCTCACCCGCGCCATGACCAGCCTCCGCAACGACTCGCAAACCCAGTCCGCCACCGGCATGATCGGCAAGGACGTCATCGGCACCGACGCCGCCGGCAACCGGGTCGAAGGCACGGTGACGCGCGTGATCATGGACGGCAATTCGGTGCTGGTCGAACTCAACGACGGCACCCGCCTGCCGGTCGGCAATGTCCAGGAAATCACCTCCGGCGACGGCGCGTCCACCGACCTCGCGGCGTCCTCGAACGCCCTCGGCAAATTCGTCAACGCCACCGTCCCCGGCCAGAAGGACCCGGTCCTCGGCATTGTCCAGAGCGTGTTCATGCAGGACGGCAAGGTCATGCTCCAGCTCTACGGCGGCAAGGCGGTTTCGTGGGACCAGGTCGGCAGCATGCGCGCCGTCACCGATGACGACAGCCTCTACATCTACCCGGACGCGGTCCGCCAGGAACTTGAAAAAGCCGAAGGCATGCTGAAGAAGGTGATAACCGGCACGACCGATTCGGGCGAGACAGTCACCGGCATCATGGCCGACGCCGACCTCGACGCCGAGGGAAACGTCTACATCATCCTCCACGACGGCACCGCCATCAAACTGGAAAAGGTCACCTCCAGCGCCAAGGATCCCACCGCCGAAGAGGCGGAAAAATACCTGAAAGACCGCTGGGCCATCGGCCTCGACGAAAACGGCACCGCCATCGAAGGCCTGATTGCCGGCGCCGAACAGCGCGACGACGGCCTGGTCCTCCTGCTTTCCGACGGGCGCCATCTCTACTACGACTCGACCCCGGTTATCCGCAAACCGACCCAGGAGGAACTGGACAGGGTCGCCCCCACGGAAGAGGCGGGCGGCGCGGACGATTCGGACGACGCGGGCGGCGACACCGAGAGAACGGACACCGACGCCGCCTGACACAACTTTCTCTCCCTGTACACGACACGACAGCAACCGATCAAGGAGTCCTTTCATGGCACTCATGCAAGCCCTCGCCACCGGCATCAGCGGTTTGAACTCCCACCAGACCGCCATGGACAACCTCGGCCACAACCTGGCCAACATCAACACGACCGGCTACAAACGCGGCATTCACCAATTCGCCACCCTGCTCGAGCAGACCATGCGCGGCGGCATGGGCGCGCACGACGGGCGCGGATCCGTCAACCCCATCGGCATGGGCATGGGCACCCTGTCCGCCTCCATCAGCCGCCTCTTTACCCAGGGCGATCTCGAGCCGACCGGTTCGTTCAACGACATGGCCATCCAGGGAGACGGCTTCTTCGTTCTCCAGAACGCCCGGGGCGGGTACCAGTACACCCGCGACGGTTCGTTCAAGATTGACCAGGACGGCTATCTCGTCAACGCGGCCGGCCTCTATGTGCAGGGCACGAATTCGGTCAAACGCGCCGACGGCACCATTGAAATCCCGCAGGACGCGCGGCTCGAAAAACTCCGCATTCCCCTCCGCGCCACCGGCGGCATGTCGAAAACGTCGGCCATCTCCTTCGCCGGCAACATCAGTTCCAACCAGAAGGTCGCCAACGGCCTGCGCCTCTACGGGTCCAACGCCCCCACCGTCAACAACCACCAGTCGTGGATGCCGAAGAACCCGACGAACACCGATTCGTCCTGGACCTCCCTGGAACAGGAAACCTACGTCATTTCCCAGGAAATGATCGATTTGGCCGTGTCCATGGGCGTGCAGCTTCCGGAAAACCTCGCCTCCAACGTCTCCACCTACCAGTCCGGCATGGCAGTGGACGCGGCTTCGCAAAGCACCTATCACGCCATCGACCCCGTTACCGGCCAGGCGGTCGACGTGTCGACCCGCGACGTAAACAACAACCGCGTGCCCGCGTCGGTTGCCGACATCTTCGCCCGGGGCATGGTTCCCGCCACCCAGCAGATCAGCATGATTAACGGCGGCAACGTGCAGACCTCCGCCGCCCTCGGCGTCCGCGTGCCCGAGTACCTCCGCCAGGGCACGACCGTCCAAATTGACGGCCGCAGCTATACCGTACAGAGCAGCACCTCCTATCCGGCCTGGTTCTACGAATCGAACGGCGGCGACTTCGCCGCCGCCGCCGCCATGACCGATGCCGACATGGAAGCGAACCCCGGCGCGGCCTGGCCCAACGGCTTCCAGGGGACGGCCCTGAACCCGACGGATGAAATCGTCGCCCTCGACCAGCTCCCCCGGCCGACCGAAAACTACCCCGCCACCCTCGACACCCCGCTGGAACACCTGTACTACTACAACGGCAACCAGTGGACCAGGATGTTCGAAAACCTGAAGGAAGGCGATGAAATCACCATCGCGTTCGACAAGGGCGGCAGCACCATCTCCTCCACCTTTACCTACAACTACCCCAGTTCGCCCCCGCCGTTCGGCTCGCAGGAGCGGCTGGACATCGAGAAGTCCTATACCCTCGAACACTTCCTCACCTTCCTGGGCGGCGACGTCGACCAGCCGGGCGCGGCCGCGGTGCGGATAACCCCCGCCATGTTCGGCGCGCCCGTCACCGAAGCGTTTCCCGAAGGCGACCCCACCGACCCGGCCTTCGACAAGAACGCCTACGAGGACGCACTCGCCAACGTCTCCCTCGCCACCTCCACCAGGAACCTGGGGATGAACGGCGGCGTCATGGGCCTTATCGATCTGCCGCCCAGCATGGGCGACCCCAACACCGCGCCCATGGAGACCGCCGGCGCGTTCACCCGCCAGGGCGTGTCCAAGGCCGAGTACCTGCGCTGGGACTCGATGTCGGGCGACTACCGGCCGACCTCGGGCGACTCGTTCAACGTCTCGTTCGTCTCGAACCTCGGGTCGCAGAACGCGCTGTCGAACATTTCCATCACCCATAACAATTCCACCCTGAAATCGGTGTTTTCGGAAGAAAAGGAATACGCCGGCGCCGAGGGCGGCTCAGCCACCACCGACGTCGTCGTCTACGACTCCCTCGGCAACGCCAAGACCGCGACGCTGCGCCTGGCACTGGTGACCGAGGACAGCAACTTTTCCACCTGGCGCTGGTACGCCGACAGCCAGGACGACACCGACTTCACCTGGATGGTGGACGAAAACGGCAACCTGATTTCGAACCTCTCGGTCGGCACCGGCCTTATCCGCTTCGATTCGGACGGCAATTTCGTCGCCGGGTCCGAAACGTCGGAGACGGGCGGCATCGTCATCAACCAGGCCAACCAAGGCGTCGACGATCCGATTGTCGTCCGCATCGTGGACCGGATGTCGTCGGGACAGGACCTGGACTTCAGCGAACTCACCCAGAACTCCCGCCCCAGCGACATGTCGTCCACCCAGAACGGCTCCGCTCCCGGCACCCTCGACAAGTACGAGGTGGGCGACAACGGCATCATCTACGGCGTCTATTCCACCGGCTCGACCGTGCTCCTCGGCCGGCTGGTGCTCGGCAACGTCTCCAACCCCCACGGCCTGACCTCGAGCGGCGGCAACCTGTTCCAGACCAGCCCCGCCTCGGGCGAAATGCAGTACGGCTTCGCCGGCCTGGGCGGCAGGGGCGTTATCAAACAGTACAACCTGGAATCGTCGAACGTCGAGATGTCGGAAGAATTCACCCGCATGATCTCGCTGCAGCGCGGCTTCCAGGCCAACACCCGCGTCATCACCACCGCGGACGAAATGCTGCAGGAACTTCTCAGTCTCAAGCGGTAACGGATTCCGGGAACCATTCGACCCGGCGCACGGAGGAACACCATGGCTTTTCACGCGCTCACCATCGGCACCTCGGCCCTGCGTTCGGCCCAATACGGGCTGCAGGTCACCGGTCAGAACCTCGGCAACGTCGACACCCCCGGCTACTCGCGCCAGCGGGTCGTCCAAACCGGCGTTGCCTACGGCAAGGGGCCGGGCGGCATCCAGCTCGGGTCCGGCGTGTCGGTCGATTCGGTCGCGCGGATCTACAGTTCGCAGGCCGAAAAGCAACTGCGCAAATCCACCAGCTCCTATTCGAACTCGGCCGAGATGTCCAGTTGTTACACCAACCTCCAGTCGGTGTTCATGGAGCTGTCCGGCGTCGCGTTGTCGGACGACATGACCGGATTCTGGGAAAGCCTGACCAAGATGTCCACCTCCATCGAGACGAAGAGCCTCCGCACCACCGTCCTCGAAAAGGCCCGGGCGCTGACCGACCATTTCAACTCCCTGAACCAGAACCTGACCGGATACCAGAAGTCCTACGACAGCGAGGTCGCCAGTGCCGTGACCGACATAAACGGCCTGCTCAGGGACATCGCCGACCTGAACGCCGCTATCGTCTCGGGTGAAAGCGGCGGCCTGGCGCCGTCGCAGGCCAACGACCTCCGCGACACCCGCGGCGAAAAACTCCGCGCCCTGTCCGAATACATCGACGTCGACGTCACCGAGGAAAAGAACGGCGCCGCCGTCGTCTCCATCGCCGGCAGGCTGATGGTCTACCACGACCAGATCTACGAACTCACCGTCAAGAAGGAGGAGGTGAACGGCATGATGGTGTCGGTTCCGGCCTTCGCCTCCGACAAATACCCGGTCAAGGACCCCGGCGGCAAACTCGGCGCCGACATGAAGATCCGCGACGAAGTCATCCCCAGCTACCTCGACGAACTCGACAACCTCGCCGCCGTCTATACCTGGGAGTTCAACCGCGCCTATTCCCAGACCCGGGGCGAAGCCAGCTTCGACAGCCTCACGGCCAAGAACGGACCGGTCGACCCGTCCGTCACCCTTGACAAACTCCAGTACAAGGCCGATTACCCTGCAGGCACCTTCACTATCGAGAACGGCATCCTCCAGGTGCTGGTGGAAAACCGCAATACCGGCGAGGTGAAGACGATATCGATGGAAATCGACGTCGACGGCCGCCCCGGCCCTTCGAGCGAACCGGACATGATCCTGTGGGATCCGGAAAATCCCGAGGCGTCGAACTCGTTCGTCAACCGTCTCCAGGCCGAGATGAACAAGGTCGCGCCCGGAGTCTTTACGGTGAACATCGACAACGAATTCAGGGTCTCTATCGATTCGACAAGCGCCGATTACGGATTCGCCTTCGGCAAGGACGAATCCGGCATTCTCGCCGCCCTTGGCCTGAACGTGTTCTTCACCGGCCACGATGCGTCCGACATCGGCATTAACGAAGACCTTCGCAAGACTCCCGACCTGATCGGCCACGGCTATTCGTCCGCCCCCGGCGACAGCGACGGCCTGATGAACGTCATCGCCGTGTTGGACCAGCCGCTCAAACGGCTTGGCAACCAGACCCAGGAAGATTACTACCACGGCATAACCGGAAGGCTGGGGACCGAGGCGCAACGCGGCAAAAACCAGTACTCCCTGGATTACGACCTCTACAACCGGGCCTTTATCCAGCGCGAATCGGTCTCGGGCGTCAACGAAGACGAGGAAGTGGTGAAGCTGATAACCTATCAGCGCGCCTACCAGAGTGCGGCCCGCTATATCTCGGTGGTGAACGAGTTCTACGACGCGCTCATCAATATGTAATCCCTCCGGGCGACGCAGATTTTCGTGTCCGGATGAGGGGTGGAAAAATGTGGTCCAACCGGAGCGCCGGTAGCGCTCCGG
>JAJQBO010000023.1 GCA_021203245.1 Planctomycetaceae bacterium
GAATTACGGAACAGACAAGTACACTATCTACCGGTCGCTCATGGAAGGGCTTACCTACGATCTCGCGTTTAACCTCAAGACCCTTTCGCACGCGGGCGTCCCCGTGCAGGAGCTCCGGTGTACCGGCGGCGGATCGCTCTCGCGCATGTGGTTGCAGATCAAGGCTGACGTGACAGGCATCCCTGTCCATACGCTGGACACGCATCAGGCGGGGTCGCTTGGTTGTATGATTATCGCATCGGTTGCCGCACAGTGTTATGCAACCATCCACGACGCGGTCAACGACTTGGTGACCATCAAGGAGACGTGCCTGCCCGACATGAAGAACCACGCCTTCTACCAGAAGCAATTGGATAAATACGTCGCTCTCTTTGACCAGACCAGGAGCGTTCTGCAAGAGTAGAAGGTTAGGTGACGATGACCTCGATATTCTTCCGTTGAAAGTGTTTGATAATCTTGGCATCAAGCTTCGAATCGGTGAAGAGATATTTTATCTGCTCTGGCCGGGCCGCAATCGAAGTGCCTCCTACAGCGTACTTGGAACTGTCGACCAGCATGCAGGCGGTGTCGCAGGCATTAAGGCAGGCACGATAAACATCGACGGAAAGATTGCGGTTTATAAAACCGGAGCGTTCGTCAAAGCTGGACGCGCCCATAAACAGATAATCCGCGCGCAG
Organism: Planctomycetaceae bacterium; assembly: GCA_021203245.1. Taxonomy (GTDB): domain Bacteria; phylum Planctomycetota; class SZUA-567; order SZUA-567; family SZUA-567; genus JAJBSZ01. The sequence goes on from JAJQBO010000023.1 coordinate 678, forward strand.
ATAATCAAGGTTGGTATTGATTATTCCGCCGCCCAGTTCTTCTTCATCGTGATTGTAGAATCCGCCGAGGATTATGAGCTTAATATCGGAGTAAACGCGCAGCTCGTCGAAAACAAGGACCGAGTTGGTGATGACGGTCAGGGGCTTTTCCTTGATAAACCGGCAGATATAACCGACAGTGGAACCGCTGAGTATAATACAAGTCGCATCGTCGTGAATAATGGAAGCGGCGGCTTTTGCAATCTTAATCTTCTCGGCCGTGTTGGTCGCCTGACGAGTCATGACCTGGGTCTTGCCAACATGCCCCAATGCAAACGCGCCACCATGAAAACGACTGCATTTTCCAAGCTTTTCCAGCTGCGCGACAGCCCTGCGGGCGGTACTGTCGCTGATTTCGAAGTTTTCGCATAAATCGCCTATGGTCACGTGACGCTTACGATTTATGTAGGCAAGGATGGCGGTCCGATCGTACATTGACTGATTCCTTTATACAGAGGGTATGCTTCTATAATACCCTCTATAATCGGCAATTCAATCATTTATGATTGCTTTAGGCTTTTTCTCACGAATTATCGTCAGAATCTTACTTGACTCGGTCATTTTACGCGGAAAGGTGTAGCGATGAAAAAAATCTTCAGCTCGATTGACAGAATGGTGGTTGAAATGGGTTCGGGGCTTGCGTTGACCTATCCGGGTAAGCTCGCGTTTGATTATGAGAGTATGTTTGTGGTGCGAGCCAGCCTCAATGCCGACAAGGTTACCCTCATTAGCGGCGGCGGCAGCGGTCACGAACCGGCGCATGGCGGGTTCGTAGGCAAGGGTATGCTGGACGCGGCCGTGTGCGGCGAAATCTTCTCTTCGCCTTCGCAGATTCAGGTCTACCGCTGCATTAAGGCTACCGCCGGCAAAAAAGGAACGCTTCTCATTATCAAGAACTACTCCGGCGACATCATGAATTTCCAAAACGCCGCCGCCCTGGCCGAACTCGATGGGCTGAAGGTGGACTATGTCAAGGTCGCGGACGATATCGCCGTCGAGGACAGCCTCTACACTGTCGGCCGGCGCGGCGTGGCTGGCACGGTGTTTGTCCACAAGGTGGCGGGCGCTGCCGCCGAAGCGGGCAAGAATCTGGCCGAAGTCAAACGCATCGCCCAGAAGTGCGCCGACAACGTCCGTTCGGTGGGATTTGCCTATACCTCCTGCACGGTTCCCGCCAAGGGGTCGCCAACCTTCGACCTCGGACCGGATGAAATGGAATACGGCGTCGGCATTCACGGCGAACCCGGGGTCAAGCGGGAGCCAATCACCACCGCCGACGCGCTGGCCGAGCGGATGGTGCGGTCCATCGGCAAGGACCTGGGTATACGTAAGGGCGACACCGTCGCCTTGATGGTCAATGGCTTCGGCGGGACGCCCCTGCTCGAACTGGACATCCTGAACCATTTTGCCATGAAGGAAGTGGCCGGCTTGGGAATCAACGTCGCACGGAACTTTACCGGCAACTACATGACCAGCATCGATATGGCCGGCGCGTCCATTTCCCTTCTCCGTCTCGACGAGGAACTGGAAAAATACCTGACCGCCGTGTCCGAAGCGCCGGCATTCAGGGTAGACGGCACCGAACAAAAGCCCCGCTTCGTCGAAATCCCGGACGACCAGGGCGAGTCGCAGAAGGAGTTCACCTTCACGGCGGATGCGTCCGGCGGTGCCAACCGGATTCAGAACAATCGTCTGACGCCGCGGAACATGGTCTACATCATCGACAAGATGGCAGAGATCATTATCGAAAACGAGGTGCCGTTCTGCGATCTCGATTCGCATGCCGGTGACGGCGATTTCGGCAAAAGCGTCGCCAACGGTTTTAAACAGCTCAAGCGCAACTGGGGCAAACTGCAGGACGCGGGAACGAAGGGCATCTACGAGTTTTTGGATGCGTGTTCCCTCATTATTATGCAGTACTGTGGCGGCGCTTCCGGCCCCATATGGGGATTCGCCTTCAAACACGCGGCGCTCAGTGCCAAGGGCAAGGACTCCCTTTCTGTCCAGGACATGGCCGACCTGCTGGCGGCCGCCGTGTATGGCATACAGGACGTCGGTGAGCGGGCGTTCGGAAGAGGAGCCGGCATCGGCGACAAAACCCTGATGGATGCCCTCATCCCCTGTGCCGAATCATGGAAGCACGACGCAGGCGCGCAGACGTCCATGCTCGAAGCCTTCTCGAATGGCGCAGCCAAGGCAGTCGAAGGGGCGGAATCGACAAAGAATATCGTTGCCCGTATGGGCCGCGCGGGAACGGTGGGAGAAAGAAGCATCGGGTATCCCGACACAGGTGCCTTTGCCTTAGGGAAGATATTTACCGATATCGCCTCTTCACTTACTGACAAATAAACGTGCCCGAGCCTACTTATATCATTTATGCAAAGCTAGCGGCCCCTTTGCAATAGGCGGGCCGCTCATTTTGGCCTTTTGTATGAACTGTAAAGATTGTGAAAGCCTATCGGAGTACGCAAGATTCCGACACATCTTTACAAAATGCAAAGTACCAAAATTCGAACGCCGTCACGAACCAGATTTTAAAAATGTAGCACCTGACGGAGAGATGCCGGTTCAGATCTGCTAATCTTTCCCAAGTGAGATATTTACCAATTAAAGCATTTTAAAAAATACGTGAACGCAGCCGATGGCTTCGTGAGTTCGGTGCATTACCCGTCTATTCCCGTGGACCCCGGCCTCGGCTCCGGAATTCACCAGGGCGGTTCAGTACCGTCTACCCGTTTCATTTGTTCACGGAGTTTCTTAAAATGATTTAGAATCCCCATGCAGGAGTCGAACCCCGGTTGCAAGATTTGATCTTTTTTAGATAACCCATAAAATACAGATGGTTACATACCTATTTTATGAGTACAGCCCAGCGATTTGGCTGGGCCATACTTACGAGTATGCTTACAAATACAGATGGTAGACCGAAGAATAAAGACTTATATGAATTTTGGATGGTTTGAAGTGAATTGACAACGTTTGATATATATGATGTTGCGTGAAAATGCGTTAAGTAAAGAGTTAAATTGGCGGAGAGACAGGGATTCGAACCCTGGGTACAGTTTCCCGTACACACACTTTCCAAGCGTGCCCGTTCGACCACTCCGGCATCTCTCCGCACGGTTTTTGCGGTGCGGAACAACAGGAAAACGCGGCTGTGAACGCCGCATTTCGAGTGATCTATTCTGCCAAATGCCACCATCGTTGTCAAGGACTTTCAAGGCCGATTCTGGCCGATATCGACTGAAATGCGTCCGCCGCCCCAAGCCCCGCCATATTCCCGCCCGCATCCAGGACCAACGCCCCCGGCGGCGCCCAAACCGCCGCGTCGCTGGGGCCGAAAACCGTCGCCACCACCGGCCCTCTTCCGGACGGCGTCGTCACCGCCGCGGCGAGGTGCGACACGCCGCTGTCGTTCCCCACATACAGCCGCGCGTAGGCAAGCACGCCGGCGAGGCATTCCAGCGCCGCGCCCGCCAAAAGGAGCGCTCCCGGAACCGCCTCGACCAGGCGTTCACCCACATCGCCGTCGGCCTCCCCCGCCGTCACCAACAGGCGGGTGAACGCCCCGCCTCCACCGGCCGCGAGGAGCATCCGGGCCAGGGCGGCGAAGCGCTCGACCGGCCAGTTTTTCTTCCCGCTGCCCGAACCCGGGTGCATCACCACATACGGCTGCCCCAGGCCGGGAAACGCCTGCGGCTCGTCAATCGACAGCCTGGCCTCGGCCCAATTCTCCCCGTGCAGGTCGGACGGCTTAATCAGGCCATAGGCGCGGCAAAATCCCGTCGCCGCGTTCAGGAGCCATTCGCCAATCGGCGCGCTGTGGTGACCGGTGGGCCGTGACGGGCAGTACACCTTTCCTGCCGCCGGCGCGAGCCGGTCAAGCCGGGCTTCGAAGCGCGCCTGGCCGGCCGGGTCGGCGAAATCCTGGTAGGCAAGAATGATGTCGCTTCCCGCAAACGCCGCCGTCAACGGCGCCGGCGGGTCGTCCTGCCCGTCCGTGTAGAGCCAGGCGAAGGCGCTGCGGTCGTAATCGAAGGCCCGGTCGGCCCAGCCTTCACGCGCCAGAAACCGGCCGCGCTCGCCCGGAGCCAGCAGGGTGATGTCCACGCCGGGAAACGCGTCCTTGAAAAAGCGGATGACCGACCGCACCGCCAGGACGTCGCCAAGCGCGCCCGGCCGGATGACGACCACCTTGCCAATCTTCGACTTTGCCGTCAGCATCTGGCCTCCAATTAAAACCGCCTCTTCCATATATGGAGAGGCGGTGGGAAAATCCTGCGAGCCGTGGCGGCTACATGATCATGTCCTTGACCTTCATCAACCGCGCCCGGCTCGAGCGTTCCGCCTCTTCCAGCTTGGAGGAAATCTCCTTGATGGTCGACTTCAGGGACGGAATCATCACGTATTCGAGGGCGTTGACGCGGCGGCGGGTCTTTTCGATTTCATCCGCCATGCGGACCACCGCCTCTTCCTTGCTCGCGAGTTCGAGAAGGGACGGGAAGACGTCGCGCATGCCCGCGCTCGCCATGTCGAAGTCGGTGGATGTCGCCAGGGTGCTGTAGGAAGGCCGCAGTTCAAAGCCTTCGAGTTCGACCTCGGGATAGGCGACGCTCATGACCGACTTGCGGTTGATTGCCACTTCCAGCCGGGTGTCGGTTTCTTCGAGTGCGGCGGTGACGGCTTCTTCGCCCGAGATGCCTGAGGCGAGCATGAACATGGACAGGGTGGCCGGCACCTTCTGGTCGATTTCATCGCGGAGCTTGCCGTATTCGCCGACGAGTTCCATAAAGGCCTGGACCAGGCCTTCCATCTTGTCCTTCAGGAGCTTGTGGCCGCGCCGCGACATGACCAGACGCTTTTTCAAGCGCAGCAACTGCATTCGCGTCGGATTGACACGGATCTTCATAGCGATAGCCTCTCGTCGTTACAGGTCGGTGGCTTCGACATAGTACTTTTCGACAAACTCCGGCCTGATACGTTTCAGTTCGGCGCGGGGCAGCACGCCCAGGAGCCGCCAGCCGAGGTCGAGGTTGTCCTCGATTTCGCGGTTCTCGTTGTAGTTCTGGGTGATGAACTGCGCCTCGAAGCGGCGCGCGAACTCCATGTAGCGGAGGTCAAGGGGCGTCAAGGCCGATTCGCCAAGAACGACCGCCAGTTCCTGGCTGTTTTTGCCGCGCGCGTAGGCGGCGTAGAGCTGGTTCATGACGCCGGCGTGATCGGCGCGGGTCTTGCCCTGGCCGATGCCCTTGTCTTTCAGACGCGACAGGCTCGGCAGCACGTCGACCGGCGGATAGATGCCTTCGGCGTGGAAGGAGCGGCCGAGGATGATCTGCCCTTCGGTGATATAACCGGTCAGGTCGGGAACCGGGTGGGTCTTGTCGTCTTCCGGCATGGTGAGGATGGGAATCTGGGTGATGGACCCGTCCTTCCCTTTCAGCCGGCCGGCGCGTTCGTAGATGGTCGCCAGGTCGGTATAGAGGTAACCGGGATAGCCGCGCCGGCTCGGCACTTCCTTGCGGGCGGCGGAGATTTCGCGGAGCGCTTCGCAGTAGTTGGTCATGTCGGTGAGGATGACCAAAATGTGCATGCCGAGTTCGTAGGCGAGGTATTCGGCGGTCGTCAGGGCGAGGCGCGGAATCGAGATGCGTTCAATCGCCGGGTCGTCGGCGAGGTTGATGAACATCACGGAACGCTCGAGCGCGCCCGTCCGCTTGAAGTCTTCGATGAAGAAGTTCGATTCTTCGAAGGTAATGCCCATGGCGGCAAAGACCACGCCGAACTTTTCGCCCGACTTCTTCGTCGCGGCCTGACGCGCGATCTGCGCCGCCAGGTTGTTGTGCGGCATGCCGGAGCCGGAGAACACCGGCAGCTTCTGGCCGCGGACGAGCGGGTTCAGGACATCGATAGTCGAGATGCCGGTCTGGATAAACTCGTTCGGGAAGTCGCGGGCATAGGGGTTCATCGGCACGCCGTTGATGTTGGCGTACTTTTCGGGAATGATGGGCGGTCCGCCGTCCGTCAGCCTGCCGAAGCCGTCGAAGACGCGGCCGACCATGTCCGGCGATAGGCCGATTTCCTGGCCCTTGCCGGTAAAGCGGATGCGGGCCGAGCCCGGGTCCAGGTTGTTGGTGCCTTCGAAGACCTGAATCAGCGCCCGGTCTTCCTGGGTCTCCAGCACCTTGCCCCGGCGAATCGAGCCGTCCGGGAGGATGATTTCGGCGATTTCGCCATAGCCGATGCCTTCCACCCCGCCCACAAAGACCAGCGGGCCGACGATGTTCTGGATGGTACGGAATTCTTTGGCTGCAACTGTGGACATATCTGTACTCCGCTCTGGGTTTATCCGTCTGTCGTCCTACTGGGCCTTCGCCGCCGCGTCGTTGATGGCTTTGGTTATCTTGTCCTTGAGTTCGGCGAAGCGGCTGTCGAGCTCGTTCTCGGGCGTCAGCTTGGCGCGCGAGATATCTTCCATGACCGGCAGTTCCAGCATGGACGAGAGGTCGTAGCCGTCTTCCAGCTTTTGGGTCGTCACCGTGTTGAAGTGCAGGATGGCGTCGAGCATCAGCGCCTGTTTCTTCAGGCTGGTAAAGGTGTCGATGTCGTCGAAGGCGCTCTGGTTCAGGAAGTCCTCGCGGATAAGGCGGGCGACTTCCATCAGGAGCCGGTCGGACGGGCTCAAGGAGTCCATGCCGACGAGGCGCACCAGTTCCTGGAGGTCGGCTTCCTTTTTCAGGATGACCATGGTCTGGCGGCGGTGCTTGGACCAGTTAGGGTCGATGTTTTCGTCATACCACGGGTCGGTGACGTCGAGGTAGAGCGAGTAACTGGTCAGCCAGTTGATGGCCGGGAAGTGGCGCTGGAAGGCGAGCTGGTCGTCCAGGCCCCAGAACACCTTGGTGACACGCAGGGTCGACTGGGTGACCGGTTCCGACAGGTCGCCGCCGGACGGGGACACCGCGCCGATGATGGTCACAGAGCTTTCCCGCTTGTCCTTACCCAGGGACACCACCAGGCCGGCCCGTTCGTAGAACGCGGCCAAACGGCTGGCGAGGTAGGCCGGGTAGCCTTCGTCGCCGGGCATTTCTTCGAGACGGCCCGACATTTCGCGCATGGCTTCGGCCCAGCGGCTGGTCGAGTCGCCCATCAGCGCGACCGAATAGCCCTGGTCGCGGTAGTACTCGGCCATGGTGATGCCGGTAAAGACGGACGCTTCGCGCGCCGCCACCGGCATGTTTGACGTGTTGGCGACAAGGACGGTCCGTTCCATGATCGGGCGGCCGGTTTTGGGGTCGGTGAGTTCGGGGAACTCGAGGAGCACGTCCGTCATCTCGTTGCCGCGTTCGCCGCAGCCGATGAAGATGACGATATCGGCGTCGGCCCACTTGGCGATCTGGTGTTGGACGACTGTCTTCCCCGAGCCGAACGGGCCGGGGATACAGGCGGTGCCGCCCTTGGCGGCCGGGAACAGGGTGTCGATGATGCGCTGCCCGGTGAGGAGTGGCTTCGTCGGCGGCAGCTTGTGGGCGATGGGTCGGGGAATACGGACCGGCCAGCCCTGCAGCATGGTGATGTCGTGGCTGGTGCCGTCTTCGGCCTCGATGACGGCGACGACTTCCTCGACCGTGAAGTCGCCCGACTTGATGGATTTCAGCGTGCCGGCGATGGTGGGCGGGACCATCACCTTGTGGAGGATGAGGTCCGTCTCCGGCACCGTGCCCAGGATGTCGCCGCCGGTCACTTGTTCGCCCTCTTTGGCGACGGGGGTGAACGACCACTTCTTTTCGCGGTCGAGGGCGGGCGCTTCGGCGCCGCGGACGATGAATTCGCCGTAGCGGGCCATCAGCTTGTCGAGGGGCCGCTGCACGCCGTCGTAGATGGACTGCAGCAGGCCGGGCCCAAGTTCGGCCGAGAGCGGCACGCCGGTGGGAACGACCGGCTGGCCCGGGGCGATGTCCTCGGTCTCCTCGTACACCTGGATGGAGTATTGATCGCCGCGGATCTCGATGATTTCGCCAAAGAGGCCCAATTCGCCCACCTTGACCATTTCAAACATGCGCGACCCGGACAGCCCCCTGGCCACGACCAGAGGACCACTCACCTTGATAATCGTTCCAGTTGAACGCTCGGTGGCCATCGCAAAAACCCTTCCCTTGCCTTGCCGGGAGCCGTAATCCATCCCGTGCTTTTATCATGTCGAATCAGAATCACATTCAAGTATGTATAGCCGTCGCCGGTCCGCGCCAGTTGCTCAGCGTTTGCCCATGAGGTCGACGCCGAGCGAGCGCGCCACCAGCCCGCGCACGTTTTCCCGCTGCGCCCCCACTTCGCCGTTCATGGCCGGGAGGGTCATCACCACGACGTTCACGCCCTGCCGCAGCAGCGCGATTTCGTTGGCGCATTCCATGGCGATGTCTTCGGGGATAAGCACCAGCGTTTCCTCGCCCGATTCGCGAATGGAGCGGAGCGCCGCCTTGGCGTCGTCCAGGGACTCGACGTCCACCGGTTCCACCCCCACCGACTTGAACGGCAGGATCTGCGAATGCTTGCCGATGACCAGAACCTTAGGCATATTCTCTCCTCAGGCGCGACTGCGTGACCTCGCGGTCGATGCCGAAGGCGACCGCCGAGAGGCTGAGTTCGAGGTTGACCATCTCCACCTCGTTCGCGACCAGGTACGACAGCACCCGTTCGGCCCCGAACGGCACCATGCGGCACGCGAGGACGGTCTCGCGGAGCACGTCGGCGGAGGCGGCGTCGATGTCTGCCTTGATGCGGTTGAGGTCGATCCCCTCGAGGATGGCGGAGGATCGGACGGAGAGGCGCTTGGAGATTTCCGCCTTCGGTTCCGTCTCCGCCGCCAGGATGGACGACGCCAGGTCGCGGCTGTTTTCATAGACGTACCAGGTGCGAATCATGTCGGCCGGCACGTCGGCCCAGCGCAGGCGGAAGATGCCGGACCAGGCGGTGAGGAGGGCGCGGTCAATCATGCATTCGCGGACCAGTTTTTCCGGGACAAAATCGGCCATCACCCGCATGAGCGAGCACGCGGCCGAGTCGAGATAGATCGACCGTTCCAGCGGCGTCGCGGTTTGCGGCGGATTTTTGCGAAACAGCATGTCGCGGTGCTCCCGCAGGCCGTCGGCGTAGGCTTCCTCCACGGCGAAGACGGGGAACAGCGCATCCAGATCCGCGACCGACGGATTCGCGCCCTTGCTCGCCTGGTTGAACAGGGTGCGGAAGGTGCGGAACCGCGACGGGATGCCGAAGAAGTTTTCCAGCGGATGCGGCGGGCACAGGGAGAAGATTTCCGCCCTGATATCCTTCCCCTTCTGGTCGAGGATGGCCGAGATGTTGTCCAGCGACTTGTCGTCGGGGAACAGCACTCGGTAGCCGGACTTCCCCAGGGATGCCCGCGCCTCGGCGCGGTTCGGCGCCTTGAGGATGGCTTCGAAGAAGGACCGGGGCAGCAGTTCGGATTCGAGGGCGGCGATTTTGCCGCTCACGAACGACCAGGCCGTGGGCCGTTTCTCCACCGTATACGAGAGCGTCTTGGTCATCAATTAGGCTCCAAACAGAACCCGCGCGAGATCGCCGACCGCCGTTTCGCGTAGTTCGCCCAGGCGGCGATCGACGGTGCAGTCGATGGAGTAGTCGGGGCCGTCGACGATGGCCCCGGCCGCCACCTTCGCGTCGGCGACGACGCCGGTGAACTGGCCGGCCCCGCTCCGGTTGCGGTTCAGGGTGATCAGCCCGGCGTTGAACATGGCCTCGTCCTTCGGATTGACCCGGAGGACGCCCCCCACCTCGGCGGGCAACGCGTCCAGCCAGACGCCGACGAGTTCGAGGTATTCGCCGTCCGAGAGGGACGCGACCTTGTCCCGCACGCGCTTAAATACTTCATCGATGGCGTTGTTTTTGGCAGACAGGATCTGCAGCCGGTTGTCGTGGCCGATGCGTTCCAGCTCGCGGACCGTCTCCCGTTCCAATCGGAGGGTGGCGTCGCGGACCGCTTCCTGGCCGGCGCGGTCGTCCACCGCCTTGCCTTCGGCCCGGATGCGGTCTGCCTCGGCTTTCGCCTCGGCCAGTTTGGCGTCGGCCCGCGCCCGCGCTTCGTCCAGCACCTTGCTTTTAACGCTTTCGAGACTCATACCTAATCTCCACAGGATGCCTCTCGGGCCACCCCGGAAACAGCCGTCCCGAGATGATTTTCAATAACCCCCGATGCGGCCCCGCTATGCCGCCGGGCGTCTCGCCCCAATGGGCGGTGACCAGGCGGCCTGATGTCCACGGTGGAAAACAATCCGGGACGGGGCGACGATTCATCGACTCCCCTGCCCGGCGGCGACCGAAGTCGCCTGGACCGCCGCGTTAGCCGACGATGGTCTGTCCGCCAATCAGCAGCCAGTTCAGCATGAGGATGGCGACCAGCAGGCCGAACACCGCGTACGTTTCAACCAGCGCGGGCAGGATGATGCCGCGGCCGAACTGGTCCTCTTTCTTCGCCACCAGGTTGATGGCGGCGGCTGAGGTCTGGCCCTGGTACTTGGCCGAGAGCAGCAGAACAAGGCCAAGGGTGACGCCGACGATGCCGAGCGCGCCGCCGATGCCGACCGTCATTTGGTTCGCAGCGGCGATGTCGGTCGAGATGCCGGTAAAGGTCATGACCAGGAAGGCGAACACCATGCCGTAGAGACCCTGGGTGCCGGGGAGCAGAATCAGCAGGAAGACCTTGCCGAACAGATTGGGCTTTTCCGACAAGACGCCCGCGCCCTGACCCGCGGCGGTGGCGATACCCAAAGCGCTGCCAATGCCGCCAAGGACCAGTGCGGTCATTGCGCCCAAGACGGTCCAGCCGATTCCCGATTCAAGGAAGTAGAACGACAACATGTTGGAAAATCCTCCTCTTTTTGACTAGCCGGCAGGCCGGCCCGCATGGACATCGTTCGCTGACGAGTCCTCGACAAATTCACACCCGGTTCACCGGGATTGACCTTCATTTGTCACGTCGACGCTGGTGCTGTGGAACCCGTAGGGGGTATAGGCAGTCCCGCCCGCTTCGTAGAAGCGCCCGAAAAATTCGAGCATGATGAGACGCGCCGAATGCACGAACCCACTGAGCAGGTTCAGGAAAAAGTTCATCAGGTGGCCGCCGACGATGACCAGGATGCCGATAATGACGCCGATATAGGGGATGTCGGTGGAAAGCCTGGCCAGCATATTAAAGGTAGAGCCAAGGGCGGCGCCGGTGAGGTTCAGCGCCATCAGGCGGGCGTAGGAAATGAGGTCGCCGAGAATCGCGCTCGCGCCATACGCGCCGACAATGCCGTAGATGGCGATAATGCCCACCAGAATGCGGCTGATCCAGCTCTTCTGGTCGCGTCCCTGGGTGAGAATCAGCAAAACGCAGGTGATGACGAAGAGGATCCAGAAGATGCTCCCACCGGTCAGCCCCCCCAGAAGGGCGAACAACAGGAAGGCAATCCAGAGGATGCCGTCCGAGAACGCGCCCATCTTGTCGCCCCGCCGCCAGTCGCGGTAGGCGCGAAGGATCATGCCGTAGAACTGGGTCGCGACGCCGATGCCGATGGCGATGCAGAGGGCGAGCTGCGAATCCTTCACCGGGTCGATCAGGGCCATGCTCGTCCTGAACCGGTCGAACCAGCCGAGGCCGGGAACCATCGACGACAGGTCGCCCATCCACGAACCGGTCAGCGTGCCGGCGATGACGGTGGCGATGCCGCAGTAGAGGAAGCAGGTGAAAAAGTCCTGCAGCCCGGCCTGGTCCTGGTACTTGCGCTTCAGCCAGAGCATGATGCCGATAAGGGCGATGCCGTAGGCGGCGTCGCCAAGGCAGATGCCGACAAAGGCGAAGAAGATGGTGAACACATAGGGCGTCGGGTCGATGGAGTTGTAGGCCGGCAGGCCGTACATCTTCACCAGGAGGGACGCGGGCGAGATCCACTTATTCCACTTGAGGCTGACCGGCGGCTCTTCCGGCTGCTCGGCGTCGGTCGCCGGCGCGTCGCACGCCATCAGGGTCGCGCCCGGGAGGGCCGATTCCATGCGCGAGGTCATCGCCTGCAGATCGTCTGTTTTCACATAGCCCCTGGTCACGAACAGGTGATCGCTTTCCGCCATGCCGGTGCGGGCGACGGCGAGGATCTTTTCGCTTTCGTAGTAGCCTGCCACCAGCGCGGTTTTTTTCTGCCAGTCGTCGGCAAAGGACGAGGCTTCCTCGAGGTGCTGCTCGAGGCTGACCTTGTTCTCGTTGATGCGGCGGTCGAGGTCGGCGATTTCCGCCGCCGCGCCCCGATCGACCCGGGGAATGGGCTGGACGTGCAGGCCGTGGTCGTCGATCAGCCCCTTGAGGACGGCGGCGTCGGCGGCAGGCACGAGCAAGGCATAATAGGCATGGGTCTGGTCGGCGAAAAGCTGCTCCGCCACCACCTCGCCCGAGGCGATGCGTTCGTCCATCAGGAAGGCTTTGCCGCCCTGCCCGCTTACCGCCACCACGTCGAGCGCGACGTGTTTGAGGCGGGACAGCGCCGGCAGGTTGTCGCCCAGGAAGGCGAACTGCTGGATAGCCGTCTTGTCGTTCGTCAGCCTGGCGATAATTTCGTTGTCTTTTTCGATTGTCGCGCGCATGGCGGCCGTTTTGTCGTAGAGCGTATCGACGTCGACCTCGTTCAGGGCGGCGTCGAGCTCGGCCTTGGTGCCCACCACCTTGAGGGGCAGCATGGCGTCGAGGAAGCTGGGTTTTTGCGAAGCGTGTTCGGTGCAGAAGGAGACGACGGCGGTGATGCGGGTCAGGGTGTTGTCGATTTCCTGGGTCTGGTCCGGAAGGGCGGCGAATTTGCCCTGCCAGGCGGCGTCTTCCGTCGCGTCGATGGGCATGACGTGAAAGCCGCGCTCCGAGTAGAGCCAGCGCAACAGGGCGTCCCTGTCTCCCACTTTCGCCATTATCGCCACATGGGTCATCTGTTCAATCATGCCTTGGCTCCAAATGCGTCCGGACGTTCCGGATGGATAACAGATTCGCGTGCCGCTTCCCGCAATGGCCTGACAAGGGCTATTTGCCCTTCATCGCGTCCATGACGTATTGCACGCCTTTGTCGAAGGCGGCGTCGGAGATGTTTTTGACTGCGGCGAGTTCTTTTTCGCCCGAGGCGGCGAGTTCCCGCACCCGCGCGTCGCGGTCGGCGGCGGCCTTGGCCTCGATGTCGGCGATTTCCCGGGCGGTGGCGTCGGCGGCGGCTTTGGCGGCGCTTTCGCGGTCGGCCTTCGCCTGCGCGATGGCGGCTGCGGCGTCGGCATCGGCCTTGACCAGGATGGCCTCGGCTTCGCGTTCGATTTCCAGGACGGTTGAAACCATGGATGTTGACATAGTCGTTCCTTTGGGCCGGTACAACCAACCATGTTGTAAACGCGGTACGGCCGCCGGGTGTACCCGGTCGGCCCTCGCGATTCAGGAGTATATGGAGGACGCTTCGTGTCGCATATGGGCGGTGGAAGCGATGAAAATTAGTCTGCATTCCGGCCGCTAGTTTTCGCATTATATTCGCCTCAAAACGTTTGTAAAGAAAAACCCCCCTTATTTTTCCCGACCCCAACTGTCTGCCCACCGCGCGCCAACCTCATGATTTCACAGGAAATTAAGACAAAGTGGAGAATGGGCACGCCGACCGGCTGGTCAAATTTTTCACCAGGAACGCGGAGCCGCGCGCCGCCTGAACGGTTATTTCCAACTAACCCGGCAAGAACGGCCGGTCGGTTTGCTGTCGGCTGTCCGCGCCGCGAGGAATATAAATTTCAGGCGCGGTAACCTCCACACAGAATATCCCTCCACCCCCCTTTTCGCACCCCGGCGTGCGGGGGAGGCGGAGCGGACATACCGACGATACCCGTCTGGAGCAGTTGGAGCGAAACACCACGAGCCGCCCGCCGCCGTTCCCCCCTGACGAAGACTTTCCCGAAAGAGTTGACAGGTAGTATCGACCCTGATCCGGAAAAAAACCTTGCGGGCAACCAATCCCTTTCACTATACTATGGGATTGCGTCGCTATTATGTATTATCACTTGTAAATAGCCTGGCGCTTTTTAAAGAGTGACCCGGCTCCTTATCACGTTTTACGGTTATATTGGAATTAGCCGAAAAGCGCAGAGGAAGGTTCACATTCACAGTAAAACGCTATACGGAGGCAGCACGACCCATGACCACCGCCATTCACGACACGACCGCCGCCGACATTCTCCTGGCAGACACCCTTGACCTCGAGGCGCTGTACTACCTCGACACCCTCGCCGCCAAGCAGGAAGACTGGAAGGAAAATATCGAAGACCTCATTCCCTCCCTTTCGAGCAAGCCGGACGCCGATGTCCGCGCCGCCGCCGCCTATATGGCGCTTGGCGATATGCAGAAGGCGGTTGAACATGCAGAAAAAGTGCCCAATTCCCCCGTCGGCGCGATGATCCTCGGCCTGAACGAAGAAAACCACGGCCGCGAGGAAGCGGCCTTGAAGCATTTCCAGAAGGCGGCCCAGATGGCACCCACCGTCGCCACCTTCGCCCTGAAGCCCATCGACGCCCTGCGCCGCCTCGGCCGCACCGACGAAGCGCTCGAGATGGCGGAGAACCAGCGTAAGCAGTTCTCCGACAAGCCGGAACTCGACTTTTTCCTCGGCCGCGTCCTCGAGGACTCCGGCCGCTACCAGGAAGCGCTGGACCACTACTGCCGGTCCATCGACATCAACCCCAATTTCGCCGATTGCCTGTTCCGCGCCGCGTATCTCGCCGACCTGCGCGGCCTCGACAGCCTGGCCAAGGAATTCTACAGCCGTATCGGCCCCGAGTCGAACCGCGTCTATGTTAACGCCTGCCTCAACCTCGCGCTGCTCTACGAGGACGAGGAGGATTACGAAAAGTCCATCACCTGCTGCCGCCGCGCCCTGAAGATTGCCCCGCTGAACCGCAGGGCCAAGCTGTTCCTCACCAACGCCGAAGCCGCGGCCAACATGTACTATTCGCCCGAAGAGACGAAGCAGTCCGAGCGGATGGAAGCGATTCTCCGCGTCCCCGTCTCCGACTTCGAACTGTCGGTCCGCAGCCGCAACTGCCTGTCCAGCATGAACATCATGTGCTTGGGCGATCTCATCAAGCGCACCGAGTCCGAGATGCTCGCCTACAAGAATTTCGGCGAAACGAGCCTCCGGGAAATCAAGGAAATGCTCGCCGCCAAGGGCCTCCGCCTCGGCATGATGCGCGAAGACGCCGCCACCCGCCAGGTGATGGAGCGTCAGCGCCGCAACGCCAACCAGGAGATCCTCTCGAAGTCCATCGACGAACTGGAGCTGGGCGTCCGCTCCCGCAAGTGCATGGAGATGATGGGCATCGCCACCATCGGCGAACTTGTCTCCCGATCCGAAGCCGAACTCGCCAGCGCGCGCAATTTCGGCCGCGTCTCCCTGACCGAGATCAAGAAAAAGCTGGTCGAGATGGGCCTTTCCTTCAAGGACGGCGAATGACTCTGGACCCAGCGAATCCCCTGATAACTCCATGCGGCGGCCACGACAGTGACCGCCGCATTTTTGCCTTGTCCGATCCGCACCTGTCCATCGACGGAACCAAGCCGATGCACGTCTTCGGCCCAGCCTGGGACAACCACGCCGAGCGGCTCCGCCGCGCCTGGACCGAGTCGGTGCGGCCCGGAGACATTGTCCTGGTTCCCGGCGACATCTCCTGGGCCATGCGCCTTGCCGACGCGGTGACGGATCTCGAGTGGCTGGCCGCCCTGCCGGGCGAGAAGGTGCTGCTCCGCGGTAATCACGACTACTGGTGGCAGAGTTTGAAAAAGATGGAGGCGCTGGCGATTCCTTCCCTGCATTATATCCAGAACAACCACCTTGTCCTCGGCGACGTCGCCATCGGCGGCAGCCGCATGTGGGATTTCCCTGGCATATTCTGGCGCTTTGTCTCGAACCGCGACAATCCGGCCGTCGCGCCGGAAAAGCGTGACCAGGCCAAGGCCGACCGCGAGGAGGATTCGGAAAAGATTCGCGTTCGCGAGCTGGAACGGTTGCGCCTGAGCCTGTCGGGCCTGCCGAGGGACGCGGGGTTTTTCCGCGTCGCCATGCTGCACTATCCACCCATCGGCGAAGACGGCCGGCCGACGGTCATCACCAGCGTCATCGACGAGTTCGACATCGACCTCTGCGTCTTCGGCCATGTCCACGCGCTTCTTCCCGGCGACCCTCCCGGGGCCGATATCGTCATCGGGCGGACGCGGTATGTGCTGGCCGCCTCGGATAATCTCGGCCATAAGCCGCTGCGGGTGCGGTAATCGACCCGAAAAAAAATCGGAAATTTTTCGCTGTCGTGCGTGAACGCGGCTAGTATCGGTTTTGTAGTACAGGTTCGGCCGAACCACTTTTCTCTCGTGCGGAACGGATGGTTAAAC
>JAJQBO010000016.1 GCA_021203245.1 Planctomycetaceae bacterium
GTCCCATATACCGTAAAAATTAGTTAAAATCAAATTGACTATAACTAATTTATACCGTATGCTACATAAGCAGTCAGTAGTAATCCTCGCCTTTATGGGATGGATGTTTACACAAAAAGAGTGGTCATTCGCCGGTATTTCAAGCATCCGGCCAGCGGACTGGCTCGGGAGAGTTTTTTTCCAACTGAGAGGATTCATTATGATTCGTATGGTTGCGTGTCTGCTGCTGGCTATGTGGGTTTCGTGTGTCGGTGCCTGGGCGGGTGAGGCCATCAAGATCGGCTATTGCGACAATAACTTCAACGACACGTTCCACACCTTTATGCTCGATGCGGCACAGGAATATGCGAAGAATAATAATATCGAACTCACTGTTATGGATGCCCAGCTCAATTCTATCCGACAACAAGACAGCGTCAGAACCCTCTTGAACGACGGTGTTCAAGCACTTATCGTCATTCCGAACGACACCAGCGCCGTCGGACCCATGACCGAGGCCGCGCAGGAAGCTGGCGTTCCCATCATCTACCTGAACCTCGATCCGTTTTCGGATGGCAACGTCCCCGAGGGTGCGTATTACGTCGGCTCGCCCACCAAAGAGGGCGGCATCATGCAGATGGAATATATTGGCGAAAAGCTGGGCGGAAAGGGCGCTATCTGCATCCTCATGGGTCTGTTGACCAACGAAGCCACCTATTCGCGTACAGACGGCGTTGTCGAAGTCGTCAAGACCAAATATCCCGACATCCAAATCCTTTCGCAGGAAACCGCCTTGTGGCAGCGCGATCAGGCCGTGTCGGTCACGGAAAACTGGCTCACCGCCCACGGAGAGAGCATCTCTGCGATTATCGCCAATAATGACGAAATGGCTCTCGGCGCCAGCCAGGCGCTGCGTACGGCAGGGCTTACCGATGTCCTTACCGCCGGAATCGACGGCACGCCGGACGCATTGCAAGCCATACAGAACGGCACCCTTACCGTCAGCGTGCTGCAGGATGTAGTCGGCCAGGGCCGTGGCGCGGTGGAACTGGCGCATAAACTCATTCGGGGCGAAACGTCCGCCCCGGTGATTTGGGTGCCGCTGGCTCTTATAACCAAAGAAAACGTCCAGAATTTCATGAACCGATAATACCCGGTTCACCGATTGGGAGAGGTGAAAGCAGGGGCGCTCCGGGCGTCCCTGCTTTTTATATGGTTTTCCTGTATCGGGAGACGCCGCGACGCGCGGCCTCAAAAAAATATTTTTTATCGCTAAAAAAATGTTGAATAAGGGGCGATCGTGGGATACAGTTTCACTAAGGGAACGTTTCCGCCATTGCACTCGTCACGGCGTTATTTCACACTCGCACAACCAGGCAGCCACTACCCCTCCACGGCGGTTCCCCTTCTCAACAATTAATCCGGCGCCGCGACGCGGCTCCACCTTCTCCGGTAAAGGATTCTGCCATGAAAAAGCGCATCGTGCTCGCATTGGGAGGCAACGCCCTCGGAAACACCCTGGTTGAACAAATGCGCGCGGTCAAAACAACCGCCACGTCCATCGCCGGACTGCTCAGGGGCGGCGACGAAGTCGTCATCGCCCACGGCAACGGCCCGCAGGTCGGCATGATCAACATGGCGATGGAACTGGCCCACAAGTCCGAAGCCACCATTCCGTTCATCCCCATGTCTGTCTGCGTCGCCATGAGCCAGGGCTATATCGGCTACGATCTCCAGAACGCCCTCCGGGAAGAGCTGCTCGATCGCGGCCAGTCGGTGCCGGTCGCGTCCATCATCACCCAGACGCTGGTGGCGGAGGACGACCCGGCCTTCAAAAAACCGTCCAAACCGATCGGTTCCTTTTACACCGAGGAGGAAGCGAAGGAGATGTCGTCCCGCGGTTACGACATGATGGAAGACGCCGGACGCGGCTGGCGTCGCGTCGTCGCCAGCCCGAAGCCTATCGACATTGTCGAAAAGGACGTCATCAAGGCGCTCCTCGCGGCCGGACAGGTTGTGGTCGCCGGCGGCGGCATTCCCGTCATCGCCCAGGGGAACCACCTGAAGGGCGTCTCCGCCGTCGTGGACAAGGACCTCGCCTCGGCGAAGATGGCGGAAATCATCGACGCCGACTACCTCATTATCCTCACCGCCGTGGAAAAGGTCGCGGTCAATTTCCGCAAGGACAACGAACGCTGGCTCGATACAATCACCCCCGATGAAGCGCAGAAATATATCGAAGAAGGCCAGTTCGCGCCCGGCTCGATGCTGCCCAAGGTTCAGGCCGCGATGCAGTTCGCCACCAGCCGTCCCGGCCGCAAGGCGCTCATCACCCTGCTCGAAAAGGCCGAGGAAGGCATTGCGGGCACAACCGGAACAACCATTTCGCTTTAACCATTACCTAGAGGAGAATGCCATGTACCTGACCCCTGTCGAAAGCCCCAACGCCCCCGACGCGTTCGGCCCCTACAGCCAGGCGATCATCGTCGGCGATCTCGTCTTTACCTCCGGCAGCCTGCCCATCGACCCCTCCACCAAGTCGATGCCCGAAGATATCAAGGACCAGGCCAAGCAGTCCCTGACCAATCTCGTCAACGTCCTGAAGGCCGCCGGCACCAGCATGGACAAGGTCGTCAAGGCCACCGTGTTCCTGGCCGACATTGCCGACTTCGCCGCCGTCAACGAAGTATACGCCACCTTCTTTTCGAAGCCCTATCCGGCCCGGTCCGCCTACGCGGTCAAGGCGTTGCCGATGGGTGCGAAGGTGGAAATCGAGCTAATCGCGGCCAAATAAGCCGTTCTCCGCTCCCGCACTCCGGTGCGGGAGCGCTTTTACGCAAGGAGACTTCCATGCTCATCGTCGGTAACGGCATCCTCATCACCGCGACCCGGCCGCCCCCTATTTCGCCGACGGCGCGGTTGTCGTGGACGGGCGGACCATCGCGGCGGTCGGCTCGACCTCCGATATGAAGGCGGCCCACCCCGGTGCGGAATTCATCGACGCCAGGGGCGGCGTCATCATGCCCGGCTTTGTCAACGCTCACATGCATTATTACAGCGCCTTTTCGCGCGGATTCCCCGGCAAGGGAGCCCCGGCGCAGAACTTCACCGAGGTGCTGGAACGCCTGTGGTGGCGGCTCGACAAGGCCCTGATGCTGGAAGACTCCTACTACAGCGCCATGGTGTGCATGATTGACTGCATCAAGAACGGCTGCACCACCGTCCTCGATCACCACGCCAGCCCCTATGCCATCGCGAACAGCCTGTTCCGAATGGCCGACGCGGCGAAGGAAACCGGCGTCCGCTCCTGCCTCTGCTACGAGGTCTCGGACCGCGACGGCGAGCAGATCATGCGGGAAGGCATCAAGGAAAACATCGACTTTATCAAGGCCGCGCAAAAGGACGACACCGGCCTCCTTGCCGGCACCTTCGGCCTGCACGCGTCCATGACCCTCTCCGACCCCACCCTCGCCGCCTGCGTCGAGGTGATGGGCGGCCTGAACGCCGGCTATCACGTCCACGTGGCCGAAGGCCCGGGCGACGAGGTGGATTCGGAACAAAAATACGGCAAGCGCATCGTCAACCGCTTCCGCGACTTCGGCCTCACCGGCGACAGGTCCATCTTCGTCCACTGCGTCCACATCAACGACGAAGAAAAAGACATTCTCAAAGAAACGAACACGGCGGTCGTCCACAACCCCGAATCGAACATGGGCAACGCCGTCGGCACCAGCCCGGTCCTGGACATGTACGCGCGCGGCATCTGCCTCGGCCTCGGCACCGACGGCTATGTCTCCGACATGCTGCAGTCGTTCAAAATCGCCAACGCACTACAGAAACACCACAACAAGCATCCGAGCGTCGCCTGGGCCGAGATCCCCGGCATGCTCTTCACCAACAACCCGGCCATTGCCCAGCGCTACTTCCCGACCCCGGTCGGCAAACTCGCCCCCGGCTGCGCCGGCGACGTCATCGTCTCCGACTACCTCCCCCCGACAGAACTCACCGACGCGAACATCAACGGCCACCTCCTCTTTGGTGCGAGCGGCCGCAGCATCACCACCACCGTCGCCAACGGGCGCGTGCTGATGAAAGACCGCGTCCTGACCATGCTTGACGACAAGGCAGTCGTCGCCAAGGCCAGGGAGTGCTCGAAGAAGGTTTGGGAACGCATTTAGGATTTACCAACCACGCGCCAATCCGCAAGACGCAAGAGGAGAGACCCATGTCCCACCACATGAGGCCGCAATCGTTCGAAAGGCTGTTGACCTGGATTCTTCGCGAATACAAGGAGACCGGCAGCATCTTCGGCATCCATAAATCACTGTTCCACCGCCCGCGTCCGAACGCGCCCTATGCCGGACGGCTGTTCGGCGACAAGCTCGGCGCGCCCATCGGCCCAGCCGCAGGTCCCAACACCCAGTTGACCCAGAACATCGTCGCCGCCTACCTCACCGGGTCGCGGTATATGGAACTGAAGACGGTGCAAATCCTCGATGAACTCGAGTTCGGCCGGCCCTGCATCGACATGGAGGACGAAGGCTACAACGCCGAGTGGTCGCAGGAACTGAAGCTGGAGAAATCGGTCCTCGAATACATCAAGGCATGGGTGTTAATTCCGGTGTTGCGGCGTCTTCTGGGCTGGGAAGCGTTCGAGGACGACGGCGTCATCTTCAACCTCTCGGTCGGCTACAACCTCGAGGGCATCAAGGAACCGCGCATGCAGCGGTTCATCGACACCATGCTGGACGCCACCGACGCCATCAACGCCTACAAATCGGAGCTGGTGAAGTCGTTCCCCGACTTCGCCGACGTCGAGGTTCCCTCCGCCCTGACAAACAGTTGCACCCTCTCGACCATGCACGGCTGCCCGCCGGACGAGATCGGCCGCATCGCCAAGTATCTCCTCGAGGAACGCGGCTTCCACCTCTGCGTCAAGCTGAACCCGACCCTGATGGGCCCGGACTTTGTCCGGAGCACCCTGAACAAGACGCTCGGTTACGACGGCATCAACATCCCCGACCCGGTGTTCGAACACGATCTCAAATACCCGCAGGCCCTGGAAATCATCACGATGATGCAGGCTTCGGGCAAGCAGCATAACAAGTTCTTCGGCGTCAAGCTGTCGAACACCCTCGCCATGCACAACTACCGCCGCATCATGCCGGGCGAAGAAATGTACATGTCGGGCCGTTCGCTTTACCCCATCACCATGAACCTGTGGAACAAGCTGAACAAGGATTTCAATGGCGACCTCCAGGTTTCGTACTCGGCCGGCGCCGACGCCCTCAACATGGGCACCCTGTTCCGCTGCGGCGCGCTCGGGGTGACGATGGCGTCCGACATCCTCAAGCCGGGCGGCTATGCCCGCGTCGGCCAGTGCCTGGACAACCTCGAGGCAGAAATGGCGGAAGCCGGCGCAGCCACCCTCCGCGACTTCGCGAAGGACAAGGACGCGACTCTCGAAAAAGCTGCCGCCGAGGCGCTGGTCAATCCCCGGTATAAGAAACAGTATTTCCCCGCCCCGCCGAAGGTGGATACGCCGCTCGCGCTGTTCGACTGCATCACCGCGCCGTGCATGGCCCAGTGCGCCGTGTGCCAGGACGTGCCGTCCTACGCGTTGCAGACCGCGCGCGGCGATTTCGACGGCGCGCTGGCGACCGTTCTTTTGAAAAACCCGCTCCCGGGCGTCACCGGCCATATCTGCACCCATCTGTGCGAAACCCGCTGCACCCGAGCCAACTACGACGAGGCTGTCGGCATCCGCGACATCAAGCGCTTTGTCGCCTCGCGCGGCAAAGTGGCGCCGCCCGCCATCCAGAAGAACGGCAAGAAGGTCGCCGTCATCGGCGCCGGTCCGTCCGGCCTTGCCGCCGCCGCGCGGCTGGCCCTGGCGGGCGTGCAGGTGACGGTGTTCGAGGCCCGCAACCGCGCCGGCGGCATTATGGCGATTGCCCCGACCTTCCGCCTGCCCACCTCGGTGATGGACGACGATGTCGCCCGCATCCAGGCCCTTGGCGTCGAACTGCGCCTGGGCGAGAAGATCACCGCCGCACCCGAATCGCTTCTGGAAAAAGGCTACGACGCCGTCTATGTCGCGTGCGGCTTCCCCAAGGACATGCCGCCCGAACTCGAGGGCGACGATGCGCAGGGCGTCTGGACTTCTCTCGATCTTCTTGAAGCTGTCGCGCGGGGCGAACGTCCGGACCTCGGAAAAAAGGTGCTGGTCATCGGCGGCGGCAATACCGCCATGGACGCGGCCCGCACGGCCCAGCGCCTCACCGGCGCGCCGGTGACGGTGGTGTACCGCCGCACCCGGGGCGAGATGCCGGCGATTCCGGAAGAACAGCATCTTCTCTTCGAGGAAGGGAACGAACTCGTCGAACTGGCTGCGCCAAAGCGCGTTGTCGTCAAGGACGGCAGGGTCGCCGGTCTTGAATGCGAACGCACCCACCTGGGCGAACCCGACGCCAGCGGCCGCCGCCGGCCCGAACCGACAGGCGAGTTCTTTACTCTTGAAGCCGACACCGTCATCGCCGCCATCGGCCAGTTGTCCGACGTCGCCTGCTTCGACGGCTGCCGCCTCGAACTCGGGCGTGGCGACAGGATCGCGACCGAGGCGAACGGCCGCACCAGCCGCTGCGGCATCTATGCCGGCGGCGACGTGGTCACCGGCCCCGCCATCGTCATCCAGGCCTGCGCCGACGGCCAGCGCGCCGCCGACGCCATCTGCGCCGAGCTGGCGGTTCCCCAGCCGACAATGCCGCTGCCGCCCCAACCGGTCGGCCGCGAACTGGAGGACATCCGCAAGGCCCGGGCGATGAAGGTTCTGCCGAA
Source organism: Planctomycetaceae bacterium (assembly GCA_021203245.1). GTDB lineage: Bacteria > Planctomycetota > SZUA-567 > SZUA-567 > SZUA-567 > JAJBSZ01. Next base: position 6,817 of record JAJQBO010000016.1, read on the forward strand.
CCGCGAAAAGCACCTCCCTGTCGGGGGCCGGAAAGGCTTCGACCTGGTCGAACAGACGCTGTCGGAAGCCGAGGCGGTCGCGGAGGCGAAGCGCTGCCTCCAGTGCGCGTCGGTATGCGGCAAATGCGTCGAGGTCTGTCCGAACCGCGCCAACTACACCTACGTCATCCCGCCCTTCAGCGTCACCATTCCGCGCCTGACGGCACAGGGCGGCGACCTGCGGTCGGTCGGCGAAGAGGTGGTGACGATAGCGCAGGGCAGTCAAATCGTCCACATCGACGACTTCTGCAACGAATGCGGCAACTGCTCCGCGTTCTGCGTCCACGAGGGAAGGCCGTATATGGACAAGCCGCGCCTGTGCCTGAACGACGACGATTTCGCCGCCCATGACGACAACGTCTTCCGCGTCCGGGGCAAGACGATTCGCCGCCGCGAAAACGGCAGGGAAGAATCGCTCACCCTTCGGGGCTATGGCTGGTGGTATGAAAACGACGACGTGGCGGTGTCGTTCGACCGCGGGTTTACCGTGCGCGACATGAAGCTGAAGAACGCGAACGCGGGCGAGGTGTCGCTCCGCAGCGCCGTGGAGATGGCCGCACTGTATCGGGGCCTGCGCAATTCGTTGTCGTGGCTGGTGCAGGAAGAGGCGAAGTAGAATCGTAGTGGAGACGCTTTTTCCAAAACTGTATGCCGGGTGTGAGGAGCCGCAAGCCCATAGCTATCATCGGGGCAATTGCCCCGGCACAACCACCCGCCCGCTTCCCGGTTCATCGTGTAGACGCCGGGGTGACGTTTGGGGTGAGTGTGGCGCTTTTTGGCTCGAAGACGTGTCTGTGCCCTCAAAACGGGACATTCTCCCCTAACGTCACCCCGGCGGAAAGCAAAAAACCGGGCGAAAAACGGGAGGTTGTGCCGGGGCAGGCGGGTTGATCTCCGCTACGTCACTGTTTTGCACAGATTCTGAAATCCGCATTGCCGCTGCGTTACGCGGCAGGCCAAACCGACCTTCATAGGAAAGGGGATACCTTGGCAACGCAAGTGAAAGAAGCTGACGACCGTTCCAACCTTGTCTATTCGCTCTACGGCCGGCCGCCGTTTTGGGAAGCGTTCTCGCTCGGGCTGCAGCACGTCCTGGCGATGTTCACGTCCAACCTCGCGCCGTGTTTTATCCTGGCGGGCGTGGTCGGGCTTGGATCGGCAGACCGCATAATCATGGTCCAGTGCGCCATGCTGGTATCCGGCGTGACGACCTTCTTCCAGCTCTATCCCGTTTCCCTCTTTAGCAAAAAGAGCCAGCTCCCACGGCTCGGCGCCGAACTGCCTATCGTCATGGGCACGTCGTTTGCATTCGTCCCCACCGCCATCACCGTCGGCAAGGCCTACGGCATCGCCGGGGTGCTCGGCGGCGCGCTGGTCGGGTCGCTGATCGAATTCTTTATGGCCTTTTTCATCAAGCCGCTGAAGCGCTTTTTCCCGCCGCTCGTCATCGGCGCGGTGCTGATAGCCGTCGGCATCAACCTGCTGCGGGCCGGCACCAACTATTTCCTGGGCGGCGTCGGCGCGCCCGATTTCGGTTCGCCCGCCAACGTGTTTCTCGGCTTTGTCGTCTTTATCACCATCCTGATCTGCCAGCGCTTCGGCAAGGGCCTGGTCAACCTGTCGTCGCTGCTGATCGGCATTATCGTCGGCTATATCGTCGCCGGCTTCATGGGCAAACTCAACTTCGCGCCCTTCATGGACGCGTCCTGGTTCGCCGTGCCGATGCCGCTGCATTTCGGCTACGAGTTCCACCTCGACGCCATCCTGACCTTCGCGGCCCTTTATATCGTCTCCGGCCTCGAGACGATCGGCAACACGTCCGGCATCACCGTTGCCGCCTTTAACCGCGAAGCCACCACCAAGGAGACGTCGGGCGCGATTCTGGCCGATTCCGCCGGCTCGATGATCGCCAGCCTGTTCAACACCCTGCCGAACACCGCATTCGGGCAGAACGCCGGCATCGTCGCCATGACCGGCGTCGTCAACAAGTTCTGCATCGCCACCGGCGCGGCCACCCTGATTGTGTGCGGCTTTGTCCCGAAGATTGGCGCCATCTTTTCGATGATGCCCGACGCCGTCCTTGGCGGCGCCGTGATCAGCGTCTTCGCCATGATCACGATTAACGGCATCAAGCTGATTGCGAAATCCGGTTTCAGCCACCGCAACATCATCGTCCTGTCGGCCACGCTGGCGATGGGCATGGGCCTCGGCACCGCCAGCCCCGAATCGTATGCCCAGATGCCGGTCCTTTTCCAGTACCTGTTCAAGGATTCCGTCGCCACCGTCTGCATCATCGGCATTGTCACAAACATCATCTTCCCCGCCGACAAGAAGACACATTCGGAATCCGCGGTTATCGAAGTTGATTGATCCATGAAGGAGGCGGACGCTGGCGGTGACAGTTTGTATAGTCCCTCTCGTCCGCCTCGATATCGTGCCACCCACAGGAGGAGCGCCATGCCGTCCACCCAATTCAAATACGTCGGAAAGCCCCTGCCGCGCCTCGACGCGGTCGACAAGGTGACCGGCAAAGCCGTCTATATCGCCGATCTCGACATTCCCGGCGCGTGGGTCGCCGGCGTACTGCGTTCGCCCGTGCCGGCCGGCAGGCTGAAGGGAATCGCCCGCGACCCAGGCTTCGACTGGAGCAGGGTTACCGTCGCCACCGCCGCCGACATCCCCGGCGTCAACGCCGTCCACATGATTCGCGACGACTGGATCGCGCTGGTTGACGAGAAAATCACCTACAACAGCCAGGCGCTGGCCCTGGTCGCCGCGCCGGACGAGGCAACCCTCGCCGCCCTCAAGCCCGACATCGAAGCGGTCGAACCGGCCTTGACCATCGAGGACTCCCTGGCCGTCAAATCGCAGGTGTGGGGCGACGACAACGTCATGGACGATTTCCGCGTCAATCTTGGTGATATTGAAAAAGGATTCGCCGAGGCTGACGTCATTGTCGAATATACCTACCGCACGCCGCTGCAGGAACATATCTATCTCGAAAACTGCGGCATGGCGGCCTGGCCGACGCCGGACGGCGTCGAGGTTGCGGGGTCGCTGCAGTGCCCGCACTATGTCCACAACGCCCTCGTCATGGCGCTGGACATTCCGACTGAAAACATCACGGTCAAGCAGACCGTCACCGGCGGCGCGTTCGGCGGCAAGGAGGACTATCCGTCCGTCATGGCCGTGTGGACCGGCCTCCTCGCCAAGTTGAGCGGCCATCCGGTCAAGCTGCTGTACGACCGCGCCGAAGACATGCTGGTTACGCCGAAGCGCCACCCGTCCAAGGTGATTCACAAGCTGGGCTTCAAGAAGGACGGCACCATCACCGCCGCGGAAGTCGATCTCTATCTCGACGGCGGCGCGTGCACCAGTATGAGCAAGGTGGTGCTGGCCCGCGCCATTCTCCACTGCACCGGCGCGTACAAGGTGCCGAACGCGAAATTGCGCGCCCGCGCCATGGCGACCAACACCCCGCCGAATGGGGCGTTCCGGGGATTTGGCGCGCCGCAGGCAATCTACGCCATCGAGCGGCAAATGGACTTCGCCGCCCGCGAACTCGGCATGGACCCCTACGCCATCCGCATTAAAAACGTCCTGCGCCGGGGCGACGCGTTCCCCTTTGGCTAGGTGCTGGAAGACGGCGCGTCGGCGGCGCTGATCCTCGAAGACGTCGTGGAGCGTTCCGATTTCGTCAATAAATATAAAACGTACGCAAACCAGCCGAAAGACCAGCGCGTCCGCATGGGCGTCGGCCTTTCCCTCTGCATGCACGGCGGCGGCTTTACCGGCGCGGGCGAGGACAAGATGGGCACGACGGTCGAGGTCGACTACCTGCCGAGCGGTAATGTTGAAGTCTTGTCCGGCTCGACCGAAATGGGCCAGGGCACCGACACCATGCTGCCCATGTACGTTGCCGAAGTGTTGCAGATGCCGCTGGAACGGGTCAGTCATCCGCTGCCCGATACCAGCCGCGCCCCCAACAGCGGCCCGACGGCGGCGTCGCGAACCGCGATGTTTGTCGGCCGCGCGGCGGTCGAGGCGGGGGAAAACCTCCTCGCCAAACTGATGGATTACCTGGACGAAAAGAACGGCGTCCGCCCCGACGATTACCGGGACGGCGTCTTCTATGCGGGCGGCAAGGAAGCGGCAACGCTGGACGATGCCGCAAAGGAATGGCTGATGAAAAAGGGGCGGCTCGCCGCGCGCGGCATGGTCCACCCCGACAACCGCTACACCTGGGACGAGGAAAAGTTCCACGGCACGGCGTACAAGGGCTACTCCTGGCTGGCGCAGGTGCTGGAGGCCGAGGTCGATCTCGACACCTACGAAATCCACCCGAAGAAGGCGACGGTGTCCAGTGAAGTCGGCCGCGCCATCAACCCCATCCAGGTCGACGGGCAGATGGCAGGCGGTGTGCTGCAGTCCTACGGCATGGGCTATCTGGAAGACATGACCGTCGGGCCGGACGGCAAGTTTTCGGCGCATCAACTCAACGCCTACCTTATCCCCACCATCCTCGACGCGCCCGAGTTCGACGTCAAGGTGTTCGAGGACCCCAGCCCGTTCGGGGCGTTCGGGGCCAAGGGAATCGGCGAGCTGTCCTGCGACGGCGGCGCGCCCGCGGTCGCCTCGGTTGTGGACAACGCCTGCGGCGTGTACGCGACCGAAGCGCCCATTACCGGCGAAAAATTGTACACCATGATGCAGGCGAAGGAACAGGCGGAGGCGGGCAAATGAAAATCGAGATGACGGTTAACGGCGAAAAACGCACGGTTCGCACAACGCCCCTGGCACGTCTCCTGGACGTCATTCGCGACGACATGAACCTGAAAGGCTGCAAGGAAGGCTGCGGCGAAGGCGAATGCGGCGCGTGTTCCATCATCCTGAACGGCCGGCTGGTCAATGCCTGCATGGTCGCCGCCATCCAGGCGTCGGGCGCGGAGATCGAGACGATCGAAGGCCTGGGCGAGGAAAACCGCCTCGACCCGCTGCAGCAGGCGTTTATCGACGAAGGCGCGGTTCACTGCGGCTTCTGCACGCCCGGCATGATTATGGCCGCACGCTGCCTGTTGGAGGACAACGCCGCGCCGTCGCGTCTGGAAATCAAGACCGCCCTTTCGGGCAACCTGTGCCGCTGCACCGGCTACGACCGCATCGTCTCCGCCGTGTCGAAAGCGGTCAGCGACGGCTACCGCCCGGCCAAGAGCGGCGGCGGCAGAAAAGTCGCGCCCGAGTTCGAGGGAGAGGAAAAAGAGAACTTCTTCGCCCCCGCCAGCCTTGCCGAAGCGCTCGATATTCTGGCGGAAAAACCGGACATCCTCCTCCTCTCCGGAAATACCGACATCGGACCGGAGATGAAGGAAGGCAAACTGAAGCCGGTCGCGGCGATGGATATTTTCACCATTCCCGAACTCAAGCAAATCCGCCGCGACGGCGACGTCATCCGCATCGGCGCGTGCGTCACCAACACGGACGTCATGGAATCCGCGCTTGTCCGCGAATGCCTGCCCGCCCTGTACCAGGCGTCGTGCTCCTGCGCCGCACCGGCAATCCGCAACCGCGCCACCATCGGCGGCAACTGCTGCACCGCTTCGGGCGCGGCCGATTTGCCCGGCGCGCTGTTCGCGCTCGGCGCAAAGGCGCGGGTGGTGTCGAAAAACGGTGAGCGCGTCATGGAAGCGCCCGAGTTCATCAAGGCCTACCGCAAGCCGGATCTTCAACCAGGCGAAATTCTCGCCGAACTGATCATCCCGGTGCCGCCGAAAAGCGCCTACCAGCGCTTTTTCAAGCGTGGCTCCCGCGCCGCCCTCACCCTGTCGCGCGTTTCACTGGCGGTGTATGTGGAATTGGAGGACGGTATCGTCACCGTGTGCCGCGCGGCGGCGGGCAGCATGTCGCCGACGCCGATCCGACTGCCCAAGCTGGAAGCGTCCCTGGTCGGGAAAAAATTAGATAAAATTTGCATCGAGTGTGCCGTCGACACGGTGTATAATGAATTATCGCCGCGCAAATCGGCGCAATACAGGAAGAATTTGTCCAGCAATCTTGTCCGTCGTTTTTTGGAAAGCTTGATAAAGGAGAACGAGAAAAACTAGAGACAGTGAAATTCTGGACTCGTATATATCCGTAATCGGACGGATGTTTCTACCAACCACCGCAAATGGTTGACTATGAGTCCTCTCCGGGAAGCGCTCCGGCGGGGATTTGTATGGTCAACCACGGTGGTTTTTTGTCGACCCTCCCTCCGGACACTGCGCTTTTCGCAGGCGTCCACCTATCACCCGAATCACCGCCACATCTCCCGCCCTCCACGACGGACTGCGAAACGCGCCAAAACACTCATCGCGTATAACGCAAATCCGCAAAGGAGGAAAACAGCGATGGAAACCAGTTTTGCGCTACGGGGGACATCTGCTACAGCGAGTCGCCGACTGCGCTCAGCGTCCATCCGAACAACTATCTCGTGTGCGTGGACGGCGTCTCCGCCGGGGTGCACGAGTCCCTGCCCGACGAATTCAAGCATCTGCCGGTCGTGAACTGCGAGGGCCACCTCGTCACGCCGGGCCTGGTCGACTTGCACATGCATGCGCCGCAATTCGCCTTTCGTGGCCTTGGCATGGATTTGGAACTCCTCGACTGGCTGAATACCCGCACCTTCCCCGAAGAGGCCAAATACACCGACCTCGACTACGCCCGCGACGCCTATGCCAGGCTGATCGCGGAACTGAAAAACGGCCCAAACGCCCGCGTGTGCGTCTTCGCCACCCTGCACCTCCCCGCCACAACGCTGCTGATGGAAATGCTCGAGGATTCCGGCCTCGTGAGTATGGTCGGGAAGGTGAATATGGACCGGAACAGCCCGGCCGATTTGTGCGAGGCGAACGGTGACGAGAGCCTGGCCGACACGCGTCGCTGGCTCCAGGAGACGGCGGGCCGCTTTCACAACACCACGCCGATTCTCACGCCCCGCTTTATCCCGTCGTGCTCCGACGGCCTGATGCGGGGCCTAGCCGAACTGCGGCAGGAATTCGTCCTGCCGGTGCAGTCGCACCTGTCGGAAAACCCGAGCGAGGTGCAATGGGTCGCCGAACTCTGCCCAGGCACGTCCTGCTACGGCGACGCCTACCGCCGCTTCGGCTTGTTCGGGGGCGATGTGCCGACCATCATGGCGCATTGCGTATGGTCGGATGAAGCGGAGACGGCGCTGCTGGCGGAGCGGGGCGTGTATGTGGCGCACTGCCCGCAATCCAACATGAACCTGTCGTCCGGCATCGCGCCGGTGCGACGTTTCCTCGACGCCGGCGTCCGCGTCGGGCTCGGTTCCGACATGGCGGGCGGCTGCCACTCGTCCATCTTCCGCGCCATGTCGGACGCGGTCCAGGCGTCGAAGCTGCGCTAGCGTCTGGTCGATTCGGCCGACAAGGCGCTGAGCGTCGAGGAGGCGTTTTATCTCGCCACTGTGGGGGGCGGCGCGTTTTTCGGCAAGGTGGGGTCGTTCGATCCGGGGTACGAGTTTGACGCCCTCGTCATCGATGACCGCCCGCTCCTGCCGCCGTTCCCGGCCACAATCGACGAACGGCTGGCGCGGGCGACCTACCTCTCCGACGACCGCCACATCGTGCGCAAATACGCGCGCGGCCGTCAGGTGAAATAACTTTTCCTAAAAATTCCGGAGGAAGCATCATGTTGGATAACTACTTTGGCATCACGAAAAGCGGCAGCTCCATGCGGGTCGAGATCCTCGCCGGCATCACCACCTTTTTCGCGTCCGCCTATATCATCCTCGTCAACCCGAGCGTCCTGAGCCAGGGCGAGACGAACATCTTCAACGGCGTCTTTTTCGCCACCTGCATCGGCTCGGCCATCGGCACCTTCCTGATGGCGTTTTATGCGCGCATCCCCTTTGCCCAGGCGCCCGGAATGGGCCTGAACGCCTTCTTCGCCTATACCGCCATTCCGTCCATCGCGGCGTTTCTGGCGACGCGCAACCTCTCGAAGGCCGAACTCTACCACATGGCCCTGCCGCTGGTGCTGTACAGCGGCGTGATTTTCATCATCATTTCCGCCGTCGGCATCCGCGAGAAAATCATTAACGGCATCCCGATGAACATCAAGATGGCCCTGACCGGCGGCATCGGCCTGTTTATCGCCTACCTCGGCCTGCAGAACGCCGGCATCATCGTGCCCAGCCCGGCGACCCAGGTGACCTTGATCAACTTCGCCGACTATGCCGGCAACAGCCACGCCATCCACGGCGCCATACTCACCCTGCTCGGCCTGTTCATCATCACCATCCTCTCGTCCCTGCGGGTCAAGGGCGCAGTACTCTTGGGCATCATCATCACCACCGTCCTCGCCTTCGTGACCGGCTACGCCACCATCCCGGATCACTTCTCCTTCGACATCAGCCAGCAGGCGCGGGACTTTGTCGACGTCTCCCTGTTCAAGCTGGATTTCCTCGGACCCTTTACCCACGGTAACCTCGGCGCGGCGGTCGGGACGATGCTCGCCCTTATTCTCGCCTTTGCCATGGTCAATATATTCGACTCGATGGCGACCATTTTCGGCGTGTGCCAGTCGGCAAACATGGTGGAGGAAAACGGCGAGGTGCGCGGCCTGAAGAAAGGCCTGATGGCGGACGCGACCGGGACCGCCATCGGCGCGCTCCTCGGCACCTCGACCGTCACCACCGTGGTGGAGTCGGCGACCGGCATCGGCGAGGGCGGCCGCACCGGCATGACCAGCTTTGTGACCGGCATCCTGTTTCTGGTCGCGCTCGTGTTTGCGCCGCTGATCGTCCTTATCCCGTCGGTCGCGACCGCGCCGGCGCTGATCTATGTCGGCTGTCTGATGATGGGTAGCATCAAGGCGGTCGACTTCTCCGAACCGACCGACGCCGTCCCGGCCTTCCTCACCATCATCATGATGCCCTTGACCTACTCCATCGCCAACGGCATCGCCTTCGGGCTGATTTCTTTCGTGGTGGTGAAGTTGTTAACCGGCCGCACGGCGGAAATCAAGGCGCCCACCGTGGTGGTCGCCGCCCTGTTTGTGCTCCAGTTCGTTCTGCGGTAAGGAAAAGGTTGACCACCGGCCAATCCGTGCTACCCTTGAGGCGGGAAAGCGCACCATGAGTCTCCACGCGGTTCCGTACCAAAAATAACGGCATGGCCCGGCGTCGGGCCGCCTTTTTGGAGTGGAAGGCAAGGGAGAACCATCATGAAAAAGACTGTGGCTTTTGCGTGGGTTGCGGTATGGGCGGCGATTCTTGTCGCGCCGGCTTGGACGGCCGACCTGCAGGTGGTGGCGAGCCCGAAAGCGCCCGAGGCGATTGGCGCGTATTCGCAGGCTATCGTCGTCGGCGACTTTGTTTTCGTCTCCGGCAACCTGCCTATCAATCCCGCCACCGGCCAGATGCCCGAGGCGATTGCTGATCAGGCCAAGCAGGCCCTGGACAATATCGCCGTCGTGCTGGAGGAGGCCGGGACGAGCATGAAAAAGGTGGTGAAGACGACCATCTTCCTGGCCGATATCGCCGATTTCGGCGTCGTGAACGAAACCTATTCAGGCTACTTCACCGCGCCCTATCCGGCCCGGAGCTGCATCGCGGTCAAAGACATCCCGAGGGGCGCGAAGATCGAAATCGAGGTCATCGCGGTCAAGTGACGCACGGTTTTCCATGAAGAACGGGCAGGCGGCGGGCAGGCGCTCGCCGCTTGTTTTTTCGATTCGGTTGTCAACGATCTTGGGGCGGGTCTGGCCGGAATACGTACCGGGTCAACCCGCCAGAGGCAAAACGGCCGCGGTCTCGGGTTCACGCCTGCACGGACGTCCTTCGCCGAGGACCGTCAACCGCCTGGGCGGGCCGGTTGGCTCCGTCACGAGGGACGGCAGGATGAAACGCCGACGACGGGGCGGGGGCGCGGGATTCGCCAAGGGCGTGCGGGTCCAGGTCCAGCCCCGGGTCTGGCAGGGGCGGATGCGGCGGGGACGCGGGATGCGGCGGCGGGGCCAGCTCTT
>JAJQBO010000152.1:0-4910 GCA_021203245.1 Planctomycetaceae bacterium
AGAGTTGGCCCCGCCGCCGCATCCCGCGTCCCCGCCGCATCCGCCCCTGCCAGACTAGGGGCTGGACCTGGACCCGCACGCCCTTGGCGACCCCGACGCCGCCGCCCCGTCGTCGGCGTTTTATCCTGCCGTCCCTCGTCCCAGAGCCCACCGGCCCGCCCAGGCGGTTGACGGTCCTCGGGGACGAACGCCCCTGCAGGCGTGAACCCGAGACGGTGGCCGTTTTGCCTCTGGCGGGTTGACCCGGTACGTGTTCCGGCCCGACCCGCCCCAAGATCTTTGACACCTAAAGCGTAGTACACATGGGGTGCTTTCGGCGCGATCAGACATGCTGCACCGGCGAGCGGAATCGCACCAATGCAGAGCGGGCGTACCGGGTGCGCGGGCGAGGCTGGAGGTCGCCGCATGTGGCCGGGTTACGCGATCCGGCCATTAATGCCGCGCGGTACATTTTCCGCACCGTTTATCAATACACCTCGGCTCAACCCTGTTCCCCCGCACCTGTTCCGCCAGGCCGATCCCCGATGCATCGCGCAGCCGATCACCTCCCGGAAACCAGGCCCAAACCGCCTTTTTGCTTGCCGCGTTCCTCTATATACATATTGTACGAATGCACACATTTTCGAAAACGTCCGCGCGATCCGGAGGCCCTTCTGCCTGGAAGCGGCCAGCACCGGACTTGGTCTTCCGAGAAAGCATACAGCATGGTGGCCAGCAGGGGCAAAAACAGCCGGGTAAGGCCGGCCACGTCTCACACTCCGCAAACGCAAAAGGATTTGCGGCGGATTGCCCATATGTTTTCCGCCTATCGCGACGACCCGGTCATGCGCGAAATCTGCCGCTTCGCCATCAAGTGCGCCCAGGAAAGGTGGATTCGCGGTGGATAAACCTCCTCCTCAACTCCAGGACGTCCTGGACAACCTTTCCGACATGCCGTCCCTCCCGAACGTGGTCGCCAGGCTCACCCGGCTCATCGCCGACCCCGACACCACGGCGTCGGACATCAACAACGCCCTGTCGGCCGACCCTGGCCTGGTGACGAAAATCCTCAAATTGGTCAACTCGTCCTATTACGGGTTTTCCCGCCGCATCACCACCATAACGAACGCCGTCGTCATCCTTGGCTTCAACCAGGTCCGCAACCTCGCGCTTTCCGCGTTTCTTTTCGACGCGTTCGCGCGCAAGGGAAAGTCCAGCTTCGACGTCAACGGCTTCTGGCGGCATTCCATCGGCGTCGCGTTTCTCGCCGCCCAGATGGCCCGCCACATCAACCCGAAGCTGGAGGAGGACGCCTTTATCTGCGGCCTGCTGCACGATCTCGGCAAGTTTATCATGGCGCAAAAAGCGCCCGACCATGTCATTATGGTGGCGGAAACGGTCAAGGAACGGGACATCCTCTTTTACCATGCCGAAAAGCTCTGTCTCGGCTACGACCACACCATTCTCGGCTCGTTTGTGCTGGAATTGTGGAACCTGCCGCAGACCCTGGTGGACGTGGTGCGCTGCCATCACAACCCGTTGAAGGCGCCGGAAGGCTCCCGCACCCTCTGTTGCGTCACCCGGTCGGCCGACGTCATCGGCAGGGCGATGCTGATGGGCAACGGCGGCGACCGGGGCATTCCGCGCCTGACCCCGGCCGTCTGGCGGCAAACCGGGCTGGACTGGAGCCGCCTGGAAGATATAATGCGTAAGGTAGCCGATGATTACTCCAAATCAGACGCATTCTTCTCCGGCGCGTGACGACGCGCCCTTTGTTATGGCTGTGGCATTACATTAGGAAAAAGGATAGTTATGGCGACACCACGAGCCCTGGTGCTGCGCACCGCCGGGACCAACTGCGACCAGGAGACCAAGCACGCCTTTGAACTGGCGGGCGCGGTCACCGAACTCGCGCATATAAACTGGCTGGGCGCGTCCGACACGCCCCTGGCCAACGTCCAGATCCTCGCCCTCCCGGGCGGCTTCACCTACGGCGACGACATCGCGGCCGGCAAGATTCTGGCGGTCGAACTCATGCATTCGATGCGGCGGCACCTGCAGGACTTCATCTTCGGCGGCGGCGTCATCATCGGCATCTGCAACGGCTTCCAGGTGCTGGTCAAGACCGGGCTTCTCCCCGACGCCCGCATCCTGCCGGCGGCCGACCGCCGCCTTACCCTCACCCACAACGACTCGGGCAAGTTCGAGGCGCGCTGGGTGCGGCTGCGGACGCCCCACCACACGGTGTCCATCTTTGCCGAACCGGACGAAAGCCTCGAGCTGCCGGTCGCGCACGGCGAAGGCAAACTGGTCGCCCGCGACGCCGGGATCATCAAGGAACTTATCGAGCAGGGCCAGGTGGTCTATCGCTACGCCAGCCCGTCCGGCGGCGTGCCGACGTACCCGGACGATCCCAACGGCTCGGTCGACAACATCGCGGGCATCTGCGACAAATCCGGCCGGGTGCTTGGCCTGATGCCGCATCCGGAGCGCTACGTGACCGGCTACCAGCATCCGCGCTGGACGCGGGAACGGTTGGAAAATCGCGAAGGCGACGGCCTGCGGCTGTTTCGCCGCGCGGTCGAGTATTTCAAAAAGGGTTAGGGACTATGAGCGACGAAACAGTGCTGCTGCCGTTTGAAGCGCCGCTGCGTGAACTGAAACGGCAGATAGACGAAATGGCGGCCAACGCCAAGGACGCGCCGGATCTGCAACTGCTGCTCGACCCGATGCGCCAGCAATATGTGCAGATTGAGCGGCAACTCTACGAAAACCTCAAGGCCTGGCAGGTGGTGCAGGTTGCCCGCCATCCCGGCCGGCCGCAGACGCGCGATTATACCTCGCTCGTTTTCGATTCGTTCGAGGAACTGCACGGCGACCGGATGTACGGCGACGACCTCGCCATCGTCTCCGGCCTCGGCGTCATCGGCAAGCACCGCGTCATGCTGATTGGCCAGCACCGCGGCCGCGACGTCAACGAGCGCCACCTCAGTAACGCCGGCTGCGTCCACCCGGAGGGCTACCGCAAGGCGCTCCGCAAAATGAAGCTGGCGGAAAAGTTCGGCATCCCGGTCGTCACCTTCATTGACACCAAGGGCGCATACCCGGGCATCGGCGCGGAAGAACGCGGCGTCGCCATCGCCATCGCCGAGAACATGCGCGAGATGAGCCGCCTCCGCGTCCCGGTCGTCTGCATCATCATCGGGGAAGGCGGTTCCGGCGGCGCGCTCGGGCTGGGCGTCGGCGATCGCATCCTCATGCTTCGCTACGCCTACTATTCCGTCATCAGTCCCGAAGGCTGCGCCAGCATTCTCTGGCGCGACGGCAACATGAAGGAAAAGGCGGCGGACGAACTCCGCCTCACTTCGAAGGATCTGCTTGAATTCGGCCTGATCGACCAGGTCGTGCCGGAACCGATGGGCGGCGCGCACCGCGACCTCCGCAAAATGGGCGACATGCTCCGGGACGCCATCGTCTCGAACCTGGACGAGCTCTCCACCCGCCCCATCGACGAACTCCTCACGGAACGCTACGCCAAGTTCCGTCAGTACGGCGAATTCCTCGAAGGCGTCGATCCGAAGGATCTGCTGCCGAAGCCGAAGGAGGCGAAGCCGGTGGCGGAACCCCCGGCGGAAACATCCGAACAGACCGAAGCGACGCAACCAGTGGCGGCAACCGAATAGGAAAGGCACAGCATGTCTGCACTCACCACCCGTATCGCGCAGGCCGTCGAGGCTGTCCGCGCACAGACGAAAACACCCGTTACCACCGGCATCATCCTGGGGACCGGCCTCGGCGGCGTTGCGCGAAAAATTGACAACGCCGTCGCCATCCCGTACGCCGACATTCCCGGCTTTGCCGAGTCAACCGTCGCCACCCACGCGGGACAGATGATTGTCGGCACCATCGCCGGCGTCGGCGTCGCCGCGATGGAGGGGAGGTTCCATTATTACGAAGGCTACCCGCTGGAACAGGTCACCTTTCCCGTGCGGGTCATCAAAGCCCTGGGCGCGTCGTCCCTCATCGTCACGAACGCATGCGGCTCGTTGAACCCCATACACCGCAGGGGCGACATCATGGTAATCGACGACCACATCAACCTGATGGGCGTCAACCCCCTTATCGGCCCGAACGACGAGACCCTCGGCCCGCGCTTCCCCGACATGTGCGAGCCGTACAACCAGGCCTATAACGACCTCGCCCTTCGTATCGCGCTCGAGAACAACGTCCCGGCCCACCGGGGCGTCTACTCGGCCATGACCGGCCCCTGCCTCGAAACCAGGGCGGAATACAGGATGCTCTCCCGCCTTGGCGCCGACGCCATCGGCATGTCGACCGTCCCCGAGGTCATCGTCGCCGTCCACGCCGGCCTGAAGGTCCTGGGGTTGTCGGTCCTCACCGACGTCTGCCTCGCCGATTCGCTGGAACCCTGCAAACTGGAAGACATCATCGCCGTCGCCAACGCCAGCGGTCCCCTGATGGAAAAGGTCTTGCTCGAATTCATCGCCCGCGCCGGCACGCAGGGCATTCTCTGATGGCGAAGCGGAACCGCAGTGCGGTGGAGCGCTACCACGACCGCGTGGCCGGGCTCTACGACACCATCTACGACGGCGATCCCTATTGGGAAATCGTCTTTTCGATAACCTGGCGGAACATCCTCCGCTATCTGCCGAAGTCCCAGGCCAGCCGCTGCCTTGACGTCGGCTGCGGCACCGGCCGCTGGGGCATGCGCCTCGTCAAGGCGGGCTACCCCACCGATTTTCTGGACATCTCCCAGAAGATGCTGGACAAGGTGGCGATCAAACTCGAACGCCTCGGCAAGCCGCACCGGCTCCTCGCCGCCATGCCGGACGCCGCCCCGTCGCCCCCCCCCCCGGGGGGCGCCCGCCGCCGGGAGGTGGCACGCCCGCGGGGCCCTTTGAACCCCCGGG
>JAJQBO010000152.1:4920-16864 GCA_021203245.1 Planctomycetaceae bacterium
ACACCCCACTAAGTGGCGGCCCTTGGGGGCCACCCACCCCCACCCCCCCGCCACCCCCCCCGGCCCCCGCGCCCCCTGGCGGCCCGCCCCCCCGCCGCCCCCCCCGGGGGGGGGCCACGGCACGCTGCTCTGGCACGCCACGATTGACGATCTCTCCCGCCTGCCGTCCGAGTCCTACGACTTCATCGTCGGCCAGGGCGATCCGCTGAACTGCGCCGACAAACCGGGCCGCGCCTTCAAGGAAATGACCCGGCTCCTGCGGCCGGGCGGGGTCATCATGATGGCGGTCGACAACCGGTTGCAGGGCATCTACCATTATTTCAAGGACGGCGACGTGGCGGGGCTGGAGGACTTCCTCCGCACCGGCCGCACCAATTGGGTCACCGACAATCCGGACGAACAGTACAAGCTGACCATGTTCACCCCCGGCCAGCTCCGCACCATGTGCCGCGAGCGCGGGCTGGAGTTCCTTGGCATGATTGGGAAAACCGTCCTGCCCCTGCGGCGCTTCCGCGCGCTCCTGGACGACCCGGAAAAACGAGAGACCCTGCACCGCCTCGAAGAATCCCTCCACGGCGAGGAGTCGTTGTTCGCCAACGCGGCGCATCTGGAATTCGCCGCCCGAAAACCGGAATAAGGCATCCCATGTCGGAAACGCTCACCGTCCTCATCCGCGCCGTCGACGGCGTCGTCACCTTTGTCCTGATTGGCTGCCTCGGCTATTTTCTCGCCAAGCGGCACTGGTTTTCGGACGATTCGGTCGGGTTGTTGTCGAAGCTGATCACCTTTGTCGCCATCCCGGCCTACCTCGTCCACAACATCACCGTGTCGTTCGACCGTGAAGAGCTGCTGTCCCTGGCCGCCGGGGTGATACCGCCGTTCCTGTCCATCGCCTTCGCCATGGCGATATCGTGGGGGCTGGCGAAGCTGATCAAGAGCCGTGCGCCAGGCCTGTTCACCGTCGGGTTCTCCTGCGGCAATTCCATCAACATCGGCCTTCCCATCAACCTGGCGCTCTTCGGCCCCGAAGGCGTCCCGTTCGTGCTCCTGTATTTCATGGCCAACACCATTCTCTTCTGGAGCATCGGCAATTACCTCATCGCCTCGGACTCGGTCGAGCCGCGCGTCACGCCGGGCCTGACCAGCAACCTGGGCAAAATCCTCTCCCCGCCCATGCTTGCCTTCGTGGTCGGGGTCGCGGTCGTCATGACGCAGATCCCGGTCCCGCACGTGGTGGCTCACAGCCTAGAACTGGTCGGTTCCATGAACGCCGGCCTAGTCATGATCAGCCTGGGCGTCACCCTCCACCGCATGGGCTTCGCCAGCTTGAAGTGGGACCGCGAGATGGCGCTTATCGTGGCTGGCCGTTTTGTCGTGTCGCCGCTTATCCTGATTCTGCTCAGCTTTATCTTCCCGATGCCGACCTTGATGCGGAACGTGTTCATCATCCAGGCGAGCATGCCGGTGATGACCAATTCCGCCATTCAGGCCATCTACTACGATGCCAACGTCGACTACGCCACCCGGTCCGTCTGCCTGACGACGGTCCTCTCCATCTTCACCATCCCCATCTTCATGGTGCTGGCGCAGGCGCTGGGAGCGTGACCGCTATAATAGGTTACCCATCCCAGCCTCCCCCTCACGTCACCCCGGCGTCTGGGCCTTGAACCGGGCGAAAAACGGGCGGTTCGGCCGGGGTCCACGGCCCCGTCCTCGGCTCCGGAGATCACCATGGCGGTTCAGTATCATTACCGTCTACCCGTTCGCGAAGTTTCTTAAAACGCTTTAGGTCAAGGGGCTTCGCACCAGCGTGCGAAGCCCCATCGAGTACTACACAGTAGCCTGTTCAAATCCTACGCAATCCCCTTCAACTCCTTCGCGGCGGCGGTCAGCGTGGCCGGGTCGCCGGTCTGGTCGAGGATCTTCAGGAAGTGCGATCCCACCGCGGCGATATCGGCATAGCCTTCAAGGGCGAGCATCATCTCGCGGCTGCGGACGCCAAAGCCGCCGATAATTTTCGAGCCGGTCTTGCGCACTTTGTCGAGGTAGCGGATGGCCGCGTCGTCCAGGCGTGTGTCCGACCCGGTGATGCCGAGCCGCAGCGCGGTGTAGATATACTCCGGCTTCATGTCGCCAATCATTTTCAGGCGCGCGTCGCTGATTTCCGGCGCGATGACAGGCACGATGGCGAGGCCGCGCTTGCGCCCCTCGTCGAACAGGCCTTCCGAGAAATCGGGCGGCAGGTCGGGGATAATCAGCCCGCGCACCCCCGCCTTTACCGCGTCGTCGCAGAATTTGCCGACGCCGTGGGCGAAGACCAGGCTGCCGTAGGTCATGATAAACAGCGGCACCGACGGAAAGTCTCGCAACAACGCCTCCATGAACTCGAAGCCGTCGTCGACCCTGAAGCCGCCTTCGATAGCGGCCTGGCAGGCCCGTTCGATAAGCGGCCCGTCGGAGGACGGGTCGGAGAAGGGGAACTGGACCTCCAGATAATCGGCACTGCCCGCCACCAGCGCCTGGGCGACGGTCATGGACATGCCCATGCCGGGGTAGCCTGCCACCATATGCGCCATCAATTCTACGCCGCTCATGACTGCACCTCGCTTTGCAAAAAGTCCACCCACCGCGCCCGGTCCAAGGCCTTGGCGGTGATAAACAGATCCTTGTCGCCCCTGCCCGACATGTTGATGACAATCGCCTGGTCGCGCTTGAGGGTGGGGGCGACCTTGAGGGCGACCGCCCCGGCGTGGGCCGACTCGAGGGCGAACATGACGCCTTCGTTGCGGGCGAAAAACTTCAGCGCCTCCAGCGTTTCCTCGTCGGTGGCGGAAGTGAATTCAATCCGGCCGCTTTCGCCCAGGGCCGCCAGTTGCGGGCCGACGCCGGGGTAATCGAGGCCGGCGGAGATGGAATGGGTCTCGCGAATCTGGCCGTCGTCGTCCATGAGGAAACGGGTCTTGTAGCCGTGGGCGATGCCCAGGCGCGACGCGCCGCCGGTCATGCGGACGGCGTTCTCGCCCGGGCCGGGGCCGCGCCCGCCCGCCTCGACGCCGATGAGCCTCGGCTTCGGCAGATCGATAAAGGGGGCGAAAAACCCGATGGAGTTGGACCCGCCGCCGACGCAGGCGATCATGGCGTGGATTTCCTCCCCCGCCTCGTTCATCTGCTCGCGCGTCTCCTGCCCGACAATTTCCTGGAAGCGCCGCGCCAGTTCCGGGAACGGCGCAGGCCCGAGGGCGGACCCGATCAGGTAATGCGTATCCGGGAAGGTCGCAGCCCATTCGCGCAGGGCGGCGTTGATGGCGTCCTTGAGGGTCCGGGCGCCGGACTCGACCGGCACCACCTCCGCCCCCATCATTTCCATGGCGAACACGTTCGGCCGCTGCCGGGCGACGTCGACCGACCCCATGTAGACCCGGCACTCGATGCCCAGCTTGGCGCAGGCGGCGGCGGTGGCGAGGCCGTGCTGGCCTGCGCCCGTTTCGGCGATGATGCGCCGCTTGCCCATCCGTTTCGCCAGCAGGGCCTGGCCGATGGCGTTGTTGATCTTGTGCGCGCCGGTGTGGGCAAGGCCCTCCATCTTGATGTAGATGCGCGCACCGCCGAGGGCTTCGGTGCTGTTTTCGGCATAGAGAAGCGGCGTCGGGCGGCCAACCCAGGTCTTGTTGATCCGCCGCAGTTCCTCGTGGAACGTCGGGTCGACCCACGCCGCCTGGAATTCCCTCACCAGGTTGTCGAGGGCCGGGCGGAGCGTTTCCCCGACATAACGGCCGCCGAAGTCGCCGAAAAAGTCGGGCATGATGATTTCTTCTGACATCGTTTTACTCCATCTAATGTGCTGTCGATCGCAATTCAGTGAAGAATCGCCGCATGGCCTCGGGGCTTTTTTTGCCGGGGGAGGCCTCCACCCCGCTCGCCACATCGACCAGTTCGGGCCGGTACGCCTCCACGGCCGAGGCGACGGTGTCTGGTCCCAGGCCGCCGGCCAGCCATAGCGGGCCGGGCCATGCCGCGACGATATCCGGCCGAACGCGCTTGCCGCTGCCGCCGGGCAGGTCGGAAGCCGCGTCGACGAGGACGCGCGGGCAACGGAAGCGGGTGGCGTCGGCCGCCCCATCGGGAGTCGACGGCCGGAGCGCCTTGTAACCGACCGGCCACAGTCGGGCGCAATCGTCCGGCGTCTCGTCGCCGTGGAACTGCACCGCATCCACCAGGCCGTTTTCCAGGAGCCGCAGCACATCCGGGTCCAGGCCGGACGCTCCGGCCGGATTGACCGTGACCGCGACCTTGGGAACGGCGATGTCCCGAATCGCCTCCAGCAAGGCCGGCGTCGCGGCCCGCTTCGAATCAGGCCAAAAGACAAAGCCAAGCAGGTCGGCCCCGAGATCGGCGGCCAGGCGCGCGTCGTCGACGTTCGTCAGGCCGCAAATCTTCACAAGCGGTTTACCGCCCGATGCGGCGAGGGCCGTGCCGACGGCAGGCCAGAACCGTGACGGCTGTGCCGAAGCCATCGCTTCGAGTAATTGCGGCGCGAGGGCGGGATTCCGCACCACGCCTTCCCCGATAAGTATCCCGGCGAAACCGGAACCAATGGCAAACGCGGCACCGTCCGGGCTCGAAATCCCCGATTCGTAGATGACCCGGGCGTCCCAGTCGATACCGGCCTTGACCTTCAGCGGCAGGAGCGGGTCGACGCGGAAGATGGTCAGGTCGCGGCTGTTGATGCCCACCAGGTTCGGCCTGATGCGCCGCGCCTTGGCGAGATCGTCGTCGTCGTGAATCTCCACCAGCGCGGCCATGCCGAGGCTGGTGGCGCGTGCGTGCATCGCGGCGAGGAGGTCGTCCGACAGCATGCCGGTGATAAGCAGGACCGCGTCGGCCCCGGCCCGATAGGCGACATCGACGTCCTGCACGTCGAAGAGGAAATCCTTTCGCAGGACCGCCGCCTCCGGATAGCGCCGCTTAACCGCCATGAGATCGTCCAGGCTGCCGGCGAACCCTTCCGGCACGGTGAGGACGGAGATGTTGCCGGCCCCGGCCCCGACGTAGATGCCGGCCTGCGCCACCGCGTCAAGGCCGGGTGCGATGTCCCCTTTAGACGGCGAGCGGCGCTTCACTTCGCAGATCAGCCCGTTCGCGCCGAGGAACGGCGTTAGCGGCGCCTCGCGCGCTCCAGGCACCGACGCGCCTTCGTCAAAGCCGAGGCGGGCAACCCGCTCCCGCCGCGCCGCGACGATTTCGTCACGAATGTTCGCCATCAGGCATTCCCCTCCGCCACCAGGGCGTGCGCCGTTTCCAGAACTTCGTCGAGCTTGGCCTTGACCTTGCCGCTCTTGAACGCTTCCCTGGACTGTTTGTACCCGTCGACGATGCTGTCGGCCTTGCCGGCGACAAACAGCCCCGCCCCCGCGTTCAGGCATACCGCGTCCATGACGCCGTTCAATTCCTCGCCCGCCAACAGGCGCATGGCGATGGCGACGTTTTCCTCGGCCGTGCCGCCGGTGAGGCTGTCCGAATCGAAGCCGGTGATGCCGGCCTCCGCCGGATCGAAGACGAACTCGTCCCGCCTGCCGCTCCTGTCCACCAGCATGCAGCGGGTCGGAGCGGCGCAGGAGAATTCGTCCAGCCCGTCTTCCGAACGGATGGTCATGAACCGCTCGCCGCCCAGCAGCATCAAGGCCTCGGCGATGGGAGCGAGCAGATAATTTTCCGGCACGCCGATAAGGCCGTACGGCGACCGGGCCGGGTTCGTGATGGGACCAAGCAGGTTCATGGTGGTGCGGATCGCGAGGTCGCGGCGGGCCGTGACCGCGTACTTCATCGCGCTGTGGTAGAGCGGCGCGAAGAGGAACGCAAAACCGGTCCGATCCAAGAGTTTTTCCGCTTTTTCGGGCGGAATGTCCAGAGGATAGCCGAGTTGGCCAAAGAAATCCGCCGAGCCGCAGAACGATGACACAGCGCGGTTGCCGTGCTTGGCCATGGGCTGGCCGCAGGCGGCGGTGACGATGGAGGCCATGGACGAGAGGTTGAACGAACCTTTGCCGTCACCACCGATGCCGACGATGTCGAGGACCGGCTTGTCGGTTCGAAACGGACGGCGCTTGTCGACAAGGACGGAAGCGCACCCGGCGATCTCTTCGGCCGTCACCCCCTTCGCCTCGATGGCGCAAAGGAAACCGGCGATTTGCGCGTCGGTGAGATTCCCTTCGGCGGTCTCGAGCATAAAGGCGCGGGCGGTTTCGCGTTCGAGGTCTTCTCCCGCCAGCAGGCGCGACAGCACCTTGCGGGCCGGGAACGGCTCGCGCCGGTAATTGACGAAATTCTCCACCACACGCCGGCCCGCCTCCGACCCCACCGATTCGGGGTGGAACTGCACGCCTTCGATCTGGTGCTCGCGGTGGCGCACGCCCATGATGTCGCCGTCGCGGCGGCTCCAGGCTGTCGCCTCGAGGCAGTCGGGCAGCTTGGCGTCGGCGACGAGGGAGTGGTAGCGCATGAAGGCGGACGGCGAGGGGATGTTGCGGAAACAGCCGCGCCCGTCCGACAGCATTTCGTCCGTCTTGCCGTGCATGATGCGTTTGCCGCGGCGGATTTCGCCGCCGTAGGCGGCGACCAACTGCTCGTGGCCGAGGCAGACGCCGAGGATGGGCACGCGGCCGGTAAAGCGGCGGATGGTGTCGAGGCTGACCGGATACTCTTCCGGGCGGCCAGGCCCGGGCGACATGACGAGGCCGCGCATGGGCAGTTCGTCGAGGTCCTCGGGGCGGTAGGAATCGGAACGTAGCACGCGGACTTCGTCCGTGACGGTCTCGCGGAGCATCTGCACCAGGTTATAGGTAAAGGAGTCGAAGTGATCGATAACGACGTACATGGGCTATTTCCTTTCCGCGAGGTTGAGGGCGGCGAGGAGCGCCCCCAGTTTGTGGTTCGTTTCAGCCAGTTCCGTTTCCGGCACCGAATCGTAGACGATGCCCGCGCCAGCCTGCAGATAGAGGCGATTCCCTTTCTGGAGGCCGCAGCGGATGGCGATGCAGGTGTTGAACTCGCCGCCCGGTTCGATATAGCCGACGATGCCGGAGTAAAAGCGGCGCGGATAGCGCTCGAGTTTGTCGAGGGTCTCCATGGCGCGAATCTTCGGTGCGCCCGAGACGGTCCCGGCCGGGAAGGAACAGCGGATAGCGTCAAGGCTGCAGACGGTGTCGTCCAGTTCGGCCTCGACCGTGGACGAGATGTGCATGACGTGGGAATAGTGCTCCACCGTCATTTTCGACACCACCTTGACGCTGCCGGTTTTGGCGACGCGGCCGAGATCGTTCCGGGCCAGGTCGACCAGCATCATGTGTTCGGCCACCTCTTTTTCGTCGGCGAGAAGCTCTTCCTCGCGGCGGGCGTTTTCGAGCGGGTCGTCGGCGCGGGGCCGCGTGCCGGCAAGGGGCTTGATGGTGATCTTGTTTTCCTTCAGCTTGACGTGGACCTCGGGCGAGGCGCCGAAGATTTGGAAGTCGCCGAAATCGATGTGGAACATGTAGAGGGAGGGATTGATGGAGCGGAGCCGGCGGTAGCTGTCGAACGAACTCTGTTTTGTCTCGACTTCGAGGCGTCGCGACAAAACCGCCTGGATACAACTTCCCGCCTCGATGTCCCGGCGGATGCTTTTGACCCCTTCAATGAAATCGCGTTCGTCGTCCGGGTTGTCGAGTATTTTCGCCGGATGCGACGGCACCGGCTCGGCCAGGTAGTTGAAATCGAAATCGCGGATGCGCGTTTCCACCGCGTCCAGCGCTTCTTCGAGATCGACCTCGTGCTCGTTGTAGTTGACGCCGTGGAGGTAGATGACGTCGGCGTGGTGGTCGTAGATAAGATAGACGTGGCCGTAGAGAAAGACGGCGTCGTCGACGCCGAGCGGGTCGGGCTTGGGCGTGAGGCGAATCGTATCGCACTTGGCGGCGAACTCGTAGGAGACGTAGCCGAAGCCGCCGCACGGATAGGGGAAGTCCTGATGCAGGAGCGGGTGCTGGTTCGCGAAGTGGGCGGCGGCGTCGAGGATGTCCTTGGCCGGAGCCGAGTCGAAGGGTTTTGTCTCGCCCTCCACGGTCTGGAAAAGGATGTCGTCGCCGCGCTGAATCAGGCGGAACGCTTCGTCCAGGACGAGGAGCGAATAGCGGGTGCGGCCGCGCTGGAACGACGAGGACTCGAAGAGGATCCTGGCCCGCAACTTCTTCGCCAGGGCGAAGGGCGTAAAGCGCTCGCCCGGGATCATGCGGATGACGCCGTCGGTTCGTGGAGTAGACATGTGATGTTCCTTACACGCGCGAATGAAACGAAAAAAGGGACAGCCCTTCGGCTGTCCCTGAGAAATCGGCTCGTCGGTGGATGTGGGATGTCCTTTAGTTCGAGGAGTCCACTCCAAAATCGGAGGCGATGGGAACAGCCGGCGGGGTGAGCCGCCACCAGTTGCCACGCCACCAGCACGCAATCGCGATCAGGCCGCACTGCCGGTCGGCAGTGTCGGTGCGGCGCTGAATGCTATTGGCGGCCTGGTTCATGCTGGTTTCCATCGTCTTGGTGAATCCGGATGCATCGGCGAAAAGAACGCCGAAGGCGAGTATCTTATGCGTGTATCGACACAAATGCAATATTTTTTGCCGAAATTTTTCCGCCGCCCGTTACTCCGCCTTCTTTTTTCGCCGCGCCGGCGCGGGCTTCTTCGCGGCCGGGCTCTTCTTTTTCACCGCTTTGGGGCCATATCGTTTCTTCAGTTCGGCGATTTCCGCTGCATATCCGGCGAGATCGTTCGGCGTTTCGAGGTAAAACGGAAGGTCGCGCAGGCTTGGGTGGTTGACGATGCGGCTGATGGCGTCCCAGCCGATCTCGCCCTCGCCCAGCTTAGCGTGGCGGTCCTTGTGGCTCCCGAAGGGGAACATGCTGTCGTTCAGGTGGATGGCCTTAAGTTTATCCAGGCCGACCGCCTTGTCGAAGTCGGACAGCACGCCGTCCAGATCGCCGACAATGTCGTACCCGGCGGAAAAAACGTGGCAGGTGTCCAGGCAGACGCCGAACTTCCCGCCCCGTTTGCACGCATCCATGATGTCCTGCAATTCTTCGAAACGCCCGCCCAACTCGCCGCCATGGCCGGACATTGTCTCAAGCAG
Organism: Planctomycetaceae bacterium; assembly: GCA_021203245.1. Lineage (GTDB taxonomy): Bacteria > Planctomycetota > SZUA-567 > SZUA-567 > SZUA-567 > JAJBSZ01. Next base: position 14,076 of record JAJQBO010000152.1, read on the forward strand.
GAACGTACTGGACATCTTCGCCGGGATGGCGGCGTCGAGGTTCGCCGCCACGCTCGCCACCGCCTCGTCGTAGGGCCGGTCCTTGCGGGTGCCGGGGTGGATGTTGTACAGGGCGCCGGGCGTGTTTTCGAGCCGGGCGAGATCGTCCGCAACCGTCTCCCGGACAAAGGTCCGCAACCGTTCGTCGTTTGTGGCGATATTGAGGACATAGGACGCGTGGGCGAGAATGGAAGAAATATCGTTTTCCTTCGCAAAGGCGAGGAAGGCGGCGACGTCGGCCGGATTGATGTCCTTGGCCCTGCCGCCACGGGGATTCCGGACAAAGAACTGGAAGGTATTTGCCCCGATTTTCACCGCGTCCCTGCCCATGGCGAGATAACCCTTGGCGGACGAAATATGGCTGCCGACCCGAAACATGACGGTCCTCCTTCCCCCTCTTTCCTAACCTATCGGTATCCGGCCGCGCTTCATTCAGCCGGGACGTACAGCGGCAGCGGTTTTTGCCGAACCGTGTCGAACAGGCCCTTGTCGGTAAGCCGCACCTCGGGCAGCACCGGCAGGCAGAACCAGGTCAACATATGCACCGGCGACCCGCCGACAATGCCCATGTCGTTGACCGTCCGCTTGAGTGCAGCCATTTCCGCCGCCAACGCTTCGACCGGGTGCACCGACATCAGTCCGCATACCGGCAACGGCACCTCGGCCACGACCCGCCCGTTTTCGGCAGCAGCAAAACCGCCGCCCGATTCCACCAGCCGCAGGGCGGCGGCGAGCATGTCGTCCGGATTTTTGCCCAGGACAAACAGGTTGTGGGAGTCGTGGGCGACGGTCCCGGCTATCGCGCCCCGCCGCAGTCCGGTGCCGCGCAGCGGGGCGACGGCGACGTTCCCGGTGGCGTTGTGGCGCTCGACCACCGCCAGGGTGACGAAATCCGCCCCGTCGCCAACGGCGGCGCAGCCGTTCCGGACGGCAAATGTCGTCTGCACCAATTTGGTCATGAACGGGTCCCCGTTCCGGAGCGACACGCCGTTCAGGCGGACCGAATCGCCCTGGGCGGGGATGGTGAAATCGTCCCGGGACAACGCTCCTTTTATATTCATGGTGTTCCGGGATTCGATAGGCAGGGCCGGGGACGGGAATGGCGCTGTCAACCGTCCGTTTTCGGCACAGAGCCGGCCGCCGATGAAGACGGCCTCGACGGTGAAATCGTGCAGGTCGTTCACTAGAACCATATCGGCCCGCGCGCCCGGCCGCAGCGCGCCGATGTCCTTCTGGCCGAGGAACAGCGCCGCGTTCCTGGTCGCCAGTTGCACCGCCTTGACGGGCGACATCCCGGCCCGCACCGCCTGCCGCAGGGCCTCGTCGATATGGCCGCGCCGGAGCAGGTCGTCCGGCTCCCGGTCGTCGGTGCAGAGGGTGGCGTTGACGGGATAATTGAGGAGCGCAAGGGCTTCGGCCTCGACCGGCACATTCTGGGCGGTGGAGCCGTAACGGCATTCCAGCGTCATGCCGGCCCGGAGTTTCATCACCGCGTCGGCGAGGGTGCGGGACTCGTGGTCCGATTCCACCCCGGCGGCCATATAGGCCGAAAGCTGCCGCGACGTCACGTCGATAACGTGTCCCTGGACCATCTTCCCCGCCTGCAGCGCTTCGTCAAGGATGGCGATCATGCGCGGATCGCGGTTGATGACGCCCATATAATCCATCACCTCGCCGAGGGCAAGGACGCCCGGCATGGCGAGCATGCGGGCGATCTCCGCCGGGCCAAAAACCATTTTGTTGGATTCGGCTCCCAGAAGCGACGGCACGCACGACGGCACGGCCAAAAAGACCCGGAGCAGTATGTCCCGCGCCGCTTCGGCGCAATAGTCAATCCCTTCGACGCCAAGCACGTTACAGATTTCGTGCGGGTCGGCGAGGACGGTGGTGGTGCCGTGTGGGATGACGGTGCGGGCAAAGTTGGCCGGCGTCATCATGCTGCTTTCGATATGGACGTGGGTGTCGATGAAGCCGGGCAGGAGGAAACGGTTGGCGCAATCGTACACCGCGCCGCCATCCAGAGCGGACAAGCCGTCCTCTTCCGGCTGGGTGACGTGGGCAATACGACCGCCGGCTATGCCGACGTCGGCCCGATAGATCTCTTCGGTATGGACGTTGACGAATTGGGCGTTTTTGAGCACAAGGTCGAAAGGCTTGTCGCCGACGGCTGCGGCCATGGGGTGATTCATCGTCGTTCTCCTGCAGGCACACAAGCGCCATGCCATGGGGTATACTATAGGTGGACGGGTGGTATATGGCTACCCTCAAAACAAGGAGCCAGCCATGATTACGCCCCAGGAAAGGACGGAGAAGATCAAGAAAGCGCCCAGCAACAGCGGCAGGTGGCTGAAGAAGCTGGCCAAACCGAAACACGATGAAGAGCTGCTGCACGCGCTTCACCACGACAACGACGCCGGGTTGTCGTCCACCGACGAATATGTCTACCTGCACAGCAAAGAGGTGGACGGCCGGTAGGGTGCGTTTGCGGTACGATGACTGAGGAGAGCCATCCCATTTCGGGACGCGCGGATAGAGTGTGCTTCGAGGACCACCTGCCCAAAACAACGCCGTAGCCACGATCAGCCCGCCTGCCCCGGCACACCCTCCCGTCCGTCTCCCGGTTTATCGTCAAGACGCCGGGGTGACGTTGGGGAATCAACAAAGCAGCCGGAGCAGCCACTGAGGCCGCCCCGGCTCTCATGTTTGGCCTTTTTCTATCTTATCAAATAATGACTTAGGCAATTAAAACG